>JAKQWO010000060.1 GCA_029561955.1 Candidatus Cloacimonadota bacterium
TCAATCCTAGATAGTTCTTGATCGGCGTTCAGGAATACCTCCTGCAACGATTTGTCTTTGGGGCGCGGCATATTTCCTCCAGTATTTGATACTGGAGACAAGATAATCAATATACGTGTTTTGTCAAGGTGGAATTTGTATTACTCGCTCATATCAACCCTGAGTAGGATGTCAAAATACTATTTGAAAGCCTCTACACCACTGAAGTCACGGTAAGGATCAAAGCTCTTCAGGATTTGGTGGTCTTTTTCACTCAAGGTGGAGGTGCAGATACGGCTAACCCATTCGCCCGTTGCTGGGCCCATCATAAAGCCTTGTCCACACATTCCTACCACGTGTAAGAGATTGCTGCATTCGTCTTTGTAGCCTATGATGGGGAAACCGTCTGGAGTCATCGGATATTGCCCTCTCCAGGTGCGTCTCACCTTTAGATACTTGAGGCGAGGGTATACTTCAAGCAGGCGTTTGGAGCAGTGAGTCAGAAATTGGCTGGTGCTGAGGTTTTCCACGCCCAAAATGGCAGGTTCCGGAGTGTAGCAGAATACGACCTGCCCTTCGTGGTTTTGGTAGAAGTAAAAGTTGGATGATCCAGGCCGAGAGCGCATATCCACTATCATGGGGCCAAAGAATCTGGCGACGGGCTCTGTGATGCCCGCTTCATGATTGTCTGGGAAAACTTGAATCTTGCTGTGAACCAGGGCTCCGATTTCACGGGCATAACTGCCCGCGGCACTTACATATATATTGGCGGTATATTGGTCTTTATTTGTCTTGCAGCTTATTATCCTGTCGTTTTGCAGGGTCAGTTCTGTCACTGTTTCGCCAAAACGGAATTCCACACCTGCCTTGAGGGCGTGAAAATAGACGGATGAACTGAAGAGTAGGGGAGAGCAGGAGCCATCTTCAGGGGAATAGGTGGAGCCCAGCAATCCATCAGTATTGATGCCAGGAACAAGCTCTTCATATTCTTTGCCGTCTACCCAGCGGATGTTGAGACCGAAGCTGTGCTGAACCTTCATCAAGTCCAGCAGGAAGTCTTTATCCTTCTGTTCCCAAGCGGGATAGCTGTAGCCATTGGAGAGCCAACCAATGTCGTCTCCTCGCTCTTCTTTCCAGCTTTTGAATAACTCAATAGAACGTTGGCAGAGCTGGATCTTGCCAAAATCGCTGTGCGTAGCCCTCACGCCACCGATGGCCTTCTTGTTACTCTGCTGCCCGGGAGCATGCTCTGTATCGATCACCAAGACTTTTTGGCCTGCTTCAGCCAAGAATAAAGCTGAGGGCAACCCGATAGAGCCTGCGCCGATAACAATCACATCATATATCTTTTTCATTTCGAATCTCCATCAGGGAATATATCTAAAGCTGCTTCCACAAAGATCGGACGCCTGGTATTGGCTACCACCTCTTCTGCGGGCACACCTTCTTCACGGATCAAATTGCGGATGAGAGTGTCGCAAGTTTTGGCGCCACAAGGCCCCATGCCCGCTCTGGTGATGGCTTTGATCTGGTTGAGGTCTGTGATGCCTTGTTTGATGAGGTCGCGTACCTCTTTTACACTTACTCGTTCACAGAGGCAGATCATCGCATCATCTGGTAAACTGGGTGTGATGATGGGTTTATCCAGGGGTTGGGAAACGGATTTGGCCTGCGCTCTGAAACCTGCTACTTTCATGGCAATGGCGGCAGGGACTTTCACTATGACCAGTTGAGTGCGGCGGTCTTTAAAATCTACTACCCTAAATACTGGATACTCGCCCAGTTCGTTGGCATCGATATCCATGAGCTGGATCGTGTCACCTTTAGCAACCGGGATGCTGCCAATCTCATAGGGAATCGTGATGGTGGGATTTTCGCTGTCTTTTCTCTTGTCTACCAAGGTGACAGCCAAGCCGGGACAGATGAGAAGACATCTGAAGCAGCCTACACACTGTCCGCCGTAGATAGGCACGCCCATGAGAGTTCCATCTTCGGTGTGGATGGAATTGGTGGGACAAACGGTGGTGCAGGGGTTGCAGGGGATTTCTTGCAGGCAATGGAAGACGGGGAAAAGGTCTTTGCCGGGATGAGGGTCTTGGTAGCCCTTGATTTGACCGGGGTGCGACTTGAGCAATTGCGCTTTGGCAAACCATTCATCTGGGATATTGCCTTCTGAGCTCTCACCGTGCAGGATGTCATTGGCGATCTTGTGGCCGGCTATTTTGCCGTTGAACATGGCGGAAGATGCTTCGGCGATCTCCAGAGCGTCACCAGAGGCGTAGATAGGGATGCCGGCAGCCTGAGCTTCCAAAGTGAATTCACTCAGGGAGTCCAAGCCCACAGCTACAAGGATGGTGTCGCAGGCAAAGCTCTTCTCTGTGCCCTCTATAGCTTGGAATTTGGAGTCTACTTCCGTGATGGTTACAGATTCCACCACCTTGTCGCCATTGGCACTTTTGATGCTATGCGAGGTGTAGATGGGCACGCCTAAACGCTTGATCTTGTCGGCATGAACCTTATAGCCTCCGCATTGTGGCATGGCTTCTGCTAAGCCTACCACCTCAATACCTGCTTGCAGTGCATGATAAGCTGCAATTAGACCTACGTTTCCGCCGCCGATGATAAACAATCTATTGGTAGGGCGGATGAGGTCTCTATTTACCAAAGTCTGGAAGGCTCCAGCACCGTAGATGCGCGCCAGGTTGTTGCCCCTAAAGCGTAAGAACTTCTCTCTTGCACCTGCAGCATTGAGGATGCGCTTGGGGACTACCAGTTTGTAGACACCCTCTTTGATCACACCGACCTTTTTGTCGCTAAAGACAAACAGCACGGTGCTATTTGTCCATACCTGCACGCTTTCCTGAGCTCTTACCTCCAAAGAAAGCAGCTCGGCGATGTCATGGCCTCTGGTGCCTGCTCGGCTATCCTGTTCCGAACCAAAGAACTTATGCGTCTGCAACACAAGCTTGCCACCCATGATGTGTTTATCGTCCACCAAAAGGGTGTCTATGCCCTTTTTGCCTAACTCTATCGCAGCAGAAAGCCCTGAAGGGCCACCGCCGATGATCAACACTTCGGTGTGGATCTCCTCTATCTTAGCTCGCTTGGAAGGGCCTGTCTCCAGAGGAACTTCGGGCAAGCCTTCAGCGCTTTTCACGATCATGCCGGCTTTCACTTCTGTCATGCAGGATTTAACCGGCACGCCGTTGGCGATCACAGTGCATTTTGCACATTGACCATTCGCGCAAAAGATGCCTTGAGCACTACCATCTTTGTGGTGATGACCAAAAACGTAAATCCCATTGGCAATGAGGGCAGAAGCTATCATCTCACCTTCATAGGCCAACATGGTCTGGGAATTGAATTCGAACATTATTTCTTTCTTTCGAGTCACCGAAAGAATGGGGTGTTGTTTTATCCTATGATTTCCCATTGATGTGGAAACTCCTTGTATACTGTCTTGAGTCCAAATGTTTGAGAAAGCCTTCTCTGTCAAGCAAAACCCAACGCTGTCTTTTATCTGTTGCCTAAATCATATTGCAGATAGGCGTTTAGCATATACAAGACTTTATCGAAGTTCTTGTCTCCAAAGATGATCACGTCTGCGTTTTTCTTGCTGGTTTCGATGAAGGCTTGATGCGATGGCCGCACCGTTTGCGTATACTGCGATAAAACAGTCTCCATGTCAAAGCCACGCTCCACCGTGTCCCTTTGGATTCGTCTTGCCAGGCGGATATCGGCGTCTGTATCCACGTAAATCTTGAGGTCTGAAAGCATGACCAGCTCAGGGTAATAGAGGGCAAAGATGCCCTCCAAAATCACCACTTCAGCGTTGGCGATGCAGAGTTTGCCTTCGCTGCGGCTGTGGGTGATAAAATCGTATTCCGGCACGTTTACCGCCTCCCCAGCCATCATTTTCTGAAGGTCTTGCAAGAGATAATCCAAGTCTATGGAGGCTGGATGATCAAAATTGACCTTCATCGCTTCTTCATGAGGCAGGTGAGAGAGGTCTTTATAGTAGTTGTCATGCGAGATGATCACATATTTGAGGCCGATGATACGTTTTCCGATCGCTTTGGCGATGGTGGTTTTGCCGGAGCAGGTTCCGCCACCGATCAGGATTAAACGTGTCTTAAAGTCTTTCTTTGCGTCCATAAAACCTCTTTAATAGGCAAAGACGATGCCCGAAATGGGGAAAATCCATTGATCTATTGCTGTCTGAACGGTCACGCAGCCAGGACTGTGATCAACACTTGGAAATCTGTTCTGCCCCGAAAAGATAGGCACGATCTCCATGTTTTTGATCTCATCCGGATAGCTGAGCTTAACTTTCACGCCGTGGGTAAGCTCGTTGATATACACAGAGAACTGATGTGATGCTTTGGGGTAGTAGGATTGAACCTCGATGCTAAAGGCTACCTCTTTGCCTACCAGGTGCTTAAGCTGTGGATGTTCACAGCGGATTTCGATGCAGGAATCTGTTAGCTTGAGGCTGGTGTTCAAAAGCAGATCATTCACATACACTTGGGTGAGATGGAAGTATTCTTCGCTCAAGGTGATGCTGTTGTCCAAGAGCCAACGATACTCCACATCCCGCTTGATAAAATAGCGGTTTAGAGCCTGAGCATTGTTGGCGCAAGCCACAATTAAATAATCGTTTTGCAACACTTTCTTAAAGTTAAGCTTCATGGTGGCTTGCCAGTGATTTGCCTGCTTGCATTCATCCAAACGGATGTAGTAGCAGAAGTCCTTTCGATAGTGGATATCCTGATCTTTGTTGAAGAAGAAGTATTTTAGTATCTCTCTGGAGATCAGCTCGCCCATCTCCTCATTTTGTAGTCTTTGCGAGATGGCTGATTGGATGATCTGGCTGAGCTTAAAGTCACTAAAATCACTGGAAACAAAGTCTCTTCTGGCTAAAGGCGTGCTGTGAGATACGGCATCATTTTCCAGATAATATCGCTTCGCCCTACGTCCTACCTGGCAGAGCAGCTCATAGGAAGAACCGTGATATAGGCTGCTAAGCTGCTCTGGATGTAGCTGATTAACTGCGCCCATCAGGATCACTTCGTCCATCAGCTCAGCATCCGGAATCTGGCTGATATCCACGCAGATCATGTCCATGCTCACTTTTCCGATCACATCGCAGAGCTGCGAGTGGATGCTCACCTTGGCTTTGTTGGAAAGCATGAAGTCATATCCATCAGCATAACCCACTGGGACAACGGCATATCTGCTGTCTTTAGGTGCGATCCAAGTGAGGTTGTAGCCCAAGCCTTCGCCAGCCTTGATCTGCTTGATCAGAGCGATTCTGGATTTGAAGCTCATCACCGTCTTTAGCTGGATGATTTCCTTCTGAGATTCGTTTGTATAAACGCCAAAGCTGAGTATACCCAGCCTGGCCATATTTGACACGCCCAAAAGCTTATTGACTACCGCACTGGAGTTTGCGATGTGGATGACCGCAGGTTTGGGCTGCAGCTTTTGCAGTATGGATTCAAAGCATTGAAGCTGAGATATGGAGAACTCCAGATCCTCTTCAGATGAGGCAAAATGTGAGCACACGCCCTCAATCCTTATCTGGGACAACCCCTGCACCTCGTAGTATAGCTCTTCAAACTGCTCCAGTCCCACGCCGCTGCGATGCATACCACTGTCCAGCTTGAGGTGAATATTGATGCGTTTGCTCCGTTTAAGAGCCTCTTTTTGTAAAGCCAGAGCAAAGCTCAATTGAGAGACGCAAGGCCGCAGATCATAGCCAACGATCTGCTCAATCTCATTTTCCAAAGAAGGGGAGAGGATCAGGATCGGAGCTTTGCAGCCCTGGACACGCAAGAGCTTTCCTTCTTCCACATTTGCCACGCCGAGGTATTTGGCCCCCTCATCAATGGCTATACGCCCGATCTCTAAAGCGCCATGCCCATAGGCATCTGCTTTCACAATCTGCATAAAGTCCACGCCTGCAGGCAGAAGACTTTTAAGCTGTCTCAGGTTGTGCCTGAAAGCGGCTAAATCTATCTCCACCCAGGAGCGGTCAAAAATCATGGTATCCATCATTTAAAAGAGTTTCGCAGCCAAGTCAGCCAGTTTGGAGCGTTCGCCTTTATCCAAGGTCATGTGGCCTACAATATCTTCTGCCTTAAGCTTTTCCACCGTAACACTCAAGCCATTGCTCAAGGAATCCAAGTAGGGGATATCTATCTGGTAGGGATCGCCCGTGAGCACCAATTTGGTGTTTTCTCCCGCACGTGTGATGATGGTCTTCATCTCGTGGGGTGTTAGGTTTTGCGCTTCGTCTATGATGAGAAACTGGTCTGGGAGGCTGCGTCCACGGATGTAGGTAAGCGGCTCCAGCTCCAGCAGACCGTAGTCGATAAAGTCCAGGATGGAAGGCCGTTTTTTGCCTTTGCTATAGGATTCTGAATCGTCTTTGAGCGAGAGCAGGATGTCCATATTGTCGTAAATGGGCTGCATCCAAGGGTTAAACTTCTCACTCTTTGTCCCCGGCAGATAGCCCAAGTCTTTGCCTAAGGGCGAGATAGGGCGTGAGATCACCAAGCGTGAATACTTGTTTTCTTCCACCACTTTTTGCAGTCCAGCAGCCATAGCCAACAGCGTCTTTCCCGTGCCGGCTTTACCTGAAAGGCTCACTAGGCGGATGCTGTCATCCATCAGCAGGTCCAGCGCCATCTCCTGCTCAAAGTTGCGGGCTGTGATGCCGAAAACAGACTGCCCAGTGTAGTATTGCAACTCGTAAAAACTGTTTGCGGAAGCCATATACTTCATGAGGCGTGTCTTTTGCTCGTTGTCCTTTTGGATAAAGCGGATAAACTCGTGAGGATAAAACTCTCCAAAACTGTTGGGCAGATACTTTTTGGTCATCATCTCATTGAAATCTTCTTCATCCAATTCCACCTGACTCCAACCGGTGTAAAACTCATCAAACTTGATGGTGTCAGTTTCAAAATTCTCAGCATTGATGCCAACGCAATCCGCTTTGATCCTAACGTTTACATCTTTGGAGACCAGCGTCACCTCGCTGTCTGGATAATTGTTTTTGAAATACAGAGCTGTGCCGATGATCAGGTTATCATTTTTATCCGTGAAGAGTAAATTGGCTGCAGTTTCGGCAACATCCTTATTTACACTCACTTGGATGGTGCCTCCGGTCTCGGTCTTAACTCCTTCCTGTAACGAGCCCTGACAGCGGAGGGAATCAAGGTAACGGCCTATCTGACGTGCATTGCGAATCTTCTCGTCAACTCCCTTTTTGAAGAGATCTATCTCCTCCAGCACCACAATGGGGATCACAACCCTATGCTCATCAAAAGAAAACAGGGCCTGAGGATTGTGGATCAACACATTGGTGTCCAATATGAATATCTTTTCCATTTGTATCTACTTCCTTTCTTGGCTTTTATGTCACCGAACAGGGCTGCGTGCGACAAACCGCATCATAGCTTGGCAGAGTTCAACCATATTCGGCTTTGGATAAAGTAAGTAAACTGCATCCATAGGACAAACTTTTGTCACTACCCTCCATTCGTCAAGCTATAATTTGCGGAAGCTGTTTTTCTGATGAGGAGCACCAGATATCTGGGCATAAAAATGGTGCTGAAGGGGGGACTCGAACCCCCATGAGCGTACTGCTCACTAGTCCCTGAAACTAGCGTGTATACCAATTTCACCACTTCAGCACTAGGTGGTGTAACCAATCTTTTGGGAGGCTGGATTTGTCAAGCGGATTTTTAAATTGCGTATTTCTAATCCTGATTACCAAGCAGGGTCGGGCATGATTCCCGTCTCTTTGAAGATGAAGTCCCGATGCGCATCGAAGGCTATCGGAGGAAGCTGATCCAGGGGCACAAAGCTGGCTTCTGCAGCATCATCTCCGGCTTGGAGTATCCCACCCTTGCGGTCAATGCGAAATCCCAGACTCAGCACCTTTTCATAGATGGGGCTAAAGCCAAAATACCAGCCGATGAAATGCCGGATTTGACCTTGTAATCCGGTTTCTTCTCTAAGTTCTTCCAAGGCATTCTCTTCGGGCGTGATGTTTATTTCCATATAGCCGCTGGGAAGAGCCCATTTGTGGGCCTGAGGTTCAAAGCGACGCTTCACCAAGAGCAGCTCACTCTTGTCGTTAAGCAGCACGATAGCGACTGCCGGGATGGGGTTTTTGTAAAAGACCCAACCGCATGCTGGGCATTGAGGTCGGATTTTGCCTTCACGGTCTGCTTTGGTTTGCATAGGCTTACCGCAGCGAAGGCAGTAGTTTACGTCTTTATATCTTAGTTTTGATTCCATGTATCCAATATATAGTACATATGCTCTGCTGTCAATGAAAGATTGATTCATTCTGGATGAGATTGAGGTTTTTGTAATGCCATCCGCTTTACAAATATGGCTCTTCCAACTCATAGATAAAGCTCACATTATGCAGTGGCTCTTTCTCCAAGACTGGGTATTTTGCCCGACATTTACAACTGTTGGGGCACTTCGGCGAGCGTCAGTACTGCGGCGTAGTCTCTCCGCCCTTGCTTACCCGCAGGGCGATGCCGTGGTGATACTCGGGTTTTTCCCGAGTGGCTCCGAGTAATCACCGGGCGGCCAAGCAAGGAAGAGGCAGCTTCGCTGCAGTTGTGAGGTAGGGGCGGTCGCCCAAGCACCGGATTCCATGTGCTCATTTTGTGCCTTAATTAGCCCTGAAAAACCGAGAATATGTCGAAACATTTGACTTATTGAAAAGGTTCACCTGTTTCTGGGCATCTTCTCCGCCCGAACGTGTAACCTCTTGGTATCGTATGCCGTTCCTGCTCCACGGGGCAAGGGCGGAGCAGGAGCGGGGCAGGGACGCCGCATAAACAGCGGCTTTGAGGAGGGTTGAAAATGGCTTTTTTCTGTTCGTTTTTCACGCGCCGAGCTCAATTATTTCAGAAAGTCCGACTTTTTTCACTCCCGTATCGTGGAAACGAACTCCTACCAAAATAGTAGGAGATTACTCCGAGCATAGAGATAAATTTGCAGTTTTGGTGAAACCTCAGCTTTGGGTAAATCCCAAATAATTGCTTGGCATCTGATATTTTTACTTTTTTCCCTTGACAGAAATAGCTCTTTCTGAGTTTGCTTTAATGTATCTGGATTGGTCTTGTTTGAGCGTGATCCAGTTTGTCTAACTTATATAAAATAAAAGTAAATAGAGGTTTACAACATGAAACAGGCCAACGTGTTTGAAGTGAAATTGCCGGATGAATTGCCGCCTGATCCGGTGTTTGAAGCTGGCATTCGTCGGGCACCCGATAGAGGACTTGATCTGAGCGAGGCAGAGATTGCTTTAGCGCTTAAAAATGCGCTCAGGTATGTGCCGAAGCATTTACATGAAAAGCTCGCGCCGGAGTTTTTGGCAGAGTTAAAGACTATGGGGCGCATCTATGGTTATCGATACCGTCCTCAGGGGCGCATTATCGGCAAACCGATAAATGAATACAAAGGCATCACTGCTGCCAAAGCGATGCAGGTGATGATTGATAATAACTTGGATTTTGATATCGCCTTATACCCTTATGAACTGGTCACTTATGGTGAGACGGGGCAGGTGTGTCAAAACTGGATGCAGTATAGATTGATCAAGCAATATCTGGAAGTGATGCGTGAAGACCAGACGTTGGTGGTGCAGAGTGGGCATCCTTTAGGCTTGTTTCCCTCTTCTCCCAACGCCCCAAGAGTGATTTCCACCAATGGGTTAGTGATTGGTAAATGGGACAATCCGGTGGAGTTTAAGCGCCTCACTGCTTTGGGAGTGGCAAATTATGGTCAAATGACTGCTGGAGGCTGGATGTATATTGGGCCTCAGGGCATCGTGCATGGCACATTTATCACCCTGCTCAATGCTGGGCGCAAGTACCTTGGTATTCCTGCAGATAAGGATCTTGCCGGCGTGCTTTTTGTCTCCAGTGGTTTAGGTGGGATGAGCGGAGCGCAAGCTAAAGCCGTTGAAATAGCCGGTGGCATCGGTGTGATCGCTGAAGTGGATGAAAGCCGGATTCAGACACGTCATAGTCAGGGTTGGGTGAGCAAGGTTTCGCAAGACCCCAAGCAGATCTTCGACTGGGTTGTGGAATACCGAAAGCTCAAAAAGCCAGTTTCCATCGCCTATCATGGCAATATCGTAGACCTTTTGGAATATATAGATAAGCACAACATCAAAGCGGAGCTGCTATCGGATCAAACCAGTTGTCATGCGGTTTATGAGGGAGGTTACACTCCGGTTGGGCTCAGTCACGAAGAAGCCAGAAAGATGTTGGGCAGCGATCTTGAGAGTTTTAAGAAAAAGGTGGATGAATCGTTGATCCGTCACTTCCATGTAATCCAAAGACTCACTGCTAAAGGCTCCTACTTCTGGGATTATGGCAATAGCTTTATGGCCAGTATCTTTGATGCGGGTGAGCATTCCATCTCCAGAAATGGTAAAGACACCAACGACGGCTTCATCTGGCCTAGCTACGTGGAAGATATCATGGGGCCGATGTGCTTTGATTATGGCTATGGGCCCTTTAGATGGGTGTGTCTGAGCCGCAGGGATGAAGATTTGCACCAGACAGATCAAGCTGCCAAAGCTTTGATTGATCCCAAGCGCAATTCTATGGATAGAGATAATCATCATTGGATATCAAATGCGGAGGAGAATAAGCTGGTAGTTGGTACCAAAGCCCGCATTCTCTATGCAGATGAAGAAGGCAGGGTGCGCATCGCACTCAAGTTTAACCAGATGGTGCGGGAAGGCATTATCGGGCCAGTGATTTTGGGACGTGACCATCATGATGTTTCTGGCACGGATTCTCCCTTCAGGGAAACCGCCAACATCCGTGATGGTAGTAACGTGATGGCTGATATGGCCACTCATTGCTTTGCCGGGAATGTGGCACGAGGTATGAGCCTAGTGGTGCTATCCAACGGTGGAGGTGTGGGAATCGGCCGCAGCATAAATGGCGGAAACGGCATAGTCTTAGATGGCAGTGAACGCATGGATGAGGTGGTAAAATCTGCGCTTTCCTGGGACGTGATGGGTGGAGTGGCGCGCCGAAACTGGGCCAGGAATACTCCGGCTATGGATACTGCAACTGCTTGGAATGAAAAGCATAAGGACGATGGAGCTATCACCATCCCCGCAGAAATAGACGAAGCGGCAATCGACGCTTTGTTAGCAAAAAGCTTGAAGGAATAGGAGATATGATGCAAGATCACAGCCGTCAGTTTGAAAAGCAAATGAAGGGAGCTAATCTTAGCTCCAGCGTGATCCGCACCTTCCATGCTTACTATGAGCAGTTGTTGAAGGGAGAAAGGGGAATGATTGCGGATAAAGACATCAACCCCCCTTCAGCGGGTAATTTGATCAAATATGAGGATATATCTGAGTTCCGTAGCCAGGCAATGCTGAAGAAGACCGTGGTGATCAAGCTCAATGGCGGTTTGGGCACCTCTATGGGGCTCAGCAAGGCAAAGAGTCTGCTGCCGGTGAAAGGTAACTTGAACTTCCTGGACATCATCGTGAGGCAGGTCTTGGCTCTGAGAGGCGAATCCGGCTATGATGTGCAGTTACTCTTCATGAATAGCTACAATACCCAGACGGATACGCTGGAATATCTGAATAGGTATACCGATCTGGCTAAGCAGAATCTGCCGCTCAGCTTTGTGCAAAACAAGTTTCCCAGGATACGCAGGGACAATCTGGCGCCCTTTGAAAGCATTGATGATGATCAAAACTGGAATCCGCCTGGACATGGCGATCTCTATACCGCTTTGGCGGCAGACGGTTTGCTGGACGAGCTGATTGAGAGGGGCTATCGCTATGCCTTCGTGTCCAATGCGGATAACCTTGCCGCAACGGTGGATACGGCGATTCCTGCCTATATGGAAGCCAACAACATCAACTTTGTGATGGAAGTATGCACGCGCAGTCCTGCAGACAGGAAGGGCGGTCACCTCTGTGAAGATAAATACAAGCAGCTTTTGCTCAGAGAAGTGGCGCAAACTCCTGAAGCTGATCTGGATAGATTTCAGGATATCGAGTTTTATAGATACTTCAATACCAACAACCTCTGGCTGGATCTCCAAGCCCTTCAATGGAGCCTGATTGCCAACGATGGCATCATGCTTTTGCCCTTGATCATCAATCCCAAAATAGTGGAAAACACGCCTGTATATCAGCTTGAAACAGCAATGGGTTCAGCGATCAGCGTGTTTACCAATACCAGAGCCATGGTGGTGCCTCGCAGTCGCTTTGCGCCGGTGAAGAAGAATAGCGATCTCTTGGCGGTTTGGTCTGATGCTTACGAGCTCAACGACCGCTATCAACTGGTGTTGAAGCGTGGTCTGGAACAGCCGCCCTTGGTCGAGCTGGACGATAGATATTATGGCAATATAGACCAGATGATGAAGCGGTTTTCTGAGGCTGTGCCCTCCTTGGCATCTTGCAGTTCACTTTCGCTCAAAGGCGACATCAGCTTTGGTGAAGAGGTGATCTGCGAAGGCAAGGTGAGCATAGAAGCCCAAGAGCCCATCTTCCTGCAACACCGCAGGTTAGCTGGAGAAATCAAGCTATGAGGACAATCTTTAGCAAATAGAGAGCAAATCATGTTATCCAAAGCCCAAAAGGTTCGTTTAGGTGCGTTTGTCACAGTAGGTTCCGTCCTGCTATTAGGCATTTTGATTGCTATAGTCGGAAACCAGTTGGTAGAACGCAAAGATACTTATTACATCAGTTTTGAAAACTACTCCGTGCAAGGCTTGCAGGTGGGTGGTGCGGTCAATTTCCGGGGCATCAAAGTTGGCCGCGTTGAAGCTATCAAGATAGACCCCAAAGATGTGAATAATGTGATCCTGACTGTCAAGATTGATAGAGGGACGCCGATCAAAGAGGACGCTTCGGCGACCTTGGTCTTTGTGGGTATCACAGGCGTGAAAGCGGTGGAAATCTCGCCCGGGACAAATGAATCTGCCTTGCTCAAGCAGAAGAGCTTTATCAAGACAGGTGCTTCGTTGATCGATGATATCAGCGATAGAGCTCTATCCATCACGGATAAGATAGATCAGATCGCAGCCAATATCAGTCAGATGACGGATGAGGAAAACAGGCGCAATATCGCCGAAATCCTGCGGCAAACTTCCATGCTGCTGAGCGATACGAGGGTGAATCTGGGCACCACGATGGTTTCTTTGAATAAGGTGGCGGATAATGTGGCAAACCTTACCGATGGGTTGAATGAAACGATGACGCGTATCACAGATACCTTTGTGGATAATGTGAATATGCTTGCCGAAACCAGCAATACCAGCATAGAGCAGCTCACCCAGAGCGCAACTACCAACATCAGCAGCGTGAGCGCTAGTGCCAATCGGATGATGAACCGCCTCAGTGACGATGTGGCGCAGAAGCTCGATATTCTCACCAGTTCCACCACTACCGTCCTGGATAGCATAGGCGTAGCGAGCACTAAGGGTTTAAACGATCTGATAACCAATCTTAATATGGAATTGGATAGAATTGCTACGAACTTGGATAGCAGCTTGAATGAAATCAACACCAATACCAATGCGCTGTTGGTGGATACACGCATGCAGTTGAACCGGGTCGGAGACAATTCCAACGAGCTGGTATTGATGTCTACCAGAGAGATAGCGCAACTCAGCGCCGAGGTCAACAAGAGCATCAAAAGAGTGAACCAACTTCTTGAATCAGACGATTTTGAAGGAATTGTTTACAATTTGAACAGCATTTCGGCCAAGCTCACGGAAGTGAATATGAAAGACCTGGTGGGTGAGTTGGTGGTGACGCTAAATAAAACCTCAACGGCAATCGGAAACATCGACAGAATGATCCTGAGGAATAGGGCGAATATCAACGAAACTATGGAATCCCTCAGGGAAGCAACTGCAAACCTGAACGAGTTTTCCAGGCAGATTGCCGAACAACCCTCAATAATCATCAGAGGTAACTAAAAAAGAGCATACTATGAAAACAAGACTTTTACCGATTCTCCTCCTGTCGCTTATGGCCATGCTTTTGAGTGGCTGCTTTACAAAAGTGGATAGGATTACTACCAAGTATTACATCTTGGACTACAAGAAAGCTTCTGAAAATCCGTCGCTAAGGCTGGCTGAGCCCTTTGATAAGACTTGTGAGGTGTTTGATACAGACGTAAACCGCACCTACAGCCGCAGTCAATTGGTGATCAAGGAAGGTTTTTCCAGGATTTCATATATGCCTTGGGATTTGTGGGCCAACCGCCTCACAGATGCGGTTCCAAACCTGATCGTGCAGAGGCTGAAGGCTTATAATATCTTCAAGCAAGTGGATAGGAATACGGGCGACATCTCGCCAAATTACTATCTGGAAACGGCGCTTTTGAACATTGAAAGAGTGGAGACGGGTCAGCCCAAAGCGTACCTCAGGATGGAGTTTAAGCTGAGACAAGCATCCACAAATCAGGTCAAGGTCAATTACCTCTATGAAAACCATAAGCCGGTGCAGCCTAACGATGTGGTGCAGCTTGTGGAACTGTATAATGAGATGATCATGGAGGCGACGGACATCTTTGCCGCCAGATGCAGACTGTTCTTGGAAGATAAACCCATCCCCACCGAATATCCCAAGTATACCGATGATCCCATCCAGAGGTTTTTGGGTGTTCAGACGCAGATTTTGGATTCCCAGAGCCTGGATGGAGAGATGCTTTTGGAGCTGGGTTTCGAGACAGAGGCTGAAGTTCATTACGCCTATTATGAACTGGACATGGAGGATGCACCCAGAAAAGAGGGCATCTTTGGCGTCCCAGAAATCTTAAAAGCGGGCAGGTACAAGCTGGTTTTGGGTGAAAGTCAGGAGTTCCCAGTCTATGTGGAAGTCAAGCCTAAGATGCGCACTACCGTAAAAGGTGAGTGGGGCGAGCTGATCGTGTTGATCCAGGATCAGAGTAACAACAAGGTGAGATTGGGCTACAACCTCTGGAGAAAGTTTCTGGATGAGTATGACTATTATTACTACGGTGCCAATACCAGCTTGGGCGAGGAAGACTTTGGCCAGAAGGAGAAAGTGTGGATCCTGCCTCCGGGGACCTATATGGTAAAACTGGGCAGCGGGCCATGGAACGAACTGAGAGACTTCACCACCGTGGAGGTCAAGAAAGGAGATAGTCGTCTGCTCACAGTCGTGGTAGACCCCTCCGGAGAGCGTAACTATATTATGGGTGCAGGGCTTTTGGGTAATAAGGAATTGGCTCTGGGTCGCAAGGATAAGCATAAGGGTGCCATCTATCTGGACTTCAACGTGATGGCCAGCAACGATGTTAATAGAGATGATCCGATCTATGACATCTCGCTTGTGGGACGCACGGAAAATCTGTTTGACTATAAACATAAGTCACTTCACTACACGGGACGTAGCATATATAGCATAGGCTTGAAGTTAGATACCAATTCTGACCTCAAAGTGAATCCAGATGCCTATTCTCTCAAAAACGTCCTCCTCTATACACCGCTGAGAAAGAACAAGATATTCAGAAACTTTTCTTTCTATGGACGTGCGGATGTGAGCACACACTTCTTTGATGAAACGCAACACTTTGCCGAAAAGCGTAACGTGATCCTGAGAAATGCGCAGGGAGACACCTTGTTTTTGGCTACAGACCAAGGCAAGGTGCGCACCAAGGTCGCACTCTATCCTCTGAGAATGAAAGAAGGTGTGGGAATCACCTATAGATGGGTGCCAACCCCAAAACTAACGGCCAGTATCCGAGGTGGATATGGCTGGCAACAAGACATAAACACACGCTCTTTCATCTTGCAGGGGAGCAATTTAGCCAGCCAGATTCCGGGCGATAGCTTGCGCTGGGAAATCTATATGGAAGATGACACTACCTATGATTATGGCATTGAAAGCACGCTGGTCTTGTCAGCGGTTAATGTATTGAAATTCCTCACCATCAACTCCAGTATCGACGTACTTTTTCCCATGATGAAGTTGGATAAAGCACCGAGACTGCAGAGCGAGACGCGCTTCAACATCAAGCTCTATCGGAATATCTCCATGGACATCAATCTCAACGTGGAATATGACAAGGTGCGCAGGGACTGGCTGGTCTACAATTACGGATCATATCTGAGGCTGTCGCTCTTTTACTAAGATGGCAAATCTCAAGCTCGAATCCTCAAAGCTCATAGTCGCAGGCGTTTTAGACCGGAATACGGTTCCGGAGTTGCAGAGAGAGGCACATCATCTCTTGCGCCGGGGTGAGGTGCAGAACTTGGATTTGAGTGGGATAGAGAGCTTGGACAGCGCTGGCGTGGCCTTTCTGGAGTGTCTGAAAAAGGATCTGGAAGAGGAGAATCCACAATTGACGGTGATCGCAGCACCCTTGCCCATTCTGAAGATCATGCGAACCTTTGCCGATAAGGCTGTAGAGGTGGAAAAGCCTGCCACGGCCTCCATCTTTGAGAGCTTGGGGCAGAAGATGGAAGATGCTTGGCTGGAACTGAAGGATGCCGTTTTGCTCTGTAGCGAGCTTTTCTGGTGGTCTATAGTGGGGATGTTCGATAGGAAGGGTCAGAAGAAGGGTAGCTTTACCAGTGCAGGTGTGCAGCTTGGATACGACGCTTTGCCTGTGGTGGCGCTGCTTTCCTTCATCATTGGCTTTATCCTTTCCCTGCAATCTGCCGCACAACTGAAGATTTACGGAGGCAACGTCTTTTTGCCAGACCTTTTGGCCATCACCATGGTGCGTGAGATGGGGCCGCTGATCACAGCCGTCATCGTGGCGGGTAGAAGCGGTTCTGCAATCGCTTCCGAGATCGCTACCATGCAGGTTTCAGAAGAAATCGATGCCCTGAGGATGATGGCTCTAAATCCGATTCGCTATGTAGTGGTGCCCAAATTTCATGCTATCACGGTGGTGATGCCGCTATTGGTGGTCTTTTCCATCATCGTGGCTGAGATTGGAGGTGTATTGATTGGTCTGCAAATGCTTGATCTGAGTATTGCCACCTTTATCACGAGAAGCATAGACATTATTAGCCTGAAGGATATTGTCATTTCCTTGAGCAAGAGCACGGTATTTGCTTGGTTGATCGTAATCATCGGTGCGCATTACGGTTTCAGAGTCAAAGGTGGGGCAGAGGGAGTGGGTAAGGCCACCACGGCCAGTGTGGTCGCCTCCATCTTTGCCGTGATTATTACCGATGCGCTATTTAGCCTCTTTTATCTGGGATAACGGCCATGCAAAATCAAGACCCCATCATCACAATCCGAGACCTGAAGGCGCAATACGGCGAAAAGGTGATCCTGCACAATATAAATGCGGACATCTATGAGGGGCAGGTGACCGTAATCTTGGGCGCCAGCGGTTGTGGGAAAACCACGCTGCTCAAAAATATGCTGAGGCTGCATGAACCGGTTAAAGGCAGCGTAAAGTTTTGGGGCACAGAGGTCTTGAAGCTTGATGAAGCCGAGTTTAACGATATGCTCAAGAAGGTGGGCATGCTGTTTCAAAAT
>JAKQWO010000067.1 GCA_029561955.1 Candidatus Cloacimonadota bacterium
GTAGCCTCAGTGTGATCTTGCCTACCTCTTCCTTGCTTAGCCGCCCGGTGATTACTCGGAGCCACTCGGGAAAAACCCGAGTATCACCACGGCATCTCCCTGCGGGTAAGTAAGGGCGAAGCAGGTAACGGGCCGGAAAGCTCCACCCAGAGAAAGAGTCTATTGCATTGTCTGGGATTAACAGACCGAGCATCCGCATTGTAAACATTGTTTACAGGCCAGCATTCAGGTTAACAGACAAGGCCGACCTTCGGATGCCTTGGTTTACAGCATCTAAAGGTCGGCCTTGATTTAAAACGATTTTACTTTACGTGGAAGGTATCCAAAAACTGTTGCAAAGCGGCTGCTCTGCTGGGGTGGCGCAGCTTCCTGAGTGCCTTGTCTTCGATCTGGCGGATTCTCTCACGTGTCACTTGGAAGATGTTTCCCACTTCCTCGAGAGTTCTATGGTAGCCATCATCAATGCCAAAGCGGAGGCGGATCACCCTTTCCTCACGTGTGGTGAGCGTCTTGAGCACTTCATCCACCTGATTTTTGAGCAGGCTGCGTTCGGCGATTCTCTCGGGGCTGATGATGGTTCTATCCTCGATAAAGTCGCCAAGGATGCTATCTTCGCTGTCGTGACCGATGGGTTTATCCAGAGAAACGGGTTCCTTGGCGATTGAGAGGATGCTTTTCACCTTATCCAGCGGCATATCAAGCACTTCGGCAATCTCGGAAGGATAGGGGTCACGTCCCAGTTTCTGCACCAAACGGCGTGAGGTGCGGTTGATTTTGTTGATCGACTCTATCATATGCACGGGGATGCGGATGGTTCTGGCCTGATCGGCAATGGCTCTGGTGATGGCCTGACGTATCCACCAAGTGGCGTAGGTACTGAATTTGAAGCCCTTACGATAGTCATATTTCTCCACAGCGCGCATGAGGCCGGTATTTCCTTCCTGGATGAGATCGAGAAACTCCAAGCCACGGTTGTTGTAGCGTTTAGCGATGGAGATCACGAGCCTTACGTTGGCTTCGATCATCTCATTTTGTGCCTCTTCTTTCTTGCGTTCGGCACGATCAATCTCACGCAGCAAAAACACCAGTTCGGTGCCTGTCATCTTGGTTTCCAGCTCCACGCGACGGATTTTGCGTCTGGCGTTTTTGATCTTGCGCAGGCGCTCCACAAACTCATTTGGGTCCATCCCGGTTTCCTGGCGCACCTCTTCAAAATCCTTGTCAGTGCGCTTGGCACGGCGTCCGTAAGAGCATATTTCATCGATGGTATAGCGCTTGATGCGCGTGAGATCCGTGATGGATTTGTAGCTTTCTTCGATGCGTTCCACCAGGCTGCGGATGCGGTAAACCATGCGTTTGATGAGTTTATCGTTGTAGCTGAGTTTGTTGAAAGTATCGTTGATCTCTTCTCTGAGTGCATCTATTTCTTCCTGGCGGTTGGCGGTGCCAGTTTCGTCAAAATCGCAGTTATCAAGGATTTGGCCTACCTTTTCAAAGGTGGCTTCGTTGGTCTTGAGTATATCCATAAAGACGTCGATCAGTTTGGTGTCCTGGTTTTTATCCATCCAAGTTCCGATGTCCATCTTGAAGATTTGATCCAGGCGCACACGTCTTTCACGATAGCGATGCAAGAAGTTGTACATTTCCTTGAGGGTGCTGCCGGATTTGAAGACGTTGAGGTTGATCATCTTCTGATAGGTCTCGATTTTCTTGGCCACGCGCACCTCGCCTTCTCTATCCAAAAGCGGCACACGCCCCATCTCTCTCAAATACATCCTCACCGGATCATCATAAAATCGCTTGGTCTTAAACTTCTTGGGAGCTGCAGGTTTACGAACGACAACCCCGCTTTTGGTGAGGCGCTTCTCCGTCTCGTCAATGATCTCGATTCCTTCCTGTTGGAGATCGAAGATGATGTCATCCACCTTATCCAAAAAAGAAGGACTGCTGGGGAGAATTTCGTTGATCTGCTTGAATGTGATATAGCCGGACTCCTTGCCCAAATCCACCAGCTTTTTCAAACACTCGTTGTATGTAATCATTTAAACTCCTTAAAAATGAAGGCTCTGCCCTCAGAAACGTATTTTGTGCACGACCTTGCGGGTCAGTTGTTTATATTCTTTGCTCAGCGCCTGTTTCTGCTTGAACAAATCCAAGTTTTCCGGCTCATTTAATAGCTTACGATCCATCAGCTCCAAGTCAAGCTGGAGCTTGCGGATTCTCACCTGAATCAAGGCGTCTTCAAACCTTAAATCTTGCATTTCTTCAAACATCAGGTCTGCCAAAGCATCCCGTAATTGTGTGTCCTCAATATCATCCAAGAGCTTAGCGGAGCTCCCAATGGCTTCCGGCTCAATGTTTTCCCGCAGCCATTTGAAGATGCCTCGATAGCTCTCGTTGATAAAGTAATCGTCTTTGACCTCAGAGACAAGTCTTTTGTAATCATCAACATCCCGAAGGGAAATGACAAGCAAGTTTCGTTCCTCATTTTGATTTTCCAAGCCGCCAAGTCCCTGAAACTGCTCTTTTCCTTTACTTTGATAACTGCGACGCATAGTCGAGGCCAGTTTATTTGAGAGTGCGGACACCGAAATCTTGAAAGCCTCAGAAACCTCCTGCAAGGCCAACTCTTGCCTCACCTCGTCGTTCATCTGCCTGATGTTATCCAGCAGGAAATCTATACGCTCAGCGGCATCCGGACTCACCTCGGTGCTTTTGGCCAGGAAGGAGATCAAGCTGGGCGCCCTGTCAATCAGCTTTTGGAGCTCGTCCTTGCCATGCGCCAGGAGGAAGCTATCCGGGTCTTCGCCATCCGGAAGCTGCACCACATAGGGATACATCTGCCTGCCCAGGCACAAGGCACTGGCTCTGATGGCGTTACGTATGCCTGCCTCATCAGCATCATAGAGCATGTACACCCGCTTTGTGTAGGGGTAGAGCAGTTGAATTTGCTCAGTGGTGAGAGCGGTTCCCAAGGTGGCCACGCAGGTGTTGAAGCCGTATTCATAGAGCCGGAGGAAGTCGAAGTATCCCTCACAAATCAGCACCCGATCCGCCTTGTGGATGTCATATTTGGTCTTGTAAAAGCCGTAAAGCTCACGTCCTTTGGTGAATAGCTCTGTGGTAGGAGAGTTTACATACTTTCCACCCGGCGTATTGTCGTCCATCACCCGGCCACCAAAGGCGATCACATCGCCGCTGCTATTGTGGATAGGAAACATCAAGCGGTTGCGGAACAGATCCACCAGATTGCCGCTGTAGTTGCCAAAGAGCCCGCTTTCTTTGAGGATGTCAACCGAGTGACCTTCCTTCATCAGATGGTTGAGCAAAGCCTTTTCGCCGTTTAAAGCAAAGCCCAATTCCAAGCTCTTGGCCGTTTCGGGGCTGAACTGCCGGTTTTTGAGGTAGCCCAGAACTTTTTCGCCATAGCGGAAGAGGTTTTCAGTAAAGAAGTCACGTGCCGTTTGATAGATCAGCAAGAGTTGATCCCGCTTGGTATTGATCCTTTTGGTGGACTTGTATTCCGGCAGCGTGATTCCCGCACGGGTAGCCAGCTTGCGCACCGCCTCAATAAAGCTAATCTTCTCATATTCTTGCAGAAAGGTGAAGGCGTTGCCACCCTTACCACAGGCAAAACACTTAAAAATCTGCTTGGTCTCTGAGACGTTGAGGGAGGGGTTGGTATCCTGATGGAAAGGGCACAAACCGCGCCAGTTACTCCCCGCCTTCTGAAGCGGCATGTATTCCTGGATGACGTGCACGATGTTGTTGGCACGGCGCACCTGCTCGATTATCTGATTGTCGATCATATCGTTACCACCGTTACACCCTCTCCACCTTCGCTATTGGGCGGAGTCTCAAAGCTGATCACCTGTTTCTTACGCCTGAGGTAGTCTCTGGTTTTGGTTCTCAGGACACCGCTTCCTTTGCCATGCACGATGCGCAGCTTGTGCAATCCTGAGACCACAGCATCATCGATAAACTTATCAATCATCGGCCGGGCTTCATCAAAGGTGAGCCCCCGCAGCATGAGCTCATAAGCGGCTTTATTGCTCACATACTCCCTGCCATAGTTATCTGGTTGGATCCTGCCCTCCTGCTGCTCTTTACTCTCAAAAACGGTATCCAGAGAGGTTTTGAAACCGATGCCATTCATATCCACCAAGACCACATCATCCTTGATCTCGAGGATGGTGGCATCCGCATCCAAACTGGATATCCACACCCTATCCCCCACCTTGGGCTTGTAGACGGCATTACGGTGCTTCATCGCCGCTGCTTTGATCTGCGCATCCAACTCCTGAATCTTGTCCGAGGTCTCCCTCACCTTCTTTTCGCTGTGACTGCGGCGCTGCTCTTTATCCATGCGCTTCAGCTCTTCCAGCTCACGTTGATAGATCTTCTGTTGAGAGCTGAGCTCGTCTTGCAGTTCCTTTATAAACTTCTGCTTACGCTGCTTCAGCTCCTGTTCAAATTCCTCGTTTTTGCTCTCCAGTTCCTCGATACGCAGCTCCAAAGTGCGCCGCTTGAGCCGGTGTTCATAGCTTTCGCGTGCCAAAGCCTTCTTCTCTTCCTGCATCTTGTGCAGAAGCTCGGTAAACTCACGGTTTTGTGTGCCACTCAAAGACTTAGCCCTCTGGATCAAAGCCTCTTCCAAGCCCAGCGACGCCGCCACCTCGATGGCAAAGCTATCCGAAGGGAAGCCCGTCACAAAGCGATAGTTTGGGCTCATGCCTTCCAGATTGAACTGCATGGAAGCGTTGAGCGCCTGAGGATGGCTCTCCGCAAAGATCTTGAGGCTGGTGTAGTGCGTCGTGACGATGGTATGACAGCCCAAGGCGGCAAACTGCTCCAAGATGGCCTGCGCCAAGGCAGAACCCTGCTCCGGATCGGTAGCAGCGCCGATCTCATCGATCAACACCAAGCTATCCTGAGTGGCGTTATCCAACATCGTCTTGATCTTGCCGATATACGAACTAAAGGTGGAAAGCGCCGCTTCGATAGATTGATCATCGCCGATATCCGCATAAACGTGATCAAAGATGCCGATCTTGCTATCTGCATCCAGAGGCGCCGGCAAACCGCTGAGCACCATCAAAGAGATCAAACCCACCGCCTTCATCAGCACCGTTTTACCGCCTGTATTCGGTCCACTCAGCACTAACACCCGCTTATCGCTGAGCTCCAGATCAAAAGGAATCACCTTCCTGCGCCCCATCTGCAGACTGAGCAGCGGGTGACGTGCATTCTTGAGCTCAAGGACGGGCGAGGTTTGCACGATGGGCACTCGTGAGTCCAGTTTCACACCCAAGCGTGCCGCAGCAAAGAGAAAGTCCAACCGCGTCAGCACCTGCGTATTGGAGACAAACTCCCGCTGAAGCTCTCTGATCTGCTGGCTGAACTCGCTAAAGATGCGATAAATCTCCTTCTTTTCATCCTGCTTGATCAGTTGCAGCTCGTTGTTGAGCGGCACCACGCTTTGTGGCTCGATAAACACCGTAGAACCGCTGCCCGAATGGCTCTGCACGATGCCATCCACCAGCTTGGCCGAGCTCTCCTTGATCGGCAGCACGTAGCGGTCTTCCCGATGCGTGAAAAACTTGTCCATGAGGTGCTGATCCATCTTCTGATCACCCAAGAGGGCATTCATGGTTTTGGTGATATTGCCCCTGAGCTGAAAAAAGCGCTTTCGGATACGCTTAAGCTCCGGCGAAGCAGAATCCTGCACCTCACCCTCAGCATCGAAGATAGCATTGAATCTATCCCTGATTTGAGGCAGGGGCACTATCCTCTGCCAGAGCTTCTTGAGCTGGGGCAGATCATGCAAATTATCCTTCATGGGAGCTAATATGGCAGAGATTACAGCGTTTTGGTAGAATAAAAAGAACTCTTCGTAGTTGAAGACGCTGCTTTGGATGTCAAATAGAGGCTCAGGATCATTCAAATCCTCCAAGCGTGGCTCGATGCCATCCTTGAGCGCCCGGATGCACTGGCTGTGCAGGGTGAGCTCCGCCTTGATCTTTGACAGATCACTCAGGGGCTGCAGTTTGGCGGCTTCCGCTCTGCCCAGATCGCTGTGACAGAGCTGCTCTATCTGCCTTTTGAGGACAGAGTATTCAAGATCATGATAGCTATCTTGCATTGGGCTGAGGTCTTAGGACTTCCCTGAGTCTTCTTTTTGGGCTTTTCCCAGCTTGAAACGCTCTTTGAGCTGCAGGTATTTCTCGTGTTGCGTGAGCTTCAGCCTGTCAAAAATGCCGTCCTTATAGCTGTGTACTCTCGCATAGACCTTGTGTTTTTGGGGATCATTCAGGCTGTTTGCCAGTCTGGGCACGTGGTCGATGAGCACCATCATCACGATGATGATCAGGGCGCCATTTAGCAGCCCTAAGAGTAAGCCAAAGAAGCGGTTGATCGTGCTGAGCTTCAAGGCCTTTATCAACACATCCAACAGAGTGATCACGATTTTGGCCAATACTACGATCAGGATGACGACAAAGAAGATGGCCACGATATTGGAGATTAAGGGCGGCAGATTGTATTTGGTGCGGATAGTATTCGCCAAAAGTGGATATAACTGCCCTAAGAAGTAGAAATTGAAGACCCACGCTCCCAGATAGATCAAGGAGGTAGTGAAACCCTTGAGCCACCCCATAATCATCGTGAAGAGGATGACGGCCAAGATAATCCAATCGATCACACCCATGTTTATCCCTTACCTTGCTTTAGCTCTTTTTTTATGATGAAATACGAGGGCACACAGGGAGACAAACCATCCCTGTATGCCAGTGAAATTTGATTGCGTAAGGTTCTTTAAAACCGCTACTTATCTCATGTAACGCTTCATTCTGCGTTGCATCTTGAGAATCTTACGACGAGCCACGTTAGCCTCGCGTCTTTTCTTGATGCTGGGCTTTTCGTAGGCTTGGTTCTTCTTTATCTCTGAAAGAATTGCAGCTTTTTCGCACTTCTTCTTAAAACGTTTCAGCAGAACGTCGAAGGACTCGTTTTCTTTCGCTACGACTGTCGGCAAACAAATCACCACCTTTTTTTATAGATTTTCGTGCCATCATCCTGAAGTCCAGTTTGTTGTCAAGAGAAAAGTGAGACAAACCTCCGACAAGAGGCACAGATGCACAAGACATCCATGCACAAACCCCCCAGCGCTTTCTCCACAATCTCACACCGATAAAAAGCCAAGTTTAGAGGTAAACCGGGCTTTTTATCGGATCAAACGATTTCTTATCTCCCAACGGTGCGTTCCAGTTCTTCAAAAGCCATGGAAGCTTTGAACTGGTTGTACAGCGCCTCTTCGTTGCGGATATTGGTGTAAAGGCTCTTGTTGATTTCACTCTTGGGGATCTTGAGCTGGAGATAGGTGGTATAGCGAGGCCCACCGTATTCGGTGACCCTTCTGGTCTCCATCTGCCCATTGATCACGCCGGAAAAAGTGGTGTTGGTGACGGTTTTGACTACTTTCTGGGTGAGCGCCAGCAATTGCGGATCAAATACTCCCGCTTCTTCTTCATAAGTTTTGAGCATACCCTTCACTTGGACTTCCACATATTGAGCCGCTTCAAACAGGGCATTGTTTTTGGCAGTATCCAAGGAGGTGCTTTGCTTCACATTGGTGCCCATTCCATAGGTGCATACATAG
>JAKQWO010000018.1 GCA_029561955.1 Candidatus Cloacimonadota bacterium
TCCATCCCCTTCCTGGTCTTCTTTGACGGCTTCCGCACTTCGCACGAGCTGCAAAAGATCAATGTGGTTGACTATGAGACCATGGCCGAGCTCAACGATACCAAGCTGGTCGAGAAGTTCCGTGCCAACGCTCTCAACCCTGAGAAGCCCCGCGTCAAAGTGGGTCAGCACTCTCCGGACGTCTATTTCCAAGGCCGTGAGACCACAAACAAGTTTTATCAAGACGCACCCGATGTAATCGCCGAGACGATGCAACAGGTGGGCGACAAGATCGGTCGTTATTACAAGCCTTTTGAATATGTGGGACACCCTGAGGCCGAACACGTGATCGTGGCTATGGGCAGCAGTTGTGAAACCATCGAAGAGGCAATCGGTTACCTCAACGACAAGCGTGGCATGAAGCTGGGCTTGATCAAGGTGAGAGTCTACCGTCCCTTCAGCGTGAAGTACTTCCTCGATGTGATTCCCCAGAGCGTAAAGAACATCGCCGTCTTAGACAGGACAAAAGAGCCCGGTTCCATCGGCGAACCCCTCTATTTAGACGTGGTTTCTGCTCTAAAAGACCGCAAGGACACCTTCATCATCGGTGGACGCTATGGTCTTTCCAGCAAAGAATTTACACCCACCATGGTCTTGGCCGTTTACAAACACCTGATGGCCAAAGGCTTCCACGGCTTCACCGTGGGCATCGAAGATGACGTCACCCACCTCAGCCTTCCTCTGGATGAAGAAATCCAAACCGTTCCCGAAGGCACGATCAGCCTCAAATTCTGGGGCTTAGGCTCTGACGGAACCGTGGGTGCCAACAAGAACAGCATCAAGATCATCGGTGACAATACAGATTTGAACGTGCAGGGTTATTTCCAATATGACAGCAAGAAGAGCGGCGGCATCACTCGTAGCCACCTGCGCTTTGGCAAAGCCCCCATCCACAGCCAGTATCTGGTTGCCCGTGAAGACTTTGTCGCCTGTCATAACCAAGCTTTCATCGGGCGTTTCGACCTGCTTGGCGGCATCAAAGAAGGCGGAGTGTTCCTGCTCAACTCCTTCTGGAGTCGTGAGGAAGCCTTCCAAAACCTCACCCGCGACATGCAGCAAACCATCATCGACAAGAAGATCAAATTCTACACCATCGATGGACTCAAGATCGCTGAAGAAGTGGGCTTGGGTGGACGCGTCAACACCGTGATGCAGACCGCATTCTTTCTCATCTCCGGCGTCCTCGATCGTGATGAAGCAATGAAGCTGATCAAGGAATCTGTGGTCGAAACCTACGGTCGCAGAGGCGAAAAGGTCGTTCAGATGAACCTCAACGCCATCGATAGAACCAGCGAAGCCTTGGTGCAGGTCGATGTTCCCGCCACACTTCCCGCAGAGCACGCTCCCATGAAGCAACTGGTTCCGGAGGGCTCCACCGGCTTTGTCAAAGACGTGATCGAGCCCATCATGCGTGAAGAAGGCAACCAGATCAAGGTTTCCCAGATGCCCACAGACGGCTATGCCATGAGCGGAACCGCCAAGCTGGAAAAGCGCCGTGTGGCTCCCTTTGTGCCTCGTTGGCATGCCGATCTCTGCATCCAATGCAACCAATGCTCCTTTGTGTGTCCTCACGCTGCAATCAGAGCCAAATTGATCAAGGAAGAAGACCTCAAGGACGCCCCCGCCAGCTTCAATACGCTTAAAGCCATTGGCGCAGAAGGCTATCGCTACAAGATTCAAGTATATACAGATGACTGCCAAAGCTGTAAAGTCTGCGTGAACGAGTGTCCCAGACAGGCCCTTGAGATGATGCCCATCGAAGAAGAACTGGAAAGAGGCGAAGTAGCCAACTATGAATTCTTTGAGAAGCTTCCTTACGACGTGTTAGGCAACACCAAAGCTGACTCCGTGAAGGGAAGCCAGTTCAAGCAGCCTCTCTTGGAGTTCTCAGGTGCCTGTGCCGGTTGCGGTGAAACACCTTACATCAAGCTGATCACCCAACTCTACGGCGATCGCATGATCATCGCCAACGCCACCGGTTGCTCCTCCATCTGGGGCGGAACCTTCCCCACCATTCCCTATGCAGTCAACAAAGACGGTCGCGGCCCCGCCTGGGCAAACAGCCTCTTTGAAGACAACGCCGAATATGGATTTGGCATGCGTTTGGCCGTTGATTCCCATCGCAAGCTGCTCAAGCAGGCCATGAGCGTGATGGTGGAAAAAGGCATCGATCCCGCTCTGAAAGAAGCTTTTGGCTATGCTCTCGAGCATTGGAACGATGTGGATGACGCCGCCAGAACCAACGCTGAAAAGATCAAAGCTCTGCTGCCCGAAGCAATCAAGAACGCCTGTGCAGGTTGCGCTGGACACCTTGATCGCATCCGCGTCTTGCAGGATTACATCCTCGAAAAATCCATCTGGTGCTTCGGTGGCGACGGCTGGGCCTATGACATCGGTTACGGTGGACTTGACCACGTGCTGGCCTCCAACCAAAATATCAACGTCCTTGTTCTCGATACCGAAGTCTATTCCAACACCGGCGGTCAGGCCTCCAAGAGCACACCGCTCGGTTCCATCGCCCGCTTTGCAGAAGCTGGTAAGAACACCAACAAGAAGGACTTGGGCATGATGATGATGAGCTATGGCTATGTCTATGTGGCCTCTATCGCCATGGGCGCCAACAAGGTGCAAGCCCTCAACGCCATAAAGGAAGCAGAAGCCTATCCCGGCCCCTCAATCATCATTTCCTACGCCCCCTGCATCAACCACGGCATCGATATGTCACACGCACAGATCCGCCAGAAAAAGGCTGTGGAATCCGGATACTGGGTGCTCTACCGCTACAATCCGCTCAAAGCGTTAGAAGGCAAGAACCCCTTCACCTTAGATAGCAAAGAGCCCACCATGCCCGTGACTGAATTCCTCAAGGGCGAACGCCGCTACGCCGGTCTCGAAGCCATCTTCCCCGAGCGCTTCGAGAAGTTCCAAGGCAAGAGCGAGGTGTTCTACAAGGAAAGATACCTGCAATACAAAGAGTTAGCTGACAAACAATAGCTTACCGTGATACAAAGCCGCTTCAGGACCTAAATGGCCCTGAGGCGGCGTTTTTTTTATGCTCTTTTTTCTTGACTTGCTTACACTGATAAAAAGAATTGGACTCATGAAAGACATAATCGAAATCATCAAAAACCGCCACAGCGTGCGTGACTTCCTGCCCGATGCACTACCCCAGGAAGTGCTGGATGACATGATTGAAGCCGCACGCCTGGCTCCCTCTGCCCAAAACCGGCAACCCTGGCGATATGTGATCATCACCGAGCCGGATAAAATCAAGGAACTGGTCAAGAATACAGGCTTGATCGGCCTTGCCAACTACTTTATCAAAGACGCTCCCTGCTTAGTGATCGCCTGCGCAGACGAGAAGAAAAACCTGAAGCTCAACCAGAAGGATTACTACCTGGTGGATGTGGCTATCTCCTTCCATCAGATGATCTTGGCCGCCTGGGCTCACGGAGTGGGTTCCTGCTGGTTAGCCGCTTTCAACGAAGAGAAACTCGCACGTTATCTGGATTTGCCAAAGAGCTACCGCATCGTGGCCATGTCTCCCTTTGGCTATCCAAAAGCTGACAAGACGCTCTACAGCAAGGCTTTAAATGTGTTTTCCGGCAGCGACAGGAGGCTGAAGAGAGAGGATATTATTAGAGTTGTGAGTAGTGAGTTGTGAGTTGTGAGCCGCTGCGCTTGCCTTGTACGGGCGCTCGCTGAAGCGCCCAAAAAAGGTAGCCGGCGGTTGCCATACCGCCGCAATCAAGCGCAGCTTGATACCACGAAGCCGCTCTATACAGCAGTTTAACTGAGCTGCTACGCTTGCCTTGTACGGGCGCTCGCTGAAGCGCCGCTTCGCTGGTTGTAGGGTCGGTCGCCGGACCGACCATGTTCAGCCATATCCCAATCCACAGCTTGCCCTAAATACCAAAAGAAAACATCGCTTCTCGCCGGAGTTATGGAAAAATCGAGCTGCGCTGATTTTGGGGTGCGCGTGCTCTTGGCTGAAATCCGGATGGTTTTGGGGTTTGAGGGAGCAAACTGCGTTTGCTGGCGGCGGTTCAGCGACCGCCGGCTACAGGGTGGGTCGGTGCGGCTAACGCCGGTACCTTCGGTGCGCAGCGACCGCCCGTACACGCAGCGAGCGCCCGTACAAGTTACCATTTTGGGCCTTAATTACCCCTGAAAAACCGGGAATATATCGAAACATTTGACTTTTTGAAAATGTTCACCACCTTTCTTGGCCCTTCCCCGCCCAAACGTGTAACCTACTGCAATCCTATGCGATTCCTGCTCGATGGAGGAGGAGCCGAGCAGGAGCGGGGCAGGGACGCCGCATAAACAGCGGCTTTGAGGAGTATCAAAAACGGCCGTTTCCTGTTACTTTTTCTCGCCTGACAGTCAATTATTTCAGAAAGCTCCACTTTTTTCGATGGCGGCTGTCACTTGGAAACTCCTACTATTTTAGTAGGCGTTTGGCAGCACCAACTCTCGTATCGTTGCTTTGGCTAACCTGATTGAAATTGGGCCGTAAAAGTTAGCATTTAACTATAAGCCACTCTTATGAATAACCTCCTTTTTGGCAACTACATTTCTTTCAATACACCGCAATCCAGAAATGCAGTAGCCTTGTACGGGCGCTCGCTGAAGCGCCGCTTCCCAAGTCGTCAGTCGCTGCGCTGGAAGTGTAGATACAGGTGGTTTTGGTGAAAGAGCAGATGGTTTTGGGGATGGTCGGTCCGGCGACCGACCCTACAGCAGCGACCGTACTGCTGGCCACCGTACATCGGCGGTTCAGCGACCGCCCGTACAATAAAAAGCCCCGAGATGGGATCCCGGGGCTTTTGTAGATTGATGAGGATAGGTTTATTTCTTCAGTACCATCTTCTTAGTGGAGTGGTATTTGCCACTGGTCATCCTGTACTGATACACACCGGAAGAGACGGCTTTGCCGGAGCTGTCGCGTCCATCCCAGTTGATCTGATAGTATCCGGCAGCGTCATGGGTGCGGCTAAGGCTGCGCACCAATTGGCCTCTGGCGTTGAAGATGTCGATCTTCACATCGCCAGCTTCCTTGAGCTGATAACGGATATTGGTGTTGGGGTTGAAGGGGTTAGGATAGGCATTCTCGAGCTTGGTCACGAAAGGAATGTCAGGAGTGCCACCCTCATCATCAACCTTGAAGGTCACGCTTACGGGGCCATGGTAGCTGATGTAGCCATCCAGTTCCACGTTTTGCAGCCAGTAATAGTAGGTGCCGCTCTGCTCCAGTTCCTGATCCAGATAGGAATAGGTGTGGGCTTCAGAGGTGTTGGTTCCTTCTATCAGGTCTGAGACCTTGATGGCTGAGCTGAGGTCCATGCTATCATTACGATAGATGTTGTAGCCCGAGATGTTGCTTTCGCTCTGGGTTGTCCAGGTGATCTGCACATAGTTTTGAGCGGTGATGGTAGCTGCGAATTGGGAGAGCTCTACGGGCACGGTGGGGTCATTTCCAGGTGTGAGGACGATGAAGACATCTCCCTTGGCTCCGAAATCAATGCCTGCGAGTACAATTTCAGCTATATCACAGGGTGCAATGGTGATAGGCCAAGGATCAGCATGGTGCCACTCTCCACCCCAGAAGCCCATCAGGTAATAGGTGCCGGGTTCAGAGAGCAAGAAGGTCAAGTCGAAGACGCCGCTTGCCGCTGTGTAGGCAGCGATGTGGGATGTCGCGGGATCCAGGTTGGTCAATTCAGACACCGGGCCTGTGGTTCCATCAAATCCCGGGACCTTGTAGAGGTCATGGGTGGAGTAGAAGTTAGCACCAGCAACATTCAGAGCATCATAGGGCTCTCCGGCGTAGATGTCGGGCGCAACCTTTACCGTAATGTCATCCATGCTGAGATACATAGGATCCCATTCGACCATACCATAGATACCAATCCAGTAGATGCCGGTGGTCTCAGGTGTGAAACTACCAAAGATCTGCTGGTATTCTCCATTTTCAACACCGGTTTGGGATGTAATTACATTGGTCATGGCAGCAAGTGTGCCTTCTGTTCCATAATAGAGGCCTACAGTGGCATCAGTTAAGACAGTTGTATTTTGTCTGGCCCAGACTTCCACATCGTAGGTTTTTCCTGCTTGCATAGAGAAGGGCCTTGCCAGCATAACGTCGCCATCCCACGCCAAAGTAGCATTAAAAGAGCCATTGCGCGGGGCACGTTCGTAATTGGTATTGGAGGAGTTGGCTGTCCAATACTTGTTGTTACTAAGTTGTGTCCAGACACCACCCACTTGTACACCATCCGTCTGTCCTTCTTCAAAACCTTCAAAGAAGGGATAGATGTATACGGTGGGATCTGGAATGGTGGTGAAGCTGCGAGGTGTAGCTTTGTCACTTTCTCCAGTTGCATTCACCGCCGTCACAGTCCAGTACAGGGTGCTGCCGTAAGGCAGAGCGACTGCTGGTGTGAAGCTGGTGGTTGTGCTGGTGCCGATCTGCGTGGTGGGAGGATTCTCGCCATCACAATAGATATTGTAGGATGTAGGTACACCTCCCGTGTTGGCTGCAGTCCAGGTGAAGACAGGCTTGACAGCCACATCGGTAGCAGCATCTGCTGGAGCGGTAAGTGTGGGGGCATCAGGAGCAATGGCAGCGGGATCGGGACCGATGAACATGTCTGCATAGTAGCTACCGCTTGCTGTGTTGCGCAGGGCGAGGTAATAGTTACCACTCAGCGGGCTGAGGTCTATATCGTGCTCGAACCAAGTGCTTGCTGTGGGGAAGTTGATAACTTCCAGTTGAGTCCAATTGGTTCTGTCCTGAGAATAGATCAGTTGCAGGCTTCCGCTTGTACTGGAGCAATAAGCCCAGAAGTAGAGCCTGCTACCGGGCTCAACGGCGAGCATAGGCGTGCTGAGTATGTATTGATCCGTGCCGGAGGCATACTTGTAAGCAGAGGCGCTTCCATAGCGATATTGGTATGTACTACGAGTCCAGGTGGTCTGCCAGCCTGTGGGCGGGAATTGGGTGGCTTCAAAGCTCTCAAACAGAGCATTTTCACCCGCAGCTCTTCCACTCAGGGCTACATCGTAGTTATTTCCGGCATAAGTCATGCGCAGAATGGCAGTGTGTGCACCTGCTGCTGTGGGATTGTAACGGACCGGGATGTCACCATATTCATTTGTGTTGAGGTCAAATGGCAAGGCGGTGGAATCAAATTCAAACATCGTTGCATCTGTTCCCACAATACTTACATCTGAGTCTTCCAGATGCAGAGTGCCTACACCGGTGTTGGTAACCCTTACATTCTTATACTCGGTGGCAGTGTTGACACGCACAGGTGCAAAGTCCAGGGAAGCAGGAGTGTAAGTTAAGATGGGATCAGTGGGTATCTCTTCCAGTAAGAAGTCATCTATACCAAAACCATAGTTGTAGGCAGCAGAAGCATATTGATAGAAGGCCAGATAGAAGGTCTGTCCGGTGTAGCTATCCAAGTTGAGCTCGTGCTCTGTCCAGGTTGTGTTGGTGCAGGTTATGTCGACCAATTCACTAAAAGAAATAACCTCCGGTGTAGTGGTGGAGATCATGACTTTGTAGGAGTTTGGATAACCGACATTCTCTACCTTATCCCACCATTTCAGCCTTATATCTGCGCTGGGGTTGATGGCAGGTGTGATCAGCCAGTCGTCAGTATTCCCCGATCCGTAGGCAGCATAGAGAGGTGAATGGGTGGGTGTGATATATTGGTTGTGACGTCTCCAAGTGTAGGTGTCATTATTGGCATTGATCACCGTCCAGTCTGTCGGAGCGGCAGGTGTTCCCGTCCAGTCCCCATCAAAGTTTTGTGTATGGGGGAAGCTGATGATCGTGGGATCATAGCTTTCACCGCTGACTTCTACATCCGTAGTGCCGTTTGTATGGCTGATGGTGAAGGTAGCGGTATGGTTGCCAGGGGTTGTGGGGGCATATTGGATTTCGAAGTTTGCAGTTTGTCCTGTGCCCAAATCCGCTGGGATGTTGGCATTCATCACGGTGAAGAAGCCATTAGACATGGGGATGATATCGGTAACATTGAGAATTCCACTACCGGTATTGGAAATGGTGAAGTTTTGGCTGGTGGTAGTATTGATTTGGTGGCGGCCAAAATCATGTTCCGCGGGATTGATGGCAAAGACGGGATCAGCGGCAATGGGTGATACCTTGATGAGCAAGTTTGGCAGATTCGTATTAAGTGCCCCATTGTCATTGTCCGGGAGGGCATTGTCTTTTTGCCATTGTTGATGTGAGGCTGTGGTTCCGGTTGAATAATAGAAATAGGGTGCATTTGCGGTTCCCCCACCGCCGTAATTGACTTTCACGCCGATGAGCAGATTGCCACCATTGTATATATATGGGGAATCCAAGGTGAACTCATGCCAGCCTGTGCTGTTGAAGGTGTAGTTTCCCACTTTTACCGGGGTGATTCCATCGATAAAATCGGTCCAGGTCATCTGAGTTTGAGCTGTCTCGGTAGTAGGCTTGATATAGATCTCGTAGGGAACGACAGCGGAGCCGGAAGTGGATACGCTCCAGCCCAAGCTGGTAATGATACCATTCTGACCTATTTGATCAGCAGTGTAGAGCCCTATGGAGCGCCCATAGCCATAATAAGCATTAAAGGGAAATCTGTGTGTGGATGTCCCTTCGCCAATGATCACTCCATCGAGAAGCTCAAACGTCTCAGTGGCAGAATCAGGTGAATCGCCGATAGCATTGCGGGCTACCACATACCAACTGTGTGTGCCTGTATCCAAACCTGAAAGAGTATAGGAGGTTGAGGGTTGATTGTCGCTTACCTTGGTGCCGTCGATATAAACGTCATATCCGGTAGCGTCTGCAGATCCAGCGGGTAGAGTCCAGCTCAACGCTTGACCACTGTACACTTGAGCACCATTAACAGGGGATACAAGCGTGGGAGCCAGAGGTGGGACAGTGTCTGGGAAGACAAGCTGGATACGGTTGATGGTGCTAGACCTGCTCAAATTATTGCCTGTAGTAGGGGGATTGGTTGGGTCAGGATTAGTGTTGTCACTATAAAAGCGCAAGCCTGTATTGGCTCCGCTGGTAAATCCTCCCCAACTCATGCTGGCATAACCCTGTGTATTTTCATCCACAGCCACGAGCAGGTTATTAGTGTTGTTGTAAGGGAAGGGTGTAGTCAGTGTGATCTCCATCCAGCCGGCACCTGTGGGCACCATGGATAGTATATCACCACTAAATACTTGGGTGAGATTAACTATAGGTTCCCAGTCCGAGTTACTGGCAAAGCTCGTTTTCTGCGTGTGTCCCAAGTAGATAACCCAATCTCTGTTGTTGGTCAAATTACCGGACACATACCAGAAACGGATTTTGGTGATTTCACCGGCATGGTTAATCTGCTCTTGGGTGTAGATCTGCTGAGAGTAAGTATACCCATAGACGCTGGTAATCGGGAATGCTGATGTGTTCCCAGTTCCAGTACCTATCTGCACAGTGGCTGAATAGCCCAAGCTGAAAATACTCAGCATCAGAGCTAACAGCAGGACATAAGAAAAGTGTTTTTTCATAGGTTTGTCTCCTAATGTTGTTTTAGATATGAGGGGTTAAAGTGAGAGTGGCTTTTCCTATCTTGCCGCAGAGGGCAGATGATAGGCGAAGACCGGTTTGATTTTGACGGTTGAAGGTGTAGGCCCGGCATGAGGAAATATGGCTCCGTATTGTGGATGCAGAGATACTCTTCAAGGAATAATGTGCGACGATTATTGTTGAAATTGGTGCATACACAAGCGGGTCTCTTTCCAAAGCGAGGTGAGGAGGTAATGATGTTAAAGGTTTGAGATGTAACACCAAGGTAGATGGGTAGACGGCTCCCCCGAGTAGAACGGGAGGCTCTACTTTTTAAAATTTCTGGCGGGTCGAAAATCCTGAAATTCATCATATCTCCTTGCGTTAACATAAAATTACAACACGAGCCTGCTAAGTGTAACTCTGCGCATTTGTAGCATTTACAAAAGCAAAGCAGGGCGCACACCAAGCAGGGAGCAATGATAAAAAAGGCTGAAAAACTGTCAACAACAAAATGCGATTTTGAACGGGCGGCTGGGACGGCTGCGCCGTCCAGTTGTTAGTGGTTAGTTGTTAGCTGCTGCGCTGGAGGTGTAGATACGGGTGGTTTTGGCGAGGGTGCGAGTGGTTTTGGGGAAGGTCGCTCCGGCAAGAGATCATACTGCCATCCACCGTATAACGGCGCTCCAGCGAGCGCCCGTACGGCTAGCGACCCTACCTCTTCCTTGCTTAGCCGCCCGGTGATTACTCGGAGCCACTCGGGAAAAACCCGAGTATCACCACGGCATCACCCTGCGGCTAAGCAAGGGCCAAGCGGGTGACGAGGTGTTAGGATCAGGTAAAAACGAGGGGGATAAAAGTGGTGGTTATCTCTTTTGATAGAGCACCAAGAGCCAGTATGGTTTGCTGCTTGAGATGATGCGGCTCAGGGCGTTGGTAAGCTTGGTGAGGAGGTTGCTTTTGTGGATAAAGCTGCCGGCCTTGCAGCAGGGGCAGGTGAGGTAAAAATCGGGATGGAACCACTGCCCCAAGTGCGTTTGTTTGAAGGCGATGATCCAATCTGGGTTTCTTTTTTGGGGAGGCCCCATGATCTGGGTTTTTAGCGGGCGATATTCTGGGCCCAGTAGAGCGTTGAGCTTGTGCTGATCATAGCTTTGCAGGTGGCCATAGACGTGAAACTCACAGCCGCAATTGGCGCATTTGGCAAAGTGTTGCCTCAAGTTTTCCTTGTAGGGCACGGAGATCATGATGTATTTGGAGCTGCAGCGCTTAAGTTCCCCGATGGCCTGATCCTGCTCAGCGGGCTTTAGGTGTTCCAACACTTCATGGCACATGCAGAGCTGAAATTGCGCATCTTCAAAGGGCAACTGGGTGATGGAGCCGCGTATTTTGGGGGCGGTGACGTGCTGCAATGCGGCTTCAGAAAAATCCAAGCCCACGATGTCGTAGTCGTCTTGCAGGGCGTTGGTGATGGCACCATTGCCGCAGCCGGCGTCCAGAATGGTCTTCACTTCCGGAGGGATGAGCGCTCGCACGGCACTCAGCTTTTGGTCGATGAAGCCGGCTGGATCGTAGTTTGCCCAGGTCTGCTTTTGGTGGAAATTCATGGTTTAATCCCGCTTCCGCCTTGCCTTCTGTCTTTTGTGCATTGATAAACTCCTCATGAAAAATGTCTTTCGGCCATCATTTTGAAGGGCTGAAAGCGGTCAAGCAAAAAGGGAAAAAACCGCTTGTTTGCGCAGAATGGAGGTGCTGCCGTTCTTTGAGCTTGACAGAAAAGCCCCCGATAAAATAAATTGCAAAAAAGCAAATAAACCTATGAGGAACCCAGTGGACAATCTCGATTCCAAAGCCCTAAATGCCAACCTTGCAGTCACTAAGCCAGCTCAGATAGTGCTCACTCCCGAAGCGGAGTGGCTCTTGAGTGTGAGCGCAAATCACTTTGGCATACACCAGCGTCTGAGCGAGCTTTTGGACGAGGTTTATCATCCCTTTATGAACCCCTCCCTGGCGTTGAAGCTTTTGCGCAAGGGCATCTTGGGGGACTTGTGGTTTTTTGTCTCGCTGGAAGAGAACAGCCGGGCTTTACGGGCGGTATTTGAGTGTTATTTGCATATTTCCCGAGGCATCAAAGAAGATGATCAGGCGCTGAAATTGGGCGCCGAGGTGCTGGAGTTCCTGAGTGGTATAGCTGTCTTGGAGCAGCCGGACGTGGAATTATTGAGTGAGATTTTAGCTTGGCTGGAATCAGAAGTTTCCCAGAGAAAGGGACTCTACATCCGGCACAACGGCCTGCTGCGCAAGGGCTTACTCACGCTTCCGGATGTGTCAGGTTTACATGAGCGGGCTTTGGTCTTGCTGCATGACAGCTTTTTGGGCAGCCTGCTATTCTGGCGGAGTCAAAGCGCTTTGCTGCCGGATGAGATCGACATTCCCTTCCCAGAGGCGGGCTTCTGGGAGGAGAGTATAGCGCAATTGGAGCAAGAGCTCAGCTTTGACAGCATCTGCCAGATTCCCTCGTATAGTGACATCGCCAAACGCTTTAGGGAAAACATTATCCACATCTCCGAGCCGCAAGAGAGGCTGAGCTATCTCTTTGCGCTGCTCAAGCTGGAAGGAATGGAGGAGCTGCGGGAAAACCTGCTCTGGGACTTGAATCGAGAGCTGACTGGCCTGTATAAACAGATGCCCGCTTCGGCGATTGTGGACGTGATCGACACGGTGAGCGAGGCTTTACAGAGCTTCCACCAGAGCCACATGAGCATCGTGTTGGATTGCCTGAGCGGCTTTGGCAAGACCATCATCAGCTCAGGCGTCAAGGCGCAGATCCAGCACTTTATCCATAGGTTTACGCTCATTCCCTTCACCGCTCCGGGCGAGGTGAGCATCAGCGAAGATTGGCAAGTCAATGCCGATAAGACGCATATCAAGCACCTGCGTGTCTACATGGAGCTGATTGCGCTGAACCCCACGCTGTGTCAGGACTTATTGGCCAATCTGGTGATCAACGTGAGCAAACACGGCATCCTGATCTCGGACGAAGACCTCTTTCAGAAGGACGTTTCGGCGCTTTTGAATGCGGAGATCAAGGGCGTTTTCATCCAGCTCAGACATCTGCTGCGTCAGTTTCCCGTCTTTTACAGCGAGATCGGCGCAGAAGGCGAGATCAGAGACCTGAGCACCGAGATCGATGATATGGGACAGCGGCAGGACAGACTGATCCATTTCTTGCGCAAGCAGGTGCACACGGAGAGCAACAACACGCATATCCAGCTCTGTGCCAGCATCATGCACTATTGGCGAGACCTCGATGAGCAGCGTCTGGAGGCTCTGGTTCCCGCCGATGTGATGAACTACCTCAAGAGCGGCGATCCCATGTTAAGTAAGCAGCAGGACTGTTTGAACGCCTTTTTGGAGGAGGCGCAGCTTGAGGTGGAGGGGCTTTTGGCGCTTTCCTGGCAGAGCTTGGAGCGGCTATTCAAGGGCAAAGAGCTGGACTTTTGGCTCAAGCGGCTGAAGCTGCTCTGCCACATCCATCTGCTGCTCAAAGATAAATACGGCCTCGATCCCTATGACATCGTGAAGTTTCTCACGCGCTACAAGTTTTTTGATTTCAAGGAGCAAAACCGCCTGCGCACCAGCCTGGTGAGGCGGGATTACGACAGCTCTATCCGTCAGCTTTTGGGCTATATCGGCAAGCTGAATGGCATCATCCTCAATCCCGTGCCCTCATCTGGCTGGGAAAACATCTTTTACAAACGTCACATCGCCGCCGGCATCCCTTCCATGTATGGTGTCTACCGCGAGCCGAAGCTGGAAGCCATGGGCATGGTCTTCAGGATCGAAAACGTGCTGCGGCGGCTATTTGAATACAATATCAAGCAGATCAACATCAACTACATCAATGGCAAAAACCTGCGCCGCATCGTGCGCATCTTGGAGCTTTACGACCTCGCATTGGAGCAGGAAATGCTCACCAATGAAGCCTTCAGCAGTGCCGTGCAGATGTTTGAGGCGGCTCTGAGCAGCCGCAATTGCACGATCAGCCAATACATGGACATCGTGAGGCTGCTCAAAGATAGCGTAAATGAGATCATCAACGAATACTACTACCGCTATTACGATCCCGAATTGAGGCGCAGAGGCAGCGCGGGCATCGATACCGAGATGGAAGCGGAAGCATTTTACCGCAAGCTGTTGATGGGATCGTTCATGGTGCAGGGCTTGGACGTCTTCATCACCAATCTGATGGAGACTTTGGGCGGGATAAAGCAGATGTTCTCCTCCAGCGACCTGATCCAATTGATGTCCTACGATCCTGACAGGCTGTTCTTCCGTCTGCATGCGGGTAGCTCGCATCTGGAAAACCAGGTGATGATGGGCTCCAAGGCTTACTTCCTCAAAAAGCTCTGGCGCTATGGATTCCCCATTCCACCGGGATTTGTGATCTCTACCGAGCTCTACCGCAACCGTGAGATCATCAAGACGCATCCGGACATCTCGCTGGAGTTTCAACAGCTCTTCAAAAAGCAGTTGGAGCGTTTGGAGCGGCACACGGGCTGCAGATTGGGAGATGCCCAGAAGCCGCTGCTGCTGTCGGTTCGCTCGGGTGCGCCGATGAGTTTGCCCGGCGCTATGGACACCTTCCTCAATATCGGGCTCAATGACGAGGTATTGCTCTCGCAGCAGCCCAGTTTTGGCTGGACGGCTTGGGACAGCTACCGAAGGCTGATCCAGAGCTGGGGCATGGCCTATGGGATTGCGAGGGATGAATTTGATCAGGTGATGCTGAGTTATAAAAAGAGGCACACGGTGAGCCAGAAGACGCACTTTTCCTCAAGTGTGATGCAGGCGATGTGTGAGGACTACAAGGCGGTTTTGGCGGCGCATGACATCACTTTGGAGCAAGACCCAATGAAGCAGTTGCAGCAGGCTATCGGGCACGTCTTGGATAGCTGGAACACACTCAGAGCGCAGATGTACAGGCGCAAACTCAATATCTCAGACGACTGGGGCACGGCGGTGATCATCCAAAAGATGGTGATGGGCAACATCTCGGTGCAATCTGGCTCAGGAGTGCTGTTTACACATGCGGATTGGGTGGAAGGGCCCGGTATCTGCCTCAATGGAGATTTCACGCTCAGCAGTCAGGGCGAGGACGTGGTGGCGGGATTGGTGCACACTTTGCCCATCTCGGAAGAACAGGCCTCACATCAGGTTCGCAGCGGTGAGACCTCGCTGGAAAAGAGCTTCCCTGCCATCTATAACCGCCTGCTGCGCTTTGCCAAACACCTTATTATGAACGAGAACTACCCGCATCAGGAGATAGAATTCACCTTCGAAGGCCCCAACGAAGACCAGCTCTACATCCTGCAGACACGCAACCAAATCATCCGCCAGGTGCCGGACTATCTGGTCTTGGATGTGGAGGCCAGCGATGCGGAGCGCTTGGGCAGCGGGATCGGCATCGGCAGAGGTGCGCTCAGCGGCATAATCGTGATCACCAAAGAAGACATTGACAAGTTTGCACCTCAGGGAAAACCTCTGATCTTGGTGAGACCGGACACCGTGCCGGATGATATGGCGCTGCTCTTCGAGTGTCAAGGCTTGCTCACCTCCCGCGGCGGCGTGACATCGCATGCGGCGGTAACGGCTACCAGACTGGCCCTCACGGGGATCGTAAACTGCTGGGACTTGCTGGTAAACGAGCAAAACTCCACCTGCCGCATCGGTCGCACGCATCTGAAGGCCGGCGATGCCATCACGTTAGATGCCAGCACCGGCTCTATCTACTTGGGATTTCAGCCGCTTAAAAGCTTTAAAGACATTATGTAACACAAAATAAAACAAGAAAGGAGAAACAAAATGGACCCTCTCAAAAACAAAAAACTGTTAGGCATCAACAGCCTCGGCAGAATCGGGAAGCTGATGCTTTGGAATCAGATCCACCTCAGACACTTTGACGGCATCGTGCTCAACTTCGGCCGTGAAGTGGGAAAGAAGCTGGATGACCTGATCCAGATCATCGAAAACGACAGTAACTATGGCAACATCCACAAGTTTTTGCACGGAACTGTGGGACGCAGAGCAGAAATCAAGATTTTGGATGCGGATGTCCCGCTCATCGAGATTGACGGCATGCCGATCAAAGTCTTGCGCAAAGCACGTAACCCCAAAGACATCAACTGGCTCAATGAGGGTGTGAAGATCGTGGTGGATTGCACCGGTAAATTCCTCGATCCTACCCTTAGCAGCGCAGATGGTGACGCCTGCATTCGGGGACATCTGGAATCCGGCGCCCTCAAAGTGGTGGCCAGCGCTCCCTTCAAGATCAAGAGCGGTGCACCCGTTCCGGAAGATTCCAAGACCATGATCTATGGCATCAACCACCTGGAATACGACCCCAAAAAGCACCACATCATCTCAGCCGCATCCTGCACCACCACCGGTTTGGCGCATATGATCAAGCCGCTGCTGGAAAACGAGGTAACCGCCAAAATCATGACGGCATCGATGAGCACCATCCACGCCGCCACAAACACGCAATCCATCCTTGATAACGTGCCCAAAACCGGTGCTTCAGATTTGAGGAAATCACGCAGCCTCTTCAACAACATCATCCTCTCCACCACCGGAGCCACCAAAGCGCTGGCATTGGTGCTTCCAGAGGTGAAAAACATTGGATTCATGGCTGATAGCGTCCGCATCCCCACCAATACCGTCTCCCTGATCACACTCAACCTGACCTTCCATACCGAGCTGAATGAGAAGGGCGAACCTGTGCTGACACGTGAGCTGATCAACGAAGTCTACAAAAAAGCCGCCGCAGGAGCACAAAAAGACCTCCTCGTCTACAGCGAAAGACAGAATGTATCCGCCGATATGATCGGTTATTTGGCCGCCGCAACCATTGAAGCCAATGACACCGACACCCGCACCGGCATGGTGGAAATCCCAGTTAGCCAGCTCAAAGCTGCAGGTTTACCGGCAGACAAGCCCGTAAGCATTCCCGTCACCCACGCCAAAATCTTTGGCTGGTATGACAACGAGATGGGCTCCTACGTCTACAGCCTCTCCAAGCTGGTGAACTACATCGACGAACAGAGCTGATAACAACCTATAATCAGACAAAGACGGGCTCCAAATCTATGGAGTCCGTCCTTTCGTTGGTTCGCAAAATGTTAGCCCCGAGTAATAGTCCCCGGGGCTACTCTCCCTCTCTTTTCTCCCTCTCTCTCTCTCAGTCTCTCCCTCTCATTCTCTCTCCCCCTTCGTTTATTATCTCTTACTGCATGAGGATCATCTTGGAGGATTTATGATAGCCAGGTGCGCTCATCCGAATCAGATACACACCGCTGGCGGTGCTGCGTCCCCGATTGTCCTTGGCGTTGTAGACCAGCTTGTAGTGACCCGTAGCCAGCTCTTCATCCACCAAGGTGCGTACAAGTTGGCCTTTGATGTTGTAGATGTCCAGCCTCACCCTGCCCGGTTCCCTGACGCTGTAGCTGATCGTGGTTTCGGGATTGAAGGGATTGGGGTAGTTGCCATTGAGAGCTGTAGCTACCACTGGAATCTGAGGATCATCGGCGGATGTCTGCTTGAGCACAAAGTTCAGCGTGGTAGACTCGTTGAGGTTTACCACCACCTCTTCCACGCTTTGGCTCTCAAATCCTGTGGCAGATGCGGTCACCGTATATGTCCCGACAGGAACTACGAGTGCGTAAGCTCCCGAAGTGCCTGTGATTGCGGTCAAGGTTCCGGTAGCCACAGTCGCTCCGGCAATGGCGGTATTGTCTTTATTCTTCACCGTGCCCACGATTGTCCCGATTGGGATGTTGTTATAGAGGATATTTGAGAAGCTGGGCAGCGAGGTCACCCCACCCGTATAGAGTGCTTTGACTGCCCAACGGTAGTTTCCATCGGGAAGTGAGCCCCAATAGAGATCACTCACACTCAGCTCAGGGATGGCTTCAGGGGTCAGGGCTGTCCAGACAGCTTCGTTGTGCTCCTGATTGGCCTGCAATCGATAAACCATGTAGCCGGTGAGTGCTCTGGTTGCTGTGCTGCTTTCTCCGGGATCACGCAAGAGCAGAGCTGCTGGAGGTGCGGCAGACTGGGCAGAAAGCGTCGTCATCTCACCCAGATCAAAAAGCAGCGTATCGTTACCATCGGCAACGCAGATATTGTCTATATACCAAGAGTAACAGAACCCCTGGCTGTCGTTTTGCCCCAAGGCATGGAAGGCAACTTGGATATGGTTGCCGCTATAGGCACTCAGATCAAGGGTTATCGGTGCGTCATAAGCATTCCAGCCACCGATTTGCGCAGAGGCATCCCAGAGCACAGTCCAGGTGTCTCCATCATCTGTGGATACTTTCACATAGTAGTGGTCTCCGTTGATGGAACCGAGATACACGTAGCTGTCAAAGCTGAGCCAGGCATTTTCGGGGCAGGTGAAGGTTGGGGTAATAAGCCACTCATCCTGATGGTTATAATTCCAATACACGCCAGCTTGGAAGCTTCCATTTGTGGGGGTGATGTAGTTTCCTGCAATGTAGAGGTTGCCTACTCTGCACCAGGTGGGGTAGACGCCCAGTGCGTTGGCTTGGCCGTGGTTGCTGATGGTTTGGCTCCAGTGTTCCGGCGGGAAGATGGTGTCTTCAAAGCTCTCGACGATTTCCAGAGCACTGGGATCCGGCGCCAGCCAAGTGACATCCACGATGTAGCCTTCCGCGTTTTGCGCCGCAGCCACACTCAGCGGAGCATAGGCGATTTCGCTCAGGGTGATTACTCCCATGTCGTGACTGCTAACGGGCAAGGTCAATTGACCATTTACCGAAGCATAGCCGGGAGCGCTGATGTTGTAGTTGTAAGTTGCATCGCCAAAAACTCCTGCAATGGTAAACACACCCGCCGCATCGGTGTTTACCTGATGTGATCCATAACCACTGAGCTTGATGAGAGCACCACCAATTCCCGCTTGGGTGTCGCTGGCCAAGATGGTTCCACTCAAGTTAACCTGAGGCAGGGGTTGTAAGCTGGCATTGATGGTGAGCTGCTCACCATTTTCCAGCTCAAAGCCTTGTGTGTGCACATAATAGCCATACAGGTCAAAGGAGATAGTCTGCGGCTCGGTCGAGACCACGACGTTCGCCAGCTCATAGATTCCCGCATCATTGGTGGTAGTGGTGTGCAGCCCATTGTCGATGCTCACCCTAACGCCGGCCAGTGGTTGGTTGTTTTCTCCCGTCACAGACCCCGATATTTGCCCCACATCCACCACCTCGACAGTGAGGGTGGTCTTGGGAAATTGCGCAGTCGGGGAGGTATTACCAGGCGGTGACATGGGATCGTAGACGGTGTCGGAGCGGACATACAGACAGCGGTTGTCATCCAGAGTCTGACACCTGAAGTAGTCAAAAGAATTGTATATTTGCGGGCTGTGTTTGTAGATCATCATCACCAGATTGGCAGTGCCCAAGTATAAATAGGGCTCTCTAAAGGGGATGTTGACGGTTTGGAATCCACTGGCGAAACTGACCTGCCCATTGAAGACAGGTGTGAGCTGGGTGGCAGGAATCCAGCCGCCGCTGAGGTCAGCCGCCGTGGTGGTGCCCAACCAGATGGAGATCGGGATATTTTGCGGATTGTCTCCGAAGCGACTGTATAATTTCAGGCCATTGATGAATCCAATTGTCCCTCCTATTTCATCCGGATAGTAGAGCGTTTGAAAGAGAGAATTCACTTTACTTATATCAATGGGCAAGATGGCATATTGGTTTCCATCGCCGATGGTGACGGCATGCACTCCGGCAGGATTTACCCAGAGGTTGAGGTTTGCCGTGCGGTTGTTGATGTCATACTCATCATCAAGCATCTCAACCTTGCCATAGATGTTATAGTTTCCGGCTGTGGATGGTGTCCAGGGGATTTCCACCTCCAAGCTCTGCATGCTTTCTATGGGAGGCCCATCCAAGCTGGCTAACACCGCATCACCAGGCCCCACGATCATCACGGCGTAATTGCTCTGCGTTTGGCTGCCGTTGTTTTTGACGCGGACGGTGTAGTTTGAAACTACGCCCACGGTAGGGTGTTCATTTCCGCTGATGGTCATCACGCCCAAATCGTTTCCCACCGGTTCTGCCGTGTAGTAGAAGGTGACTTTGGGGAGTGTATATGTGGCAAATCCAGTTTCGGGGAAGTCTGGGTCTAACCCACTATTCCAACCGAAGTTAAAATGCCCACGCAGGCCATCCACCTCCTGACACTTGAAGACGTTGCTCATGGAGTAGTGGTCTTCTGGTAAAATCCAGGGACGATACCACATCATCACCAGGTTGCCCAGCGCGTGTTCATAGGGTATTTGGAGGTGGATCGTGATGGTATTTTCACCGATCGGATACTCAATAATCCCATCATAGACCAAGGTCAGCTCGGTAGCGGGGATAAAGCCTGTGCTCAAATCTTGTTGCCCTGTGTGCCCAAGGTAGATTTTGGTGGCTCCATAGGGTCTGTCTTGGACAAACTGGTTGTAGACAGACAGCGAAGTGATGGTTCCGCTCAAAAAACCCAGTTCAGTATGCGTATAGATTGCTTGATAGAGCGAGCTGTCGAAGGAGAAATCCATGGGGTAGCGTGCAAAGACATCACCTGCGCCGATGGTGACAGTCTGGAGGCTATCGGGATGGACAAACACCTGAATGGGCAAGGTTTGGTTGTTTTGCGCCACTTCATCACCATCCAATACCACCTTTCCATAGATCAGGGTATATCCTGAGGCGGTAGGCGTCCAGGGCACCGCCACATCCAAGGTCTGCAGGTTAGCGATGGGAGGCCCTGCAATGCTGGCCAGTTCCACATCGCCGGTGCCCATGATCTTCACGCTATAATTATCCTGAGCCGCAGTGCCGTTGTTTTTGATGCTCACGGTGTAGTTTGACACACATCCCACGGTGGCTGTGTCGGCTCCGGAGATACTCAGGGCTGCCAGGTCATTTTCAAATGCCTGAGGGTCGTAGAAAAAGGTGGCCTGCGGGAAATGGTTGGAGACCGTTCCCTCGGGAGGGTTGAGGGGGTCGATGATGTCTTGATTGTGGGCAAAATAGCGGGCGCGATTGATGCTCCCAGCCTGGCTGCGGAAATAGTTTGATGAATAGTAGTATTCTGTATCAGAGGGACGGTAAAACATCACTACCAGATTTCCGCCCGTGTATACATAGGGGATTTGGAAGGTGATGTTGATGGTGTTTTCACCCGAAGGATAGGTTACCAGCCCATCATAGACCAGGGTCATCTCTGAGGTGGGGAACCAACCTGCGCTGAGGTCTTCCAGATCGGTGCTGGCCAAATAGAGCTTGGTGGGTTTGCTGAACATGTTGCGATTAAACTGGTTGTAGAGAGACAGCGAAGTGATGATCCCACTGCCAAAGCCCAGCTCAGCTTCCAAATACATGCTTTGGTGGAGTGAGTTTTTGTAGTAGAAATTCATGGGATAGCCGCTAACTTGATCTCCTGCACCGATGGTGATGGCATGCTCGCCTGCAGGCAGGACGTTCAACTGCAGCGGCTCCGTCTGATTGTTGCCGGCGATTGGATCGCCAGTCCGTTCCACCTTGCCATAGATGGTGAAGTTGCCTGCCGTGGTGGGCGTCCAAGTTATTGGCACAGCAAGCGTCTGCAAGCTGTTTATCGGAGGCCCGGCCACGTTAGCCAGCTCCACGTTGTCCGCTCCCATCAGTTTAACGGTATAGTTGGTCTGTGTCTCTGCATCGTTGTTTTTGATCATCACGTTAAAGGTGGTGGCTTCACCTGCGGTGGGTGTCCGATTGCCATCAATACCCAGCGCCGCCAGATCACCCGCTTGATGCGAGTTCACGTGCAGCATGAGGTTGGGCATCCGGTTGTTCAATTGTCCGGTTCCGGTGGGTGGGGAATCAAAGTTAAACCAGTATTGATGCCTTTGCTCGTCGATTGCAGTGTATCTATAGAGTTGACCGGGCAAGGTGCCGGAGCCATAGTTAGCTTCCACGCCAACGATCAAATTCCCGCCCGTGTAGGTGAAGGGTACATCCAGTTGGAAGCTGTTCCAGCCCAAGTTTTCAGGGACGTAGTTGCCCTCGTGCACCAAGGTCATATCTGCGGTCAGATACTGCCATCTGGTGATACTCATCGCAGTATCGTTGGTGTTTTTGATCCAGATTTTATAGGGGATGACGTAATCGGAAGTTGCGGCACAATCCCAAGCCAGCATATCTATAAATCCGGCAGCACCGATCTGATCCGCCGTATAGAGGGTGGCAGAACGCATGTAGCCGTGATCGGTTGAAAAGGGAAAAGCTTGGGTCAAAATGCCGTCACCGATGATGACGCTTCCGGGGGTTAAGACCTCCGCAATCAGCTCCACATCATAGTTTTGCCCCGCATAAACGATGCGCAGGGTGGCAGTGCGTTCGCCGACTATGACGCTACTCACGCTCACGGGAAGCCGTAAGACCTGTCCCGGACCCAAGTACGTGGGCAGAAGGGTTGCATCGAAGGAGAAATCAGAAGCATTGAGGCCAATGACAGTGACGTCGCCAGTGTTAAGGTCTATATTCCCCCCTCCTAAATTGGAAATCAGCACGTAGCGGGGAGCGGAACTTACTCCGTGGTAAACCAGACCAAAATCGAGGGTATCGGGCGAAACACTCATTATCGGGACGGTGGGCAAGTCGCCAAACTGCAGGCACAGGTTTGGAAATGCTGCTATCAAGTATCCGATCGGAGGTGAATTTGGGTCTGGATTGTCGTTGTTATCATCACTAAAGTAGCCGATGCTGCGGTTTTGTCCAGGCGTGGCGGTGGCGTGGAAGTATTTTGGCCCAGTACCGGGGAAGTCATAGTCAGGCCAGCGTGTGTTTTCATCCACAGCGATCACCAGATTGTCTATATTATTGTAGACAAAGGGAGTATCCAGCTCTATCGTTAGCCAACCAGGCACGGCTGGGATAGTTAAACGTCCGGCAAAGACCTGCTCCATTGCGTGCGTGGGAGTCCAATCCATGGTATTCGTAAACTCAGTTCTTTCCGTGTGTCCCATGTAGATCGCCCAATCATTACTGCAATACAGTGAATCCGCCCCATTAAAATAGTAGGATATGCTATCAATCAGCAGGGGCAGGCTTTGTGTGCCTTGATTTGAGGCGTCTATATCTGCTTGCAAAAAGATGCTTTGGGTGTAGTTGTAGTGGCAATAGGGGGAGAGAGGAAGCATCGCTTGTTCCTCGCCGTTGCCGATCACAACTCCCGGAGCATAAACAAAGCTGCGGGATGCAGACGGTGAGTTGCCGAGCTGGTTTCTGGCGATCACCTGCCAAGTGTGAGTTCCCATCTGCATATCACCAAGCACATATTGGTTGCCCGGCTGGTTTTCACTCACCATTACACCATCAATATACACGTCATAGCCAGTGACATCCGGAGAGCCATAGGGCAATTTCCATTTCAAAGCCTCGCCATACCTTGCAAAACCATTGTCTGCAGGATGTGTTAATGCGGGTGCCACAGGAGCTTCTGTATCTGTAAATATGAGCTGTATGGCTGCCTTGCTGTCGGCTTCATTGGCCTCAGGCAGGTTATTGATATCTACATCGGCACTAGTACTATGGAAATACGCAGCTTCATAGTAATGGTCGTCAGTCCTGTGCCCACCCCAATACACTTGGTTGTTAGACCAGCCGGGATTGGGGGTGTTTTCATGGACTGCCACCACCAAATTGTCGATATTGTTATAGATAAATGGGGTATCCAGGGGGATTTCCATCCACTCTCCATTACCCTGAGGATAATAACTGAGCACACTGCCAGCAAACACCTGCGTAAGGCTATCAGGGGAGACAAAAGACGAAACGGGATTAAAATTGGGATCATGCCCGGGACCGTAATAATAAGCAAAATAATCGCGGTCTGTATGACCTATGCTGATAACCCAGTCATGGCTATAATCAAGGCTCTCCGGCAGACCATAGCTCTTGTAAAAAGCAATCTTGGTGATCTCGCCTGCATGCTGGATCATAGACTGCCTGTAGATCTGTTGGGTGTAGTTGTAGAAATAGCGAACTTCAACCGGTAAAAACCCTATATACCCATTATTTTCACCTATAATGAGCGTAGTAGCACCCAAGCCAAAGGCCAGCATAAGCAGCAGGGTCAATGTTGCTATGCGTTTCATGACATTCTCCTATATTTACTTGGTTAATAGTCCTATTTTGCAAAGCTTAAACAAGCCTTGCGGTCGATCTGTATTTATCTGGCAGGGCCGGGGAGTAGGTTCACGAAAAGCAGATTCAACGGTTGGGCAACCATGGCTAAGGATTGAACTCAACCTGAAGCTCTGATCACAGCGGTGCCGCTGGAATCTACTTGCAAGCGCTGTTCCATTTTTCTTGTTTTCTGGCATTAGGCCAGATAGCGGCGGGGAACCCAGTCTTTTCATCGTTTTTAATCTCCTTAAAATCGGGTGTCTACAATATAAGTGTCTAAATTGTCAAAATTGAGATGCTGGAAGGCCATCTTTTTTTGATTTTTGGAAAAAAGTTTTGGTGAGGAGGTGTTGGACAGTTGTCAGGTACGGGCGGTCGACGAGCCGCCGCCAAGTATGGACACTCACCCCGCCCTTACTTAGCCACCCGGTGATTACTCGGAGCCTCCCGGGAAAAACCCGAGTATCACCACGGCATCACCCTGCGGGTAAGCAAGGGCGGAGTGTCTGTGCCGCAGTTGTGGGTAGTGAGTTGGGAGTTGGGAGCCGCTTCGCTGGTAGTGTAGAAGCGAGTGTGCTGCATCAAAACATGTGCACTAAACGAGCCAAACTGGCTATATTATTTGGTTTTAAGGATGCTTTTGTGGAAGTCCTTTCTCAAGATGTAGGTTTGGAAGAGGGATTTGGCGCTGCCCAAGATCATTCCCGGTTCGATGGATTTGCTCTTGAGTGCGCTGATAAATAGGGGGATCAGTTTCCACTTTTTGGCTAAATAGACCTTCATATAGGCCTTGGGCAGGTAAGCTTCCATCTGCTTGTAGGTCATGCCCAGAGGGTTGTAGACGCAGTGGGTGATGTCGTAATCTTCCCAATTGTAGTGGCGGATGCGGTTTTCACGCCTCAGCTTTTCAAAGATGGCTGTGCCTGGGAAAGGCGTGAGGATAGAGATGAGGATGAGGCCGGGGAGCTTGGAGAAGAACTCGATGTTTTTGTCGAGGATCTCAGGCGTGTCAAACTCGTCACCGCTGCCCAAGAGCATGAAAAAGTTGTAGCTGATGCCCTGTTTTTTGAGGATGCTCACGGCTTTCATGATCTGGGGGAGGCTGATCTTTTTATTGATTCTTTCCAATACTTCCGGCACACCGCTCTCGATACCGATGCTCATCAGATTGCAGCCAGAAGCAGCCAATCTGGCTACCAGCTCGGGTGCTCTGATGATGATGTCTATCCTGCTCATGCAGGCAAAGGTAAACTTGAGCTCTTCCTGCTCCACGAGATCGCAGAAGCGGTTTAGCCAGGCGGCATCAGTGGTGAAGTTGTCGTCATGAAACCAAAACTGGGTGTAGCCCCAAGAGATGTAATCCCGGATGTCTGCGATTACGTCTTCCACTCTCCGTTGACGGTATTTACCACCGTAAAATGCGGTGATAGAGCAATAGGAACACTTGAAGGGACAGCCTCTGCTGGAGACTATCTTGGGTGTGAAGGTGGATTCGGGTGCGACTAAATCTAAGGTGATGCGCGGGATTTTGTTGATGTCATCCAGCAGCACGATGCGTTCATCGTTGAAAAACTGACCGTCCTTCAGGTAGACCATGCCGGTGATGGCGGGATAGCGGTCTTTGGCTTCCAGAGCCGCAAGGAGGGCGGGGAAGACTTCCTCGCCCTCGCCTCGGCAAACAAAATCCACGCCTGTTTCCTGCAAGGTCTCCTTGTACATAAAGGTCACATGGTGACCACCGACCACGGTGATGATCTCGGGGTGTTTCTCCTTTACGTAGCGGATCATTTCGCACACCAAAGGATACACCGCCGTCACACAGGTGAAGCCGATCACCTCGGGTTTGTAGCGGCGGATGTAGCGGTGCAGGTTGTTTACATCTGCCTGAACCACCACAGCCCTATGGCCGGCATCCCTCGCCGAGGCAGCTATATACAGGATCCCCTGATATACCTGATGGCCTCGGCGCATCATCTCCAGGCCACCCGTGGTAGCCGTGGGTGAAACGAGCAGGATCGTCACTATGCTTTAAGCTTTATTCAAATGGCAAGAAGTGCAGCAGTCCGTGCCAATGGACACTGGATAGGAAAGTTCCGATGATGATCAGGAAGATCATCACGATCTTGAAGTAGTCCTGGCCTTTGAGCATGCTCACCAGCTCGATGTTGCGGGAGAGATAGGCGCTGGCGGCGTAGAACTCCTCACCGATCAGGGTGTAGTCGCAGGTGGTGATGAAGAAAGGAACCTGCGTGATGGCGTCTGTGCCGGCGATCTGGATTGAGCCCATCTGGTTTCCGGTCTCGGTCATGAGCAGGGCTTCAGCATTGAAGAAGCCCATGTAGAGCACCGTTGCGGCACGTTCACGGATGATGATTCCGTTTACACCTGCGGCAAAGGCAAATTGCGAATCCGAGATGTAGAAGATGTCTTCACGGTTGAAGGAGTCGGGTCTGCCGGCTTCGTTGTAGGCGGTCTGGACGATTTCCTGCGCCAGAGGCATCACGAAGTAGTCCACGTGAGGCGAGATGAGGCGGACATCAAACTCGGCCGTCTTCTTCGCCGTCTGACTGAGGATCATGAGCGCGCTGATGGTGCAGGGATCTCCCAAAGTTCCCCAGCCGGGCACAAACATCACGGGCCGTCCCATTTCGGTGGCACGTCCCACGGCGTTATCCAGCTCTTCCAAACCTGCGATCGGGCGGATGTAGAGCTCCTTGCGGCGGGCGAGTACCAGGGCGTAGACGATCATCACGCCAAAGGTGAGACTGCCGATCAGGGTGGCTACCTTGCTGGTATCAAACCATTGCGGTTCGGGGAAGAACCACTGGTTGCCCTTGGCGTCCTTGTAGGTGTCTGTCCTTTGGATGAAGCCGTGACCGTCAGTCAGCAAAAGCTGATAGGCAAAGCTGCGGGTGTTGCGGTCTCTTTCGGCGAGTAGTATCTTGCGCCAGGCCTTTTCGCTGCGTGCTTTTTGGGCTTGTTTATAGGCAGGATGGCTGGTGATAAAGTCGTAGGTGTCTTGAGTGTGGGTAGCCTCGGATTGGATAGTCAGAAAAGCTTCGCTGAGCGTGTCACCGGCAGCCTGCATGGTTTTCACCACCTTGTTCAGGCTGTCAGCCTCGGTCTTCATATCCTTGAGATCCTGTTCAAACACACTGCGGTAGATATTGGCATCAAAGCTGACCTGCTTGTCCTGATCAAAGGCGATGGACACAGATGGCCCAATCAGCATCCTCTGGGTCTTGGCATCGTATCTCTGGATTTGTTTGTAGAGCACGTCGGGGTAGTTGATGGTGTGATCCAGTGCTCTGATCATGCCGTTGGAGCGCATGCCAGCGTTGAAATAGGAGTTTATCTTCTTCTGGACAAAGACATCCATATACACCCTGTCCAAGCGCTTGCCATCAATGCTCAGATGCTTGCCCAGATACCTGCGCGTAGCCTCTTCAAACACGATATCCTGATGTGCAGCAGGCTCTTCATACTTGCCCTTGTTTTTGCGCAACATCACCTGGGTCTCCACCTTGAAGTTCTTGTTGATTGCAAAGCCTTTGGGCAGCTTCAGGTAGATGAGCTTGTCCGGATAATACTCCGTGACCTGAGCGATCTCTTTACCGCTCTCCTCCTTGAAGGTGAAGCGCAGACGCTCGATCGGATACAGCTCGTTTTCCAGAATCTCATAGTTGAACTTGAGCTTGTTGTGCTTGGCTGAGGTGTAAGACGCCTGCGTGATGTAAACGATGGGCTTGCCCATGGAGAGGTGGTTGTTATCTCCCTTATCGTTCTTCTTGTCATGAACGCTGAAGGCAGGCAGATTGGGATATTCTGAAGAGTTCCGGATGTAGAGGGTATCCGCCAGGGAGGCGTTTTGATACATGGAATAGTCCATGTAAGTCAGCACGGGCAGATAGTCTGAGGCAGGACGACTGAGGCTGATGCCCTCTTCTTTCATATTTACCTTTTCGTAGAGTATTTGAGGGTCGTCCGGGGTCACATAGTAATCAAAGAGCTTGATTGCTGATGCTTGCCAAGCGGCGTTGAACTGCTCATATTCGGCTGTGAGGTTGAGCTCCTGCTCTGCCCTGTAAAGTGGGACGGAACTTTTGGGCAACAGCCAGCCGCTGTAGAGGGCGATATCATTGCCTAACTCAGGTGTATTCCACTCGAAGCCAATCTCTTGTGTATCCTCCACATAGGTGGCGAAAACGTCTGTATCGGGTGCAGGACGGTTGTCCACCGGTGTAATGGAGACTATCTCTGCAGCGGGTAGGTGACGTCCCCGCTCATCCACAGCCAATACGGTGTAATAATACTTATTTCCGGCTTTGGGATTGGCCAAAATGAGGTCGAGTTGATTGAGTTTGTAGCCGGCAAGGGTGTCTTTATCCAGCTTGACCTGCTTGGACTTATGGTAAAATGCGCTGTGGTTGATCGCACCAATCATCACGTAGCGATCCACTAAAGAGCCGATCACCTTCGGGTCTCTGGGAACGGCTTGATACAGCAGGCTATTGGCAGGTTGGTGCTTTTCCTTTTTCAGCTTTGAGGGTGCAGTTTCAAACTCAAATAGCGGTTGGTAGTCGGAATCGGTGAATGTGAGCTCATTGCCGATCACACCCAGAGCGGGGTCAACATCCAGGGTGCTGAGCATAAAGAGGGTATCTGGACTGCAGCCCCGATAGATTTTATATTGGATAATGCGATGCGCTTTGCTCAGTGGCGTCCACTTCACCACGACGCCGGAGCCATCGTCAAAGGGGGCATCCATGGCGATCAATCCGGTAACCTGTCCCTCTTTTGCCACCTCCGGTGTGGAGGCGGAAAACAGGACCAGGACTCCCAGAAGAACCATGGCCGCAAATAAGCTGTATTTCTTCATTGGTCTTTACCTATGTAGCCGCCCTGACAAAGCAAACTATGGCAGGGCGACTAAGCTAAAGGTTAGAATATCTTGGCGAAGACATCGTTGACCAGAAACTGGATACGTCCGATCAACAATGAGATACGAGCCATCACGGTGAGTCCGAAGGAGGCACCAAAGCCCACCATCATAAACCACTTTCCGATCGAGACAAACTTGCCGTAGACGCCGGTGTGTGCTTTGGAGAAGAAGAAATAGAGCAACACGGTGACGGTGCCAAGGAAGATCAGGAAGAGGTTGAAGTTTTCGATGGGCACCATGGCTTGACGCATCTGCACGAGGATGGAGCTGTGCATAGCCAACGCCACGCTGGCACCGGTTCCCATCATGGAAAAGGCGATTGGGTAGCGGCTCAACCAGCTCAGCTTGCGGCTGAAGCGGAAGAGGTAGAAAGCACCGATAATCGCAGGGATGATCAGGATAAACTGGTGCTTGAGCACGATGGGCTGCCAGAAGAAGGGGATGAACACACGCTCGTAGGAGAGCACAAAGCTGTAGCCGAGCGAAATGCCCACCAAGAGCTGTTCAGACATCTGATACAGGGGGTTATCCTTGTAAAGGAAGGAGAAGATGGCCAGGGTGAAGAAAGCACCCACGAGATTACTAAATAGTTCAAATGACATTTTTTACCTCCTTTACTGCTGCTTTGCCTGGCGGGCTTTTTGGATGAAGTAACCGATGTTACCCAGCACGATAAAGACGATGATCATGATATGGGCAACGGACTGAGCATTCATGCCGATACGGGCTACTTTAAACTTGTAGGGGATGTTGTAGGTGAGGCGATTGAGATCGTTGAAGGCCACATATCCCAGCTCATCTTTTTGAGCTTCGGTCACCTTGGTAACATCGATTTCAATCATGCCGTCCTTTTCTTCTTTGAGACTATCAAAGATAGCCTTCTTTTCCGGGTGTTTGTCCACAAATTGTTGATATTCTTTGGGCTTGAATTTGGCGATGTGTTGCGGGGTGATATTGAGGTATTTCTGGATGGACTCGTCCCTCAAGATGTCGCTGCTGAAGGAGCGTCCGTGCGGGATTTTGTTGCCATCTTCGTCCACTCCCAAATCCAGCGGTGTGCCGGGTTCGCGATAAGCTCCAAAGACGTCGGTGAGCTTCTCATATTCTGCAGCACCTTTGAGTCCGGCTAACATGCCGATAAACTGTCCAGTTTGCAGGTAGGGATATTCGTCTGCAGCCATCACAGCAGTCACGCCCACGGCGATGTTGAGACCAAATTTGGGTCTGGCATAAAAGAGCCACATTCCACCCGCGGAGCTACCGGAAAACTCGATCACCAGGTTCATTTCGCTATAGTTGGTGATACCTTTCATGATCTCCAAGTTTTCCAGCTTGCGTCCTTCGGCGTCCGTCTTCACCGATGCGGCGATGTTATCACCCATACCCAGCACGGTTGGCATAGCCAGAGAGGCAGGGATGTAGCCAAAGTTACAATAATCCACACCGGATTTGATGTTTGGATAATCTTCCTTCACGGTGTTGATGGCGTAGTCGATGATGGGGCCGGCTGAAGGCAGCCAGGTGAGGGTAAAGACCTTGATATTACGCTCAAAGCAGTGCCTGAGGATGGCGACTTCCATCGGGAAGAGTTCGGGCATCGTGGAAGCATCGTGATAGAAGCTCAACAGGATGGCCCGATCCGGTCTGCCGGCAAAGCTATCGATAAACTGATACAGGTTTTCCGTAGGCGGCGAGGTGATGTTGTCTGAATTGAAGGGGAAAGCCAGAGGGAGGGCGATGGCCAGAGCCACCACGATATAGATCCAGCGGCGATCCAACTGTTGAATGCGTTCAAAGATATTCATGCTAAAGCCTCCATTAATCTCCGCCCAGATATGAGCGTTCTATGCCTAACATAATCTTGAGAGTGGTAGCCACTGAGCCCAAGCCCACTCCCAGCATGATACCACGTTTGGCTGCCAGGTTGGGGACGTCCAATATCCATTGGGAAATGTTTGGCAAATACTTGGAAATCTTCACTCCGATGGGCACCTGTGCCAGCATCACCACGATGGCGGCAAGCAGCAGCACGGTGGCTTCAGCGGAGCGGGCTCTGAAGGCCTTATAGGCTGCAGAAGCCATATAGAAGGCCAACAGGGAAAACATGGTAGCACTCATCGGCATGGCCATATTTTCAAACATCCACATATAGAGGCCGCCCTTTTGCGTGCCTCCGATAAAACCGGCAAGTGAGGTGGCAATAAACCCGGCGAAGAAGAAGTAGCTATACTGCCATTTGGGTGCACGACGCCTGATCTTGGCAGTGTGCATCATGGAAAGACTGAACACGCCCAGGATGATGGCAAAAGGCGCCATGGCACGAGCCCAGGGCATGTAAAACTTGTAGTAGAAGTCATCTGCCATGACTCGATGGGGTATAAACACCCACAGGAGCCACACGATTCCACCGGCGATGACGATGATGAGTGGGATTGTCTTTTTCATAATGTTGGTCCTCTATTACTTAGTAGGAAGTATATTCAGTAAATGCATTACCTGCAGGCTGGAGAGCACGGAGCCCACGAGCACCAGGAACACGATGATGATTTTGAAATAGTCCTGAGCTTTCAAGGTTCCCAGGAGCATGGGTTCACGGTTTAGATAAGCGCCTGCAGCATAAAGCTCTTCGCCGATCAATGTATAGTCACATGTGGTGATGAAGAAGGGAATCTGCGTCACGGAGTCTGTGCCGGCGATCTGCACTGCACCCACCGTGTTTCCGGTTTCCGTCATCAGCAAAGCTTCCGCTGAGAAGTAGCCCAGGAAGAAGTTGGTCGCCATCTTTTCACGGATCATGATTCCATTCACAGCAGCCACATAGGCAAATTGGGAGTTGGTGAGGTAGAAGATATTGTTTTTATCGTAGGTATCCGGTCTGCCAACGCTGTAGTGAGCCTCCCTCACGATTTCCTGCACGATGGGCAGCACGATGTAGTCATAACACGGCACGATCATTCTGGTATCATATTCTGCCGCTTTTCTGGATACCTGCGTGATGATGCTCATTGAGGCCAAAGTCGCCACGTCAGAAAGACCGCCATGACCCATACAGTAGAGCATGGGGCGTCCCATTTCGGTGGCGCGTCCCACGGCGTTGTCGATCTCATCCAAACCTGCAATCGGGCGGATATAGAGCTTTTTACCGCGTTTGGCCATAGTCACGAAAGTAACCACCAAAGCACCATAGATAAACACGGCAACGAGTGTGACATATTTATCCGTAGCAAACCAGTTGGAGATGGGGAAGTGGAAGTTTGGCTCGCCTTTTTTGTTAGCGTCCAGATCTCCTTCCATAAACAAGCCCTTGGTATCCGTCTTCACCACTTTGTAGTTGTGCTGACGGCTTTCCGGCTCCCTGATCTTGGCGATGAAGGAAGCCCAGGCTCTCTGACCCTTGATCTTCAAGGCATCGATCACGTTCTTGTTTGTGGCATAGAGCTTTACTTGCTTTTCAAGGGCTTCGACCTGAGCTTGCAATTGAGGATTGAGGGTGTCGGCTTCAGCCAATTGTCCTTTGAGATTGGCCAATTCTCTTTTGTTGTTTTTAATCTGCTTGAGCGCTTCGTCTCTGAAGATGTTGAGGTTGATGCGGGCATCATTTTCAGCGTCATAGGTAAAGTCTATCTCAGGTGAGACGAGGGCATAGGCACTTCTGGGTTCACCCGGTTTGAGCTTTCTCACAAAGCGCTTGCCATCCATATAAGTGTGCAGGTTATTACCCTTCACAAAGCTGAAGCCATAGACGGGTCTGCCCACCGTGGCGGGGTAGGGGACGTTGACGTCCAAGTTGTTGTCAAAGCAGGTGTTGTTCTTCATCTTGATATACTTGTCCGAGCTGATGCCACGTCTGTAGACCACGTTTTGGATTCTGGATACTTCCACGCCATTGCGCCAGAGCTCTTTACTTGGCATCAAGGCCATCATGCCTTCATCCCAGCGAAGGTCTTGCTCAAGCTCATATGACTTGCGGTCTACCTTCTTGCCATCCATGGTGATGCGCACTCTGAATCCCTTGCGGTAGTCATAGCCTTGGGGCACCCTGATGTTGAAGCTCATATCCTGATAAAATTCTTTTACCGTGGTAAAGGGCTTCTTTTCATCGACTTTGGTAAATTCAAAATAGAGGTTTTTCACATCCTGAGTGTCGGTCTTATTGAGCTGATAGTTGATTTTCAGCCTGCTGTTGTTTTTATCCAAAGATGAAGTTTTGGTGATGAATACGATCGGATGATCCCAGATAACGCAGAGACGGTCTCCCTTGTCGTTGGGCTTGTCTTCAACGTAGAAGCTTGGCTTTTCCGGCAAGTGGGAGCTGGTCAGTATCCTGGGTGTTGCCAAGGAGGAAAAGACGCTGCCTTGACGGTTTGCCAGCTCAATCGTAAAGCGGGCATTTTCAGGGATGCCATCCGGCATGGGCACAGTCGCATAGGCAGGGAGCGCACCTCCACCCGCAGGATATGGCTTATCGATGGGGCGCAGATAAGCGGCTCTTTGCTCAGGATTGCCCTTGATGCTCTCCCAAGCCTCCGGCTCAATCCCGCTCACCATATAGATCTGATACATCATGATGTTGTCTTTGACCATGGGATATTCCCACTCAAAACGCAACTCCTTGGTATCGCTGAGCCACACGCCATAAAGTTCGGCAGGTTCCTCCGGAGGATTGGACTTGGGGCTGCCGGAAACTACCTTTGCATGCGGCTGGAATCTGCTGCGTTCGTCCACCGCAACCACGCTGTAGTAATAGGTCTTATCTTCCAGCAATGAGGCAAACAAACTCTGATGCTTAAACTTAAACCCAGCATAGGCAGTGCTGTCCGCTTCATCAGCGGAATAGACCTTTTTGGCACCTTTGTAAAAAGCACCCCTATCCACAGCGGAAAAGATGCCATAACATTCAGATAACCTCGCCGCCAGCTCCATATCTCGCGGAATCCGACGATACAGAGGGCTGCCCGGTAGTTGTTGTTTTTCAAGCCTGAGCTTGCCAGGAGAAGTTAGATCGATAAAATCACCACCGCTGTCATAAAAATACATCCTATCCCCGGCAAAACCTGTTTTGGGGTTCACGGGCACAGCTTGAGTGAAAAACAGCGTGTCCGGGTGAACTCCACGGTAGACGCGGTATTCGATGATACGTTTGGAACGGTGTAAGGGCTTCCAGCTCACAATCAAGCCGGAACCATCATCCGATGGCAGATCCTCTACTCTGAGGTCCTCCACCACATTTCGCTCCGAAGCAGGGTCTTTGCTTGCTATGCTCAACCCAAGGGCTACTGCAAAAGCAAGCAATAACGTCAACTTCAGCAGTCGATTAGACAGTCTCATATGTTATCTCCATTCAGGATATTGATAATTCTCGTAGTTTAAGGCATGTCCCTCAAAAGAGCGTTTATTGTCAATCACTTTTTTTGATTCCGGCGTTTTTTAACACAGATTCAAGCTCTGACAAAGTGGCAAATCTTCGCCATGCAGCTCACCTGAATCGGCTTACAATTCAATACAAATCAAGGCGGCAACTCCACCCTCAAATCAGCTCCTTACTCATGTAGCTCTACCTTCACCGCCCTGGCTTGACGCGTTTTGGGTCTTTCCGGATAGCGCTCCCTTTTTCGCTGCTTCACCTTTTACCCCTATTTTAGCCTCCAGATTTCCCAACCTGAAAGCAGGCTGATGACCGGAGAATGCACCACAGCCCTTTGTGAAATAAAGTATTGCTACCAATCTCCAACCGCCAAACCCCCGCTTGCCAAGCTGGAGCGTAGTGTTTGCATCAGTGAGTGTTGGGAGTTTTTTTTAAAGTGTTGGTGAAAATAGTGCTTGACAAAAAGCCGGCTATGAGTTACTTTGGATCCAGTAATTCAGAACAACTAAAACTAACACCCGTTTTAGCAATAAGGAGGAACAATGACTGGAGAACGACTAAAAGCCGTGAGAAAGAAACTCGGGCTCAACCAGCAAGGCTTTGGAGCGGCCTTGAAGATCAACGCATCCGCTATTTCACAGATGGAAAACAACCGCATCAAACCATCTTTGGACACACTTTTACTCTTGAGCAAACACTTCAAGGTAGACCTGCACTGGCTAATCACCGGCAAAGGTGAAATGTTTATGGACACTGAAGAAAAACGCAGCAACGACGCCAACCGCAGCCTCAACAAACTCAAAGCCTTCATCAACGATGAACTCATGAACCTCGTGCAGGTGAAAGAGAGCAACATCAACGCTGAAGCTTTCGATCTGCCCGTGATGGGTGAGATCGCCGCAGGAGCCGCTGTAGAGACCACTGACTCCGTCTTGGACATCGTCAGCATCAGACGCAGCATGCTCAAAGGAAACATCACCGAATACGTCTGCCTCAGAGTCAATGGCCAAAGCATGGAGCCGGATATTCACAACAACGACGTCGTCATCATCCGCAAAAGCAGCGAATGGGAACTCCTCAACGGCCGCATCTGTGCCGTGCGCATCGATGGCAGCATTACCCTCAAAAAGCTCAGCATAGATGAAAGACGCAAGCTCATCCTGCTGCTTCCCATCAATGAGGATTATGACCCCATCGTTATCGACCCAAAAGACCACGAAGACCTCGGCATGATCGGCTATCTGCACTATCTCTACAGGAAGCTCTGACACCATCATTTTGAGCGAGGGAGAGCTTTGCCACCCACCCACCGGCAAGGTTCTCTCCCTTTCTCACTCTTGCGGCAAAGCCTCCCGCATCTCCACCACCAGCGCCAGCGACTGGGCACTGACAACTGCGACGCAGTCGCCCCCACCCTCTATAATATACTCTGACGATGTTGCTCAGACGGCGAAAAACCAGATTTCCAAATTACGCAATCACTTGACAATCATATAGATACGCAATGCTGCAAAATCTGATACTTTCTTTGCCGGAGCGGTAGCGTCTCAAGAGGATGGTGTAAATCAGTTCTCGGTTGGGGAATAGCTGTTTTTCAATCCGTGCCCATACGTGAGCACCCGGGGAAAGTACCTCCCCCAATAAGTGTCCTTTTTGGGGCCTTAATTTCCCCGAAAAACCGAGAAATTATCGAAACATTTGACTTTTTGAAAAGGTTCACCTCCTTTCTTGGCCCTTCCCCGCCCAAACGTGTAACCTCTTGCAATCCTATGCCATTCCTGTTCGATGGAGGAGGAGCCGAGCAGGGGCGGGGCAGGGACGCCGTATAAACAGCGGCTTTGAGGGGTGTCAAAAACAGCCATTTCCTGTTACATTTTCCAGTCCGGCAGGCAAATTTTTCAGAAACCTGTGGAACTACCGGTGCCGGAGTCTGGAAACAATCTCCTACTAATTTAGTAGGCATTTGATGGCGATCACGGGAGCCAATCAGTTGGGGGGATCCCTCCGGATTCAAAATTCTTAACATGATCTGTGAATTTACTTTAACACTTGACAAATTACCCGCCTGCAATACACTGGTGCAACAAGCACAAATTGATGGAGCAACCCATGTAAGAACATGGAGATGCGCTATTTTACTGTGTTCGATACCTACACAAGCAAAAGGATTGATTTATGGATATTAGGATTTTTAGCCAGCCTACAATTATAAAAAACAGGGCGACTGGTCCTCAGGGTGAGGTGCGTCCAGTAATTAATCACTTTGCCATGTCCCCAACCTGTAGAGTCAAAACCCTCACCCGTGCTCATTTGGGCAAACAACGTCATGATCAAACGGGGCTTGCTTTTATCACAATAGGCTCAAGCTCCACAAACCTCTCAACCCCCAAAAACAAAAACACTTAAGGAGAAAATGTAACCATGAAAACACGCTTATCGTTTATTCTTCTGCTGGCTTTGCTGCTGGGCATCTTCAGCACCAGCTTTGCAGCCACCGTCCAAGTGGGTGATGGAACCGGCACAACCTCCAATTTCCCCATTTTAGGTTTGTATGACTACAGTTATACTCAGCAGATTTACACCCAGACGCAGATCAACCATGCAGGAACGATCGAAAAGATCCGTTTCTATTATGTATCCGGTCCAATTGCCGATAGCAAAGATTGGAAAATCTGGATCGGGCACACCACCAAAGATAGTTTTGCCAGCACCACAGACTGGGAACCTATAGCCGGCCTCACAGAGGTCTTTGATGGTGATGTGTCGAATATGATTCCTGCTGGCTACAACTGGATGGAGATCACCCTGGATACTCCCTTCGTTTACAACAACACAGACAACCTGGTCATCGCCGTGCATCAGTATACCCCTGGTTGGAAAAGTATGAGCTGGGGTGCCTTCTACAGCGGCACAGATACCGGTCTATGCTATCGCGTTGATACCAACAACCCTGATCCCGCCAATCCTCCTACAGCATCGTTATTGACAAACAATATCAGCCGCATCCAGTTTGTCTTCCCGGATACTGTACCACCTCTGGCACCCGTGCTTTTAGGGCCTGCAGATGGTGCCCAAGTAATGTCCGGTCAAAGCTTGAGCTGGGAACAGCCGGCTGGGGGTGCAGATGTCACCGACTATGATCTCTACATCGATGGTGTTTTGGTGAGCAACCAAGTGGGAACCAGTTATGTTATTCCCGCCATGGGCGAAGGCACACACAGTTGGCATGTGATAGCCCGCAATGCGATAGGTGATTCCCCTGCCTCTGAGAGCAGAACTTTTGTCTATGTCAGTGGAGCGATCATCGGTGAAGGCACTGCCCGCCAAAGGGACCCCTTCAACTGTTGGTATGGTTATGGACGCTCCATGGGCCTCTACACTTATGACCAAATAGGGCAGTTTGGCTTGATCAACAGCTTGGGTTGGAGCGTAGAATCCGCCGGTACTGCTGTCGTTCCCTACAAGATCTATGTCGCAACTACCACTGATGAACTCCTCACACAGATGACCTGGAATGCTTTCACCGCACAGGCCACTCTGGTGAAGGAAGGAAACTATACCTTTGATAGCACAGGTTGGCACATTATGCCCCTGGATACACCGTTCGCTTACACAAGTGGCAACCTGATAGTAGGCGTGGAAGCCAACTTTGGTGGTACTGGAGCCGGCGGCTATCCATGGTTCTATTACACTACTGGTACCACAGCTTCGCATCAAACTTGGGCCAAAGACAATTCCGAACCGAATGCCGAAAACGGAGCACTGAATACTCAACGTCCAAACTTACTTGTGCTGATTTCAGCTCTTTCAGACGAGCCTGTGTTTACCCTCAGCCCCACAACTTGGGATTTTGGCCAAGTGATCATCAATGAGACAAGCAGCCAGACTTTTTCCATTACCAATACCGGTGGTGGAACTCTCAGTGTCACAGGCTTCAACGCCTTGACCGATGGCTTCTTCACCATTACAGACGCTCCCGAATTCCCCGTGGATTTGACTACCGGAGCCAACATGACCTTCAATATCCAGTATGCGCCTACAGAGGTAGGACAGCATACGGCCACCTTCACCATCAATGATGGTCGTGCTGCCACGGATTTGGTCGTGAGTGGCGAAGGCTTCGATTCCACCGTTACCGTATTCCCCAACAATTCGGACTTTGATTCCACCCCCGCCGGGCAAGTACCGCTTGGCTGGACCGTCTTTGCCTCCAACACCGGAGCAGATGACAGAGGCTGGAAGGTTAGTGCTGGTTTCGGTTACACTTCTGAGCCCAATGCCATCGTGGTGGAATATCACTCCGATTACCCCAAAGATGAGTGGCTGATCACGCCTCCTCTGTCTTTGGAAGCCGGACACACCTACAACATCTCCTTCATGGTACTCGGTACAGGTTGGGGCGGAACACCCGAGGCCCTGAAAGTGCACTGGGCGACCTCTCCCAGCCCCGATCTCATGACTCAAAACCCCGCCCTGTTTGATAACAACGGAGCACGATACGCCGCCTGGACCGAAGAGACCTTCACGTTCATCCCGCCCGTCAGAGGTATCTATTACCTTGGCTGGCATGCCTACTCAGATGCTGATCTGAACTTCATCGCTATGGATGACATCAACATCGACCGTGGCGATCCCACCGTGCCCGTGGAGCTCAGCAGCTTCAATGCCACACTCACTGCCCAGAATTTCGTCAAACTCACCTGGGTGAGCCAGACCGAAACCGGCATGTGGGGCTATCGCGTCTATCGCGGCGAAAGCGATAATCAAGCGGTTGCGACCCTCTTGACCCACACCCTGATTCCTGCCACCAACACCAGCACCACACAGGTGTATGAACTGGAAGACAAGGAAGTGGAAATCGGCAACACCTACTGGTATTGGCTGGAAGCTGTTGAAATTAATGGTGTTGGCCAATTCTATGGACAGCCTGCAAGCGTGACCGTGACCGGCGAAGTGCCTCCTGTGCTTCCTACCGTCACCACCATGCGCAATGCCTATCCCAACCCCTTCAAACAGGTAAACAGCACCACCATTGAAGTTGACATCAAAGCGGGTGAAAATGGCACTGTGACCATCTACAACATCCTCGGTCAAGTAGTGAAGACCTTCAAAGTAAAAGAAGGTGTGCACAAACTCAACTGGAACGGTAAAGATGCACGTGGAAACAACTGCGGCAGCGGAATTTATTTCTACAAGCTCAGCACCGCCAGCACCAACATGACCAAAAAGATGGTTATCGTGAAGTAAAGTCTAAGGTTTAGACTAATAATAAAGCCCTGGGTTTGACTCGGGGCTTTTTTCGTGCTCACAAGTTGCGATCGGTCAGTGGATTAGCATTTCTACCATGGGCATTGTTTATCTATTCACAAGCAACGCATGCAATTTTACTTGACATATATCAAAGTTTCACTACCCTGATGCACGAAACATGACGTGACAGTGCTATCTTTATTTAAGGCATCGAGTTGCACCATATTTTAAAATAAACGATACTCACGCAGCACAAGGAGAATCCATGAGCTTCAGGATCTTCAACCAGTCTATAGTTTCAAGAGAAAGTTGGACTCATCAGCCCAAGGGGGAGATACGTCTACCCATCTGCTTTGATGCTGCATCCCAAGTCCTCAACGTCGAAATCAAACCGGAATCTGCCCACTGTAGTAACATCTCCTAAACCTGTGCAGTAGGCAGAAGCCACACCTCTTTTTGAACCTCTAAGAAAAAACTAAAAACATGAGGAAAAACCAATGAAAAGACATCTCTCGTTCATGATGCTGCTGGCCCTGATGCTGAGCGTATTCAGCCTGGGCTTTGCCTACACGATACAGGTAGGTGAGGGATATCAGTCCAACTCCTGCTTACCTGTCTATAGTGGTTATAGCTATACTCAGCAAGTCTACACACAAAGTCTGATCAACTACGGCGGAGTTATTACGAAAATCCGGTTCTACTATGAGTACGGTGAGATAGCCAATAGTAAAGATTGGACTATTTACCTGGGGCACACGCAGAAAACGGCATTTAACAGTGACACAGACTGGGAGCCTGCCTCAAACCTTATGCAGGTCTTTACCGGTGATGTATCTGCCTTGATGCCTGCTGCACATAACTGGTTGGAGATCACTCTGGATACTCCCTTTTCCTACAACAATACTGACAATCTGCTCCTCGCGGTTCATCAATACACACCTGATAGTGGAGTTGGAATTTTGAGCTGGGGGACCTTCGGCGCAGGAATCAATAAAGGTATGATTTATAATGATAGCAACGTAAACCCAAATCCCAATTATCCACCTACAGCAGATATGAGACAATCAGAGATCAACCGTATACAGCTTGTCTTCCCAGACACCATGGCACCTGATGCACCTCTGCCGGCTTCACCTCTAAATGGTGACCAGGTGATGGCAGGTCAAACATTAAGCTGGGCACGGCCTTCCGGAAGTGGAGTTGTAGATGCTACCGGCTATGATGTTTATATTGATGGCAACTTGGTAAGCGGCAATCAACAATCAACTTATTACACTCTAACCGGTGCTCTGAGTGAAGGCATGCACAATTGGTATGTGATAGCTCGCAATGCTGTTGGCGATTCGCCTGCCTCAGAGACCAGAACTTTTGAAATCGTCAATGGAGTGATGATTGGTAGCGGGACAGCGAGCCAGAGAGAGCCTTTCAATGCTTTTGAAGGCTATGGGCGTTCCTTGGGGCTTTACACCGCTGCGCAGATAGGGCAGTTGGGTGTGATCAGTTCCTTGGGCTGGAATGTGGCCGCAAACGGTGTTGATGCCATCCCCTACAAAATCTATGCCAAGCTTACCACCGCTACCGCCCTTACCCGGATGACATGGGAGGATTTCACCTCCAACGCCAGTATGTTGAAAGAGGGAACTTGTAACTTTGAAACTGGAGGTTGGTACACTTTTCCCCTGGATTCTCCCTTTGCTTATACCGGTGGAAATCTGCTCATAGGCGTGGAAGCCAACTATGGGAACAGTGGAGCTGAGCTGCAAACAAGGATCCCATATTTCTATTACAGTTCTGGTACCGCAGGCTCGCATCAGTATTGGACTGGTATCAGCAGTATACCTACAGAAAACGGAGCTCTTAACAATCGACTGCCACACCTGCTCATGCTGATCTCGCCTCTTTCACCCGATCCTGTCTTGGGACTGAATCCGGCGGAACATTATTTTGGACGAATCCAAATTAATACCACGACCAGCAAAACCTTTACCATTTCCAATAATGGAGGTGGAATTCTCAACGTTACCGGTTTGAGCCCAACATCTGCTGGCTTCTTTACCGTGACAAACGCTCCTGCCTTTCCGGTGGCTCTGGCTACTGGTGAGACTGCCTCCTTTACCATCCAGTATGCTCCCACAGCCGCGGGCAACCACACTGCCACCTTCAATTTTACCCATGGCCGTGCCACCTCAGCTTTGGTGGTAAGCGGTGAATGCTTTGATTCTGTCATCTCCAGCTTCCCTTATCTGCAAGATTTTGATGGTACCTGGAGCGGCTCACCTGCAGCACCCGAAGCTTGGAAGGTGATCAATGCCAATTACGACGATTACACTTGGAGACAGCAAAGGGACTACGGCATGCATGCTCGCTCCATGCCTTATCCTGCCTATGGGGCGGGGAATAGCAACGACTGGCTGATCACACCGGCGCTCAACCTCAACGGTATAAACGCAAGGATAAAGTGGTGGGATAGGATAGAACACATCCAAATGCCAAACGCCTACAAAGTGAAAGTGTCTACCACTACGTCGGATATCTCTTCCTTCACCACAGAATTGGCTAATATAACCTGCACCAACACAGATTGGGCAAGCCATGTGATCAACCTTGATGCCTACACCGGACAGACTATCTATCTGGCATTTCATCAATACTACTCAGGCTCCGCTTACTATGGCTTTGGGATAGATGACTTTCTCTTGGAAGAGATGCCCACCACTCCCGTCTTGCTCTGCACTCCCACCACTTTGGAACTGGGCCCCACCAATGCCAATAACCCCTCAGCATACTACGATTTGACCATCACCAACAACGGTATTGGAACTCTGAATCTCACAGCAGCAGACATCAGCATCATCGGGGCTGACGCAGCCCTGTTTGAAATTGATCCTGTAAACTTGCCTTTCGCTCTCGCCGCAAACCAAAGTGGTGTCATTCCAGTTCGCTACAATCCTGATGCCATGGGTACACACAGTGCTATCTTGCGGATATTCTATGCCGGAGTAAACCACGATGTTGCTCTGAGCGGAAGTGCCGTGGGCGAATTTGCCCTCTGTGAGAGCTTTGAAGGTGATGTCTTTCCACCGATTGGATGGAATGGCACCTTCTGCTACCATGGGACCAATAGAGCCAAACACGGAAGCGCATCTGCCTATCTGAATGCCAGCACCAATGAGCAGTATGTATTCAGTACGCCCATGCTCACCATAGAAAGCGACAGTACTCTCGACTTCTGGGCTTCCTGCTCAAGCAACGGTGGATTCTTGCAAGTGGTTTATTCTACGGATAGGACAAGCTGGACGCAGCTTGGAAGCAGTATCACCTTCCCTGCAAGCAGTACTTGGTACAATCACAATATAAACCTCAGTTCCCTAAGTGGTAACAACTATTATCTCGGTTTGCGTACAGCACTGTATGGCTGCAGCTATGATGTGGACATGTTTATTGGTCCTGATATAGCTGCGATCGCCCCTGGTGTCCCTATCCTTGTAGCTCCGGAAGATGGTGCTACCGAACTGTTTGTCAAGCCAACCTTTACCTGGAATGTGCCCAACACGGGTGGCATAGCGGCATCTTACAAGATCTATTGTGATACCAACAACCCTCCCACTACCCTGATCGGAACCAGCACTGCCAGCAGTTTCACGCCAACAACAGGCCTACCTTATGGCAGCACTCTGTATTGGAGTGTGGTGGCGGTTAATGAGTATGGAGAAAGTCCTCAAACTGCGCCGCGCAGTTTTACCACCATGGCAGACCCCACTATCTATGATCTGCCCTGGCTTGAGGATTTTACCAATACCACCTTTCCTCCTGCAAACTGGGCCCGCTATTCAGGCCTCTATCCCACAGCCACTCTCAGCCCCACAACGAGTGGATGGAATAGATACAACTTTGCTTATGTTCCCAATCCCGCCAATCCTTCTGCCAGGCTCCGCATTTATGGTTTTGACACCAGATACTGGTTGGTTACCCCTCCCATCGTTATTCCTGCTGCGGGTTACCGATTGGAATTTGATCTGGCTCTCACCAAGACCGGCAGTTCCGATCCGGTAAATCCAAGCCTGCAACAAGATGACAGGTTCATCGTCCTGATTGCTGATAATCCCACCATGGTTGGTGCTACCGTGCTGAGAGAGTGGAATAATACCGGCTCAAGCTATGTGTACAACAACATCGTCACGTTGGGTGAAAGTCAGACAATAGACCTCAGTGCTCATGCCGGCACCAAATACCTTGCCTTCTACGGACAATCAACAGCCTTCGGTGGAGACAACAACGTTTATGTGGATAATGTGAAGGTGCGCCAGACGCCTACCGCTCCTATTTTCCATTACACACCGGATAACCTGCAGTTTGAGACGGTTCGTGTCAACAGCGGCTCAGATTATCAGATTGTCTACGTGACCAATACCGGTATCGGCACCCTGGAATTGACCGCTGCAGACGTCAGCATCACAGGGACCGATGCGGCGATGTTTATGTATGATGCAGAGTATTTGCCTCTTGCCCTTAGCGAAAATCAAAGCGGCATGATCCCGGTGCGCTATGTTCCCACTGCAGAAGGTTCACACAGTGCTATCTTGCGGATGGTCTACGCCGGAGAAAATCATGATGTGGCTCTGAGCGGGAGTGCTGTGGGTCAATATGCGCTTTTTGAGCGCTTTGAAAGCTTCGAACCTGCAGACTTCCCGCCTGAAGGATGGACTGTCTACAATGGCGGCGGTCCTAATACCTGGTTTCAGTCTTACACCAAGCCTCACGGGGGTATTGGCCATGCACAGATCAGTTATGACTCAGTAGCACATAACGACTGGTTGATCTCGCCTAAGCTTGTACCTTCAGCTTTAAACCATACCTACGCCTTCTACAGCACCCAAAACAACACCTATTGGGACGAGAGGTTCAACGTCCTGGTCTCTACCACAACACCTGATATCACATCCTTTACTCACACTTTGGCTACAAATGTGCAAACCGGTGGTGCGGACTATAAACGTCATGCCTATGACCTCTCCAGCTTCATTGGACAGGAGATCTATGTGGCTATCCAGGCTATCTCAACAAATCAGTTGTACATCATGATCGATGATGTCTCGGGTCCGGATATCTGGATGGAAACGCTCCCTGCTCCTGTGGTGCAAGCGAGTATTTCCGGATCAAATGTGGTGTTGTCATGGGAGCCGGTCACCGGTGCCAACAGCTATAAAGTCTATGCCTCATCTGATCCTTATAGCTTTGACTCCACTCCTATCGCTACAGTCAATACCAATAGTTACACTCTACCTGCAACATCCGATAAACGCTTCTTCAAGGTCATCAGCGTTGGCGGTCGTGATTTTGGTGGAGAAATCAAAAAACAATAACCTGCAATCAATATGAGGAAAAACCAATGAAGAGACATCTCTCGTTCATTATGCTGCTGGCCCTGATGCTGAGTATCTTCAGCCTGGGCTTTGCCATCACCGTGCAAGTGGGTGCTGATGGATATGAGACTACCGGCAATTTTCCCGTGGTTGGCTCATTTCGCTACAGTTATACCCAGCAGATCTACACCCAATCCCAGATCAACTGTGCGCTTCCGATCACCAAAATCCGCTTCTATTATTCTGTCGGCCCCATTGATCCCAGTAAAGACTGGACTATCTACATGGGGCATACACAGAAAACATCCTTTACCAGTAATTCAGATTGGGAACCAATGGCCAATCTCACCCAGGTTTTTGATGGTGATGTATCATCCATGTTGCCTGCGCCTAAAAATTGGATGGAGATCACGCTGGATACTCCTTTCACCTATAACAATATTGACAATCTGCTCGTTGCGGTGCATGAAGATACACCCTCGTGGCAATACTTGGAATGGGGAGCATTCTCCAGCGGTGCCAATGCGGGTTTGATTTATTACAATTATGACAACAATCCTGATCCCAACAATCCTCCCGCTGGGTTATACAGGACATCATCGATCAGCCGGATACAGCTCTACTCTCCGGATACCACAGCACCCATGACTCCTCTGCTTGTTTCTCCGGCAAATGGTGCCAGACGTGTGATTGGTGAAAGCCTGAGCTGGACTCTTCCCGTCGGCAGCGCAGAAGCCACCGGCTATGACGTCTATATCGATGGAAACGTGGTGAGCAGCAATCAACCATTAACTCACTACACCATTACCTCCGCCCTGAGCGAGGGAATGCACAATTGGTATGTGGTCGCCCGCAACAGTATCGGCGACTCTCCTGCGTCAGCCACACGCAGCTTTCTGTATGTGAACGGAGTGCTGATCGGCAATGGATATTCCAACTCGTACCACCCTTTCAATGCTGATGTGGGCTACGCACGCTCCCTGTGCCTTTACACCCAAGATCAAATAGGGCAGTATGGCCTGATCACAAGCCTGGGATGGAACGTGTTCGTGCCCCAACCTTTAGCTATACCCTACAAGATCTATGCCAAGCTTACCACCCAGAGCGTCCAAACCCCGATAACCTGGGCTGATTTCACCTCTGGAGCCACGCTGGTAAAACAGGGCAGCTACTCTTTTAGCAGCGCAGGCTGGCATGATCTTGCCCTAACTACCCCATTCCCTTATACTGAGGGCAATCTGCTCATCGGTGTGGAAGTTAATTATGGCGGAGGCGGAGCTCCAAATTACTCAAGCCCCAGATTCTACTGCACACCGGGAATGACGGGTAGGCATCAAACGTGGGGACAAGATAATACCATGCCCACAGGTAACGGATGGGTGGTTGATATTCTGTCTGATGTGATCATCCTGCTCTCGGCTATTCCAACCGGGCCTGAGGTTTATCTCAATCCTTCTGAGTGGGATTTCGGCACGGTAACGATGGATGATACAGCCACCAAAACCTTCTCGCTTTCAAACGCCGGTACCGGAACTCTGAACGTCACGGGCATCAGTCCAATCTCCAACGGCTTCTTCACGATTACAGACGCTCCCACCTTCCCGGTAGCTCTGGCTGAGGGGCAAAGCACCACTTTCAGCGTCCGATATACGCCTACAGTTGGCGGAAACCACACGGCTACCTTCACCATCAATGCCGGAGCTGCCACCGATAATTTTACCGTCAGCGGGGTATGTTTCGATCCCACCATCACCAGCTTCCCATATCTGCAAAACTTTGATGGCCCATGGAGCGGAACACCTGCCGCACCTGCCTACTGGAAGGTGATCAATGCCGATAACGACTCCTACACTTGGAGACAGACGAGCGGGGATATGTCACCCTATTCACCACCTTACACCGCCTTCGGAGCGGGGAATAATGACGACTGGCTGATCTCACCTCCCATCAATCTCAGCGGCGTTAATATCAGAATGAAGTGGTGGGATAGAGTGGAAGCCATGCAAAGACCAAACTCCTACAAGGTGATGCTCTCTACCACCACGCCGGAAATTGCCTCCTTTACCACAGAATTGCACGATGAAACCTGCTACAATGAATCATGGATAAAGTGTGTCATAAACTTGGATGCCTACACCGGACAGACCATCTATCTGGCTTTCCACCAATACGAATCTCCTTCTTCCGATTGGGGTTTTGGCATAGAGGACTTTACTCTGGAGGCGATACCCATCAACCCCGTCTTCACTTACACTCCGGCAAGCATGCAGTTTGGTGCTATTCGCATCAATAATGCCACAGCGTTCAAGAGTGTAACGGTGACCAATACCGGCGGCGGAACCCTGAATCTGACTGCAGCCGATGTCAGCATTATCGGGCCTGATGCGGCGATGTTTGAAGTTTCTACCATCAATCTGCCTTGTACCCTCAGCGAGGATGAAAGTCGCAGCATCTATGTTCGCTACCATCCCACCGCAGTAGGGATACACAACGCCACTTTGCGTATGGTAAATGCCGGAGCCAATTATGATGTGGCTTTGGCTGGAACTGCTCTGAGTGAGACCGCTCTGTTAGAGAGCTTTGAAGGGGAGCTCTTCCCGCCCGCCGGCTGGAGAGTGCACAACGGTGGAGGCGGCAACACCTGGCTCAAATCCACGGCATTCCCACTCACGGGGAACGCTCACGCAGCAATCAATTTCAGCAGTGTTGCCCATGATGACTGGCTGATCTCTCCTAAGCTCGCACCCTCGGCTGCCAACCATGTATATAGCTTTTACGGCTGCAATTACAGCTCTGAGTATGACGAGAGATTCAATGTAAAAGTCTCCACCACCAGCCCTGATATCGCTTCCTTTACCCACACTTTGGCTACGAATGTCCAGACCGGTGCCCTGCAATATCAGCATCATTACTACGATCTTTCCAGCTTCATCGGTCAGGAGGTCTACGTGGCTATTCAGGCGATCTCTACAGATCAGTTTCATCTGTATATCGATGATGTATCCGGCCCGGAGATCGTACCTGAAGCACCGGCTACACCCGTGTTGGTCAGCCCCCAAAATGGTCAAAACTACATTTCCGTGAGGCCAACGCTTAGTTGGAACTCCAGTCCCGGTGCCACTCCTACCGGTTATAAGGTGTATTTGGGCACGGACAATCCGCCCACCACAGAAGTGGCAGACCTGACCACCACGCAATTCACCTTCACCACTGCACTCTTGCCCGCAACGGTGTATTATTGGACGGTAAAGGCTTACAACGAAGCAGGCATCAGTGCTGTCGCCACACCCTTCAGCTTCACTACTGCTGCTGAAGGGGTAGTGCCTGTGGGCTCCGGAACCACTTACAACAGCACCACAACATTCCCAGCCGTATATGGTGGCTACTACAAAAATGGGCGGGAGCAATATCTGGTTCTTGCTTCTGAACTGACTGCAGCGGGTGCCGAGGCCGGCTGGATCAATTCCATCAGCTTCAATGTCAAAACCATAAATGCCAGTACCAGTCTTCCCAACTTTTCCATCCGTATCAAGGCCACCACGGCCACGGAATTTGTTGAAGATATCTTCTTTACCGATCTGGAAGATGCGTTTTCCGTCCCGGCCTATACACCCACTTTCGACTGGAATCAGCATTCCTTTAACGTGCCTTTCTACTGGGATGGGCAATCCAATCTTGTGATCCAGACCAGCTTCGATATGCAGAATGTTTATGCCATCAACGCCGGCGTCTACAATACCAACCTCCAACCACGCTGTGGAAGCTTATACTTCCGGAGCAATAATACCGCTTGGCAATATTCCTATGCAGGAACAAGCTCTTATTATCGTCCCAATATGCTGTTGCACATAGTGGAGCCCGTTGTGGCTGCTCCCGGTGCACCTGTTCTGGATTCTCCTGTCAATAACGCTACCGGTGTCTCCAAACGTGGATTTGAGCTCAAGTGGCATCCTGACATCAGTGCCGGAACACCGGATCATTACACCGTCTATATGTCTACCAATCCGTCTGATATCTACAATGGATTCAGTTGGCAAACCGCGGAACAGTCCTTTAACCCCATCGCTCAGGATGCTAATTTCAGCGTCGAGTACTTGCAGCGTTGGTATTGGACAGTGAGAGCACACAACGCTCTGGGCGAGGCTGTAGCAGAGTTGCCTCACAGCTTTGTGATCGAGGCTGATCCAAGTATTCTCAGCTACCCTTGGTGTGAGAATTTTGACACTCTCACCGAAGGGCAGATGCCCGAACATTGGGTCATCACCACTTCCAATGGTGGTACGCATCCTTACATCTGGAGAGCCAGGTCAAACAGTTATATCTACTACACTTCCGAGCCCAATGCCGCAGTGGTAAACGCTCTCAATGGTCCCAAGGATGATTGGATGATCACGCTTCCTTTCCATATGCAGGCTGGGCAGAGATACGACATTTCCTTTACCCTCAGTGCACCGGGATGGGAGGGAGTGGCAGAAGCCCTGAAAGTTCACTGGGCTACAGAGCCCACCCCGGCTGCCATGATCAGTAATCCGCCTTTGTATGACAACAATAATATCCTCCAATGGGAGTGGACAACGGAAACCATGAGCTTCATCCCGCCCAGCACAGGCACCTATTACTTTGGCTGGCACGCCTACTCGGCGGCTGATTTGCACTATATCGCCGTGGATGATATCACCATCACAGTGAGCGAAACCCTGTCCGCACCTGTGGTGCAAGCGAGTATTTCCGGATCAAATGTGGTGTTAACTTGGGAGCCGGTCTCCGGTGCTACCAGCTATAAGGTCTATGCCTCATCTGATCCTTATAGCTTTGACTCCACTCCCATCGCTACAGTCAATACCAATAGTTGCACTTTGCCTTTAGCGGAAGCCAAACGCTTTTTCAAGGTCATCAGCGTTGGCGGTCGTGATTTTTGGGGAGGTATGAACAAGCAATGACCCTCTACTGAGATAATAAAGACGAGCCCCTGGGTCTTCGGATCTGGGGGCTTTTCTATGGGGAAAGTTGGTCTATTGCGAAAAAAGCAGTTGCCCTAGTGTGATCCTCCCTTCCTCTTCCTTACTTAGCCGCCCGGTGATTACTCGGTGCCACTCGGGAAAAACCCGAGTATCTCCACGGCATCGCCCTGCGGGTAAGTAAGGGCGAAGTGAGTGACGGGGAGAAAAGCTCAACCTTAGAGAAAGAGCCTATTGCTTTATCTGGGATAATGTTCGCTACGGCGATTGACCGTACGTGCGGCGTATCCGCCTCAGTTCCAATACTTCCTATCTAAACTCCTATATTGGATTGCTTCGCTGATGTGTTCTGCTTTGATGTCTTTGAGACCTTCAAGGTCGGCAATGGTGCGCGAGACTTTGAGGATGCGGTCAAAGACGCGGGCGGAGAAGCCCAAACGGTCGATGGCGTCTTCCATCAGGGCTTGGCTGTCCTTGTCCATGACGCAATACTTGCGCAGAAGTCTGGAGCCCATCTGGCTGTTGCAGAAGATGCCTTCTTCGTCTTTGAAGCGCTGAAGTTGGATGCTGCGGGCTTTGTTGACGCGGGCTCTGACCTGAGCGGAATTGTCGCCTGCGGGCAGGGAGCTGAGGTCGGCATAGGTGACAGCGGGCACCTCCACATGGATGTCTATCCTGTCCAAGAGTGGGCCGGAGACCCTGCTGCGGTAACGTTGGATGGCGCCAAATTCACAGTTGCACTGGTGGTTAGGTATCTTGGCGCCGAAATAGCCGCAGGGGCAGGGATTCATGGAGGCGATGAGCATAAACTCGGCGGGGAAAGTGAGGGAAGTGACGGCGCGGGAGATGGTTACCATGCCGTCTTCCAGGGGTTGGCGCAGCACTTCCAACACGCCACGTTTAAACTCTGGCAGCTCATCTAAAAAGAGTACGCCGCGGTGAGCGAGGCTGACTTCACCCGGTTTGGGGAATGCACCACCGCCCACAAGCGCAATGTCGCTGCAGGAGTGGTGCGGTGCTCGGAAGGGACGGGCGGTGAGGATGCCGTTTTTGAAGTTGCGGGAATATCCAGCGACGGAGTGGATCTTGGTAGCTTCCAGAGCTTCGTCCATGCTCAGTTCCGGCAGTATGGTAGGAACGCGGCGGGCTAACATGGTTTTGCCGGAGCCGGGAGGGCCGATCATCATCAGGTTGTGTCCGCCTGCAGCGGCGACTTCCAAGGCACGTTTGACTTGGTATTGTCCCTTCACATCATGTAAATCCACGCCGAAGGTGTTGAGCACGTCAAAGATGCGGTTTCTATCTACCTGCGTGGGTGGGATGTGGTATTCGCCGCGCAGGTAGCCCATGGTTTCCTTGATTGAGGTGACGCCGATCACTTCGATGCCTTCGATGATGGCGGCTTCTTCGGCGTTTTCCAGGGGGACGATCAGCACGTCCATGCCATCACGTTTGGCCGCGATGGCGATGGGCAGGGAACCATTGATGGGACGCAGGTTTCCATCCAGAGAGAGTTCGCCCACGATGGCATATTTCTTGGCGGAACTGATGGGCACGGCTTCGATGGCCTGTAAGGCGGAGATCGCTACCGGCAAATCCAGGGTGGCACTGTCTTTCTTCACGTCTGCTGGTGCAAGATTGATGGTGTAAAAACGGGAGGGGATATGAATGCTGGAGTTGCGCAGGGCGGCAAAAATCCTTTCTTTGCTTTCTTGAACCGCACGCGTGGCCATGCCTACGATGGTGACGCCGAAGGCAGAGCCAAAGGTGTCACATTCAACGTTAAGTTGCAGCGCATCAATGCCTAAGGTGGCATAAGTAAAAACGTTTCCTACCATGAAAATCTATCCTTGATCACTGATAATAGTCTCTGATCACAAGCTTTGGGCTTGGTGCTATTTGGTCAAGTCATTTTATAAAAAGATAGGTGGGATCAGGTTCCCAAGAGATCGGATGTTTCCAGTTTGGCGGGGTCGAAATCCACGGTGTCATCGTGCTTTAGCTTCCTCACGATGGCGAGGACAAAGAAGAAGGACATGGCGGTGGTGAGGAAGTCTGCGCCGGGCATAGCCAGCACCAGGCCCTGGAAACCGAAGAAATAGGTGAAGATGTATAAAAGTGGGACGTAGATGACTCCCTGCCTGGAAATGGCGACCAGGAAGGCTTGGAACGCTTTGCCCATGGCTTGGAGGCTGGACATCAGGATCATGCCCACAGAAGCTGTAGGTATCGCAAACACATAGGCTTGCAGCACCAAAGCGCCATAGACCTTAACGGCGGTGTCTTGGATGAAGATGGAGATCAAGGTCTCTGGGAGGAGGGCAAAGACGAGGGTGAGAGCAGCACCGTAGGAGAGGGATAGGAGCATGGCGGTGCGGATTACGCGCTTCATGCGTGTATAATTGCGGGCGCCATAGTTGAAGCCGATCAGGGCTTGCACACCTACCGAGGTGCCGATGAAGACGAAGGTGGCGATGCTGAAGACGCGTCCTGCGACTCCCATCGCCGCTACGTGTGCATCACCAAAACGGCTGGCCATGTTGTAAGAAACGGTGTTGCCGATGGCTAAAGTGATCTGGGATAAGGAAGAAGGGATACCGATGTAGAAAATCTGCTTGTAGGTCTCGAGTCTGGGGCGTAAGTACTTGAGTTTGGGCGTGATCAGGGTGCGTCCGGAGGTGTAATAGTAGACGGCAAATAGGGAGGCGAAAGCCTGGCCAATCACTGTGGCGACGGCTGCTCCGGTGACACCCATTTTAAAGCCAAAGATAAAGAGGGGGTCTAAAAGGATATTCGTCACCGTGCCGATCATGAGGATGACCATGGCGGCTTTGGCGGCTCCTTCTGAACGTAAAAGCTGAACCTGTGCAAACTTGGCCATGGTGAAGGGAGTGCCTAAGAGGATCCAAAACATGTATTTATAGGCGTGGGGATAGATGTTGGGACTGGCACCTACGATCTTGAGGTAGAGAGGGATGCCGAATACGCCCAAGAGGCCAAAGAGAATGGAGGCTATTCCCATGGAAAAGAGGGCTGTGGTGGCAGTTTCATGGGCGGTTACATAGTCTTTTCTGCCCAAAAGCCTGGATACATAGCTGCCGCCTCCATGACCAAAGATGCCGGCAGTCGCCATCTGTAGCGTGAAAAGCGGCATCGATATGGATAAAGCGGCCACCAGATCGGGGTCGCCAAGCTTACCGATGTAAAAGGTGTCCGTGAGATTGTAGAGGACAGTGACCAGCATGCTGAGGATGCTGGGGAGGGATAGCGTTACGATCGCACGAGTAACGGGCATGCTCTCGAGAACATAGATCTTTTCTTTATTCACTAAAACAAATCTTCCTTTGAGGGTGCAAACATATTATAGGGGCTGATCTTGTCAATAGCAGAGTGACAAAGGCAGGTTTCAGGGCGGTTGGTTTTGCATTGGATGCGGGTAGCAGCCTCTGAGGGTTTGTTGGGCTAAGAGTTTGTGCTTGCTTGGGTTGGATGTTGTGCTAAGCCTCATTCCACTCCGATAACCTGGCGCAGGTATTTGATCTTCTCACTTGCAAAGTCCCTGGCTTTGGCTGAGCCTTCGGCCAGGATTCTGTCTATTTCAGCGGGGTTGGCCATCAGCTCATCGTAGCGGGCACGCATGGGGCTCAGATGCTCGTTCATCAGTTCAAAAAGCTCTTGTTTGGCATGTCCCCAGCCCATGCCACCGGCCAAGTATCTTTCTCTGAGGGATTGGATCTGTGCTTCGGTGGCGAAGTTTTTGTAGATGCTGAAGATGGTGCAGGTATCAGGGTCTTTGGGTTCTTCCACGCCTTGGGAATTGGTGATGATGCGCATGATAAGCTTGCGTAGCTGCTTTTCGGGCACGAAGAGCGGGATGGTGTTGTCGTAACTCTTGCTCATTTTGCGTCCGTCCAAGCCTGGCAGGATGCTGGAGATGTCCGAAGAGAGCGCTTGAGGAATCTTGAGTGCTTCGCAGGAGTAGACGTGGTTGAAGCTCTGAGCGATGTCCACAGCCATTTCCACATGTTGAAACTGGTCTTTGCCCACGGGCACAAAGTCGGTATCAAAGAGCAGGATGTCGGCCGCCATCAGCACTGGGTAGGTAAATAAGCCCATGTTTACGCCGTCATCGGGGTCTTTACCGGCTTCGGCATTGCTCTGCAACATAGCCTTGTAGGCATGGGCGCGGTTCATCAAACCCTTGGGCGTGAAGGCCATCAGGATGGTGAGCAGTTCATGGGTTTGTGGCACCAAGGATTGCTTGTAAATGAGCACCTTATCGGGGTCTAAGCCGGCGGCAAGCCAGGTGGCAGCCACTTCCAGGGTCATTTTCCTGAGGACAGCGGGGTCTTTGCAGGCGTTGAGGGCATGGTAGTCTGCGATGAAGTATCTGGCTTCGCAGGTTTTGGATAGTTCCAATGCGGGACGGATGGCACCCAGGTAGTTTCCCAAGTGCGGGATGCCGGTGGGTTTGATGCCGGTGAGGGCGATTTTCTTCTTTGTATCTGTCATTTTATATACCTCCATAGAGGCTGATGGGATCGCAATCATAGATGAGGAGTCTGGTGAAGCTGCCTGAGCTGGAAAGTAAGCCGGGTAAATATGTTTTGGTCTCCAAATCTGGAGCTTGAAACCAAGCCCTGCCATGTGCATCATATTCTCCCATGATCTCACCCTCGTCCTCAACCAAGATATCTAAAAAGCTGCCGACATACCGCTGCAGTCGTCTTTCGCTGATCTCTTCCTGTAGGGACGTGAGTGCGCTGTATCTGGCTTGTTTGATGGCTCGGGAGACTTGGTCAGGTAGCTTGGCAGCGGGTGTGCCACTTTCCTGAGAATAGCGGAAGGCACCCATCTGATCAAACTTTACCCTCTCCACAAAATCCAGGAGGGAATCAAAGATGGCGTCGGTTTCACCGGGGTAGCCGACCATCAGGGTGGTGCGCAGAACTGCCCTTGGTACCTGGCTGCGGATGGTGGCAAAGAGGGTTTCCAGCTCTTCTTCGCCTTTCTTGCGTCCCATGGATGTCAGGATTTGGTCGTTGCAGTGCTGGATGGGTATCTCAAAGAAGGGCAGGAGCTTGGGCAGGCTCTTCCATAACTGGAGCCAAGACAAGTCAAAGTGATCCGGATGCATATACATTACCCTGATCCACTTGAACTCAGGAATTTCGTGCAGGGCGGTCAGGAGCCGGGGCAGGGCTTTTTCGCCATAGAGATCGAGGCCGTAGGAGCAGGTGTCTTGGGCGATGATGACCAGCTCTTGAGCTTGCCTGCCCGGGTCTGATGCCAGGCTCTGGGCTTCAGCAACCAAGTCTTCGATGGGAACACTTTTCAAGGGGCCTCGGATCGAGGGGATGGTGCAATAGCTGCAGTTGTTGTTGCAGCCGTCACTGATGCGCAAATAAGCGTGGAAGCCGGGCTGGACGGGAACTCTTTCAAGGTAGGGGTGCTTGACATCAGAGGCAGCGCCAGTCAGCAGCTTTTCAAAAGTGGCAAAGTCCTTGAGGCCGATCCATTGATCCACTTCTGCGAACTCCTGCTGAAACTGCTCCAAACCTCTCTTCATCACACAACCGGTGACCCAGAGCTGTGAGTATTTGTCGGCGCAAAACTCCTGCAGTTCAAACCTGAGCTCATCCAGGGAATCCTTGAGGAAAGAGCAGGTGTTGACCAAGACCAGATCAGCCTCATTGGCGGCAGCGATCCATTTATAGCCATGCTTTTCCAAGAGAAAAGCGAAAGCCTCGCTGTCTACCATGTTTTTGGCGCAGCCGAGGCTTTCAATATAGTAGGTTTTACTCATGTAAGGGGGTGAATGAAGAGCCCGGAGCGCAGTTTGGGCTCAAACCAGGTGGATTTTGGTGGCATGATCTCGCCGGCATCAGCGATACGGATCAGCTCTTCCACACTGGTGGGATACATGGCGAAGGCTACGGCATCACGGCCGCTGTCCACGCGTCTTTCCAGCTCTTCCAGACCACGGATTCCGCCGATGAAGTCGATGCGTTGATCCTTTCTGGGGTCTTTTATGCCGAGGATGGGATCGAGCAGGTTGTCTTGCAGGATGGAGACGTCCAGGCTGGCGACTACGTTCATGAAGTCCCAGCTTCCGGGCTTGGGAATGAGGCGATACCAGGTTTTGTTGATGTACATGCCGATTTCATGCAGCTTCTTGGGGTAGTGGTCGCCATTGGCAAACTGAGCTTCGATCTCAAACTTCTCTTCGATCTTCTCAAAGAATTCCTCGATGGTGTGGCCGTTGAGGTCTTTAACAACGCGGTTGTAGTCAAAGATCTTGAGCTGGTTGTCGGGGAAGATCACGGTCATGAAGAAGTTGAATTCTTCCTCGCCGGTGTAGTCCGGATTCTGCTCTCTGCGGACGAGTCCCACCTTGGCTGCGCTGGCGGTGCGATGGTGTCCGTCTGCCACATAGAGGCAGGGAAGCTTGGCAAAACCGGCTTCGATTGCGGCGATGTCTGCAGGATCATCCATCAGCCAGAGGGTGTGTCCGATGCCGTCGTCTGCGACAAAGTCGTATTCGGGGGCTTTGGAGGCCATCACCTTGTTGACCACGTTGTCGATCTCATCCTTGTGAGGATAGGTGAAAAAGACGGGTGAAGGATGAGCGTTGCAGGTGTCAACGTGGCGGATGCGGTCTGCTTCTTTGTCCGCACGTGTAAATTCATGTTTCTTGATCTTTCCTTCCATGTATTCATCCACGGAGGCGAGGCCGACCAGGCCAACTTGGGGACGGCCATCCATCGTCTGACGATAGATGTAAAACATGGGCTTTTCGTCTTGAGCCATCAGGCCGCGGGTCACATAGGAATCAAGGTTTTCGCGGGCTTTGGCATAGACCTTTTCATCATAAAGATCGGTGCCCAAGGGAAGGTCAATTTCAGCCTTTTCAACGTGTAAAAAGCTGAGCGGCTGCTTGGCTACGATGGCACGAGCTTCATCCGAATCCAAAACGTCGTATGGAGGTGAAGCGATTGCACTAGCGTATTCCGGTAAAGGACGGAGGGCTTTGAAGGGCTTGAATACTGCCATAAGTCTTGTCTCCTTTTTATCTGTAATATTTGTTTAATACTTTGATGAGGTCGCTGTGGTCATTGACGCCACAAACCTCGCGCACAGAGTGCATAGCCCACATGGGGTTGCCGATGTCTATCGTGGGGATGCCCAAAAGCGCCGAAACGCCGGGGCCTACGGTGCTGCCACAAGGCATGTCGCTGCGCACCATAAACTTCTGATACTGGACTCCGGCTTCGTGACAGAGCTGGATGAAGTGTTGGCTGCTGGAAGCGGTGGAGGCATAGCGATGATTGGAATTGATCTTGATCACCGGGCCTTTGTTGATCATGGGAGAGTAGTCTGGATCATACTTTTCCATGTAAGAGGGATGAAGAGCGTGCGCCATATCTGCCGAGATGAGGAAGCTTTGGCTGAGGGCACGGAAGTGGTCTTCTTGGGTGCAGTCCAACTGAGCTGAGATGCGCTTCAGGACGGTATCCATGAAGGAGGAATGTGCCCCTTGAAGCGTGGTGCTGCCAATTTCTTCGTGATCAAAGAAGGCGGCGACGCAGGTGCTCTTTGGCTTCTTGGCATCTGTGATGGAGGTGAGGATGGCGTGACTCATGGCCAGGTTGTCCAACCTGCCACTGCTGATCATGCTCTTATCCACGCCCAGGCGGGTGGCTTTGGCCAAGTCATAAAAGTAAAGCTCGCAGTCCACAATCTGCTCAACGTCTATCTTCAGCTCCTTTGCCACTAATGCCTTGATGGGGTTACCGTCTTCACTGCCGGTGGCCAAGATAGCTGTCAGGTGAGCCTGAGCATTGTATTTAAAACCGTTGTTGAGGTCTCTATTCATGTGGATGGCGGCGTTAGGGATGATGGCGATCGGCTCAGGGATGTTCACGAGATGGGTTTTGAGCTCTTTCTTCTCCTTAACCATCACCTTGCCAGCAAGGCCAAGCTCCCGATCCAACCAAGTGTGAACTATTGGCCCACCATAGACTTCCACGCCTACCTTGGCGGTGTTGGCCATGTTCTTCAGGGAAGCACCCTTGAGCTTGAGGGCAGGACTGTCAATGTGAGAGGCGGCGATCTGAAAACCGCTCTGGGTAAGAGGCTGACTGCCGATGATAAAGGCCATCACGGCTGTTTCTCCCCGCACCAGGTAGTATTTGCCGCCCGGTTTCAACTGCCAGGCATCCTGTTCCCGGATGCAGGTAAACCCAGCCTTATCCAGACGCCGGGTAATCGCTACCGAGGCGTTAAAAGCCGCTGGTCCTTCATCCAAGAAGCTAAGTAGATCATTTATATGACGTTCCATCATTAGGCTCCAATATTGTCGTTTGGGATACCAATAGTTTGCAAAGGGGTTTTGTGTCAAGGGATGTCACAATTTCCCTTGCGTGAAGCGGCAGACAGCGGGGACGGCTTAACTATAGAGATACCTCTTGATTTTCTGCGTGGGCGTCTTTTGGAAGGCCTCGTTTACTACATGCAGCTTGGCAATGCGGCTGAAGTCTGCCAAGACCTTATTTGCCTCTTGTCTGTTGTGTTCCATCAGTTCCGGGAGTTTGGATACGGGGATGTTTGCCGCATCCAACGCTTCCAGATCAGGATAGACCAAAGCGTGCAGTTGTCCATCTCTTTCCAGCACCAAGCTTTCCGCCACGTAGGGCAGGTTGTCCAGCTTTTGCTCCACCAGCTCAGGATAGATGTTCTCGCCGCTGGGGCCGATCACCACGTTTTTGCTGCGGCCACGCAGATAGATGAAGTTGTCCTCATCCAAGGTAGCGATGTCGCCCGTGTGCAGCCAGCCGTCAACTATGGCTTCATTGGTAGCCTCTTCGTTGTTGTAATAACCTTTAAAGACCTGCTGTCCCTGGATCAACACTTCGCCTGGGACATTGACTGGATCAGGGCTCTGGATCTTGCATTTGATATATTTGACCAGTCTGCCGCTGGATTCAAAGCGATGCTCATTCCATCTGGCGTAGGAAATCAAGGGGCCGCACTCGGTCATCCCATAGCCAATGGTGAAGGGGAATTTGATGCGCTTCATAAACCTTTCCACCTCGGCATTCATGGGCGCTCCACCCACCACCAATTCCTTGAGATCACCGCCAAAAGCCTTGAGCAATTTGTCTCTGATCTTGCTTTCCACCACCTTGTTGAGGAGGGGAACCTTGAGCATGGCTTTCATCTTGGGAGTTTCCAGAGTGGGTTGAAGTTGTCGCTTGTAGATCTTTTCGATCAACAAGGGAACCGCCAGGACAACATGAGGTTTGAGCTTTTGCAGGGCGGTCAACAGCAACTTGGGAGCTGGGATTTTGGACATAAAGTTGATGTGATTACCACGTGTGAAGGGGTATAGAAGATCAAAACTGCAGGCATAAGCATGAGCCAAGGGTAGGAAGTTTAGCACCTTGGCGCCCTCCTCAAACAGGAGGTTTTCCCTGGCCACGATCAGGTTTGCCAAGAGGCTACGATGCGGAATCATCGCTCCTCTGGAAAAGCCGGTGGTGCCTGAAGTGTAGATGATGGTGCCGATATCCTCGTTATCACACACATCCGGTACTTTCAGGTCTGAAGGTTTAAGCTGCTTCAGATCTGGAGTCTCGGAGTAGGGCTTGATCTTTTTGCCCAGGTGTGATTCTTTGCTGTAAAGCAGGCTAAAATCATCCAGAGAGAAGATGTATTTCACCTTGCGCAAGCGCCTCTCATCCAGGGTATCATATTTGTCTGCGGAAACAAACAGGATTTCTGCGTCACAGTGGTTGATGATATGATGCGTTTCTTCGGGCGAGAAATTGATCAAGATGCTGACTACGGAAGCGCCGTAGGTAACGCCGGAAACCCACACGGTAGCCCAGTTTCCGCAGTTTTTGCCCACCAGAGCAATTCTGCTGCCTTTGGTCTGTCCGCAAGCCTGAAACACGCGGTGCAACCAGACGAGCCGGCGCCCCACTTCTGAATAGTTAATAGCCGGCCCAGGATAGTCTGTAAAAGCGGGTCTATCCCAGTAAGTTTTGATTGAATCAATAAGATAGGGGATCAGTTTTTCCTGAATCATAAGCTTCTCCCAAATTATAATGTCAAGTGGTCACCTTGATTTATAACGTGATATTTTGTCAAGGAAAGCTTACAAATATCGGAAGATATTTTGCCTCAACCTCATCAAGCGAAGATGGAGTCAGGCTTTGAGTTCCGCTTGTGATATGAATCCTGCTCAGATAATCTTGCGATGAATCAAGAGGATTTCTTTGATTTACAGACTCGTCACTCCCTCGGTTCTTACTTACCCGCCCGGTGATTACTCGGAGATACTCGGGTTTTTCCCGGGAGGCGCCGAGTAATCACCGGGCGGCTAAGCAAGGAAGAAGCAGGCAGCTTTGCCGCAAGAGTGAGGTGGGGGCTCATCCTGAACCGTCCAAGCGATTGTGAGAGAGTCTCTAAGTGTGGATGGGAAGCTGCTCTATGGAGCAGGGATGCAGTAAAACGATAAAGAAAAAGGCCAGCTTGCTGTCCCTCAGTATCCGCGTTTGCCAGTGTTGCCGGTGATGTAGAACAGCCCGGGTTTGTCGATGAAGCATACGGCGCAGTTGCCGACCATCAGATACTCGTAATCGGGAACCTCGGAGAAAGACTGCACGCGGTTAAACTCGTTGGTATTGCCAGCCAGGTCACGGAAATAGAGGCGAATCTGCTGTCCCGGCGTGTAGTCTGGCACAGGGATATAGAGATAAGGCCAGCGGGTGGCGGTGGGATCGGTGTAAAAATTGGTGGTGATAGGCTGCTGTTGAGGATCCCGGAAGAGCACACTATAGGCGGAGAGGGTGTTTTGCACCGGCGGATTGGGAACGAGGGAAAGACCTACGCCCGAACCCAAGGGCAGCAATTCACCGAGAAAGTCCGAGGGCATGGTCACTTGAGCTTGATAGAGCGAGGCGATCAGGTCACGGCTGAGGTTGGTGACCATGGCTTGGGTTTCGGTATGGGGCGCAAGGTCCTGCACAACCGCATACTCGGCGTCATAGAGCAGATAGAAGGAGGCGTAGCCATCCACCAAATGAAAATGCCAGCCATCCAATTGGTTGCTCTGATTGTAGGCATAGATGCGGTAGAACTCGCTATCCGAGACGGAAAACAGCAGATTTTGGGTGCGTGAGCTCTGTCGGAGGCGGATCAGGGGCTGGAATTTGGAGTAAAAAGCAGGGTCACCCTGAGCCTTGAAGCTGTAGACCTTTGCCAGCGGGTTGAGGGAATACTGGGAGGCAAACACCCCATATGTGTCGCTGAGAGCGTCTTTCGGGCTTATCCTCAAGGTGGTGCCGGAGACCACGTCAAGTCCGGAATCCAGCCAAGCTTCCCAATCATAATCGTCAAAGACCATGCGGTTGAAAACAGTCAGATCTCTGTTTGTAGAGGAAGAGCTAAGCTGAGCTCCGTCAATCAGGTAACCCGCGCAAGTGGGATAGATTTGCAGCTTGCCGCCGCTTTGCACAAAGCTGTTGAGCTGAAGACTCGCGCTGGGTTTGTAGCGGTAAAACTGAGGTCGGTCTGACGCAGGCCAGATATTAACCACGCTGCTCAGCGGCTTGCTATAAGCGGTGGAGAGGAAGAGATTGGCGGGCAGATCAGCTATCCCACGGCCACGGTTGAGGGCGGAGATGCGTATCAGTGATTGACTGGAATTGAGCTGGTAGGGCGAGCCTGAGAGCCAGGGATGGTTGGCAGGCACGCTGGCAGAGTATTCCAGTTCCAGGCTACTGCAGGGAGCTTTGGGATCGCTGTAGCTCACAAAAGTGCGGGTGGTCTGCAACTGCAGTTGGGGCTTGAGGCAGGGGACACTCAGGCGGCTGCTTTCCTCCGTAGCTCTGCCGTAGATATAGATGCCGCTTGAGCTTATGCCGCTGTAGACAAAGCCATCTGCACTGCTGTAATGGTCTGAGTCGTAGCTGTCGGCCAGGGTCTTGAAGCTGATCTTGTCGGCGTCCTTCGATCTGAAAGCACGGAAAAGCTTGGCTGCATTCCTGCTCTGCAACTGGGAACGGAAGCCGAATTCTATCCAGGCATCCGAGGGCAGGGTTTCCAGCATAGAGCCTGCTTTAGTGAAGCTAATGCCAAAGATTTGGCGGTCTTGTGAGAGTTTGAAGGGGCTGCCCTGAAAATAGTCTGTCAGCAAGGTTTGGGCATCGGGTTGCAAATCGAGGCGCAGGTTGGTGCCGGGTAGATTCAGACCACGCAAGTCCAGCCAGATGTCTTGCAGATAAAGCTGGGAAAGCGAGCCATCAAGCGGTAGATCGAGCCGGTTTTGGCTTTCCAGAGGTGTGAGCAGGAAGAACTTGCCCGCTCCACTCAAGAAGCTGACCAGTTCACCATCACGCCAGAGCCAGGTGCTTTCACCCTGCTGCCAGCCATACACCTCGCCTCCATGCAGACGCGTCCACTGCTTTTGTAGCATGCGAGGTTGCGGCGTGCGATAGTAGACGAGCGGCACTGGGGCTGAACCCAGATTTCCCTGCAAGTTAAGGATTTTGGTGTTTAGCGCAAAGCCGGGGAAGAGGTTTTGCACGGTGCTGATCTCGGCGGGAGAAAGGCTTTCCTCCAGCTTCAAGGTCACATCGGATACGAGTGAGCCCGCGGGGAACCATAAGCGCAGATAATCATTGGGGGTTACCATCAAAGCCTGCAAGGACTTAGAGGTAGACGACAGACGTAGCTCGGTGGAATCTTTAAAATCAATCAGGGCATATTCGCCGCTGCCCTCAAGATCAAACCAGCAACGCTTACCACCATAAGGATAGACCTCAACCCGCTGTGCGCCAAGCGTCCAGCCATTCTTTACCAACTGCAGCGAGGCGAGTTCGGCGTCCGGTTTGAGTCCAGTATAAAGGGTGGCAAAAGAGCGCAGGGAGTCGATCATCACTTCCTGCCCCAAGCGTTGGATGGAGATGCGGTAGCTGTCCGTATAAGCCTTGCTGCGGACGGGGAAAGCCAGGCTGTCTCTGCTGGCTAAGGCTTTTACGCGGGTCAAAGTCACCTGGTCTCCATACCAGAGGCCGGCTTCCGTGATGCTTTCCTTGGGGATGTAGAGGAAACTGTCGTCGTTGGAGGACTTGATCAGGTGGTCAAAATAGACCTTGATGGTGCTTTCCGTGATGTATTCCTTGGGGTCAAGGTTTGGTGGCAGCAGCGTATTTTCACGCAGATTACAGGCTGTGAGGCTAACCAGAAGCAGCAGGAGGAGGGTGAGTTTAAAAAGCGGTGCTGAGTCCCAGCGAAGTGTATGAGTCATGATCTTTGATTCCAATTTGATGATAGAGATGCAGCAGCAATCTGCCTGGTAGAGGAGCATCCAAGGAAAGGCCATAGTAGCCTTTTCCAGCAGTAAAATCGTCGATGTAGCTGCTAGCCTGATTTGCGAAAAATGCGAGATTCCCGAAGCCAGCGTGGGCTCCTAACCAGAAGTCGCTCCAGATGTGCAAGTTGGTGCTGGCGCTGTGCACCCAATGAACAGAATCTGCACCTGGTGCTTCGTAATCTTGATAGATGCGGGAGGCTGTGTAGTTGAGGGTGACTGGTAGATAGCTCAGCTTGACGCCGAGGTCGGTCTGATAGCTGTTATGGCGTTGCCAATTGGAAAAGTGTTGCGCCAGACGGGGACGGATGATCAGGCTCTGCGCATAGATCCTGGGGCTGAGAGCCAGCGAGGCTGCTTTGCCGGGATAGATGCGCTCATCCTTGCCATCCAGATATTGCAGATTGAGATTCAGGTCTATAAGGGGCAACTGCTTACGGATTCCCACCCTGGCTTGCCAGCGGAAGTGCTCCCCTTTCCACCACATCTCCTCTGCGTTCAGATTAAGCAGCCAGGAACGGTGGGAAAGGGTAGTGCCAAGGGTGAGGAAACGTGCCGAACTTCCCTTGATGGCAAAACCGGTATGTAGCTTGGCGGCCAGTTTCGGTTTGGGAGGATTTTCGAGGCGGGTAAAATGACGTGCCGCAGCAGGATAATCATCCAGAGCCAGATAGGCCCAACCAGCACCTTCTTCCGGCAGAGCCCGTAGCGAAGGTTTCTCTAAAAGAGCGATGGCTTTTATGTAGCCCACTCTGGCCAGATTTGGCTTCCTGTCATATGCTTGAGCTGCGGCTAAATAGTGATGAATCATGCCTTCACTGGGAAAGCTGGCCAGATACTCCTGTCCCAATTGCTTGATTTGCTTCCAGTCTCCTTTGACGGAATACGCCCAGAGAACACCGACTGCTGCAGCAGAAAGTTGGGGAGCCTGCTGTTGCAGCTTCTGATATTGTAGCAAAGCCTCATCCGTCTCGCCTAACATCATATGGCTGTAGGCCAGATTCAACAGCGCATCTGCATCCAGAGGATTGTAAGCAAGAGCCAGTCTGGAAGCTTCCAGCAGCTTGCGGTAGTCCGTCTCCTCAGACACAAGAGCGAGAGTCAGACTCAGCAGAATCAGGACTAGGACGGCCTGTTTCAAGGTTTATTCCAAAACACTCTTGTATTGAGCGACAATTCCGGATAGGGGATAGTATTTCTTGAGCAGACGGTATTCCGCCTTGGCTTCGTCAACCCTTTTAGCCAGATAGAGGTTATTCACCAGATAGCCCCTGATTTCCATATCCCAGGGGTAGAGCTGGATGATGCGTTTGTAGTAGTCTGCGGCTTGGGAGTATTCTTTGAGCATGTAGGCTGCATAGGCTGCTTTAGCCAGCAGTTGAGTATTCTGACGCTGCTCCACTAACAGACTGTCCGCAGCGTTGAGAGCCGGACGGTAGTCTCCCAAAGCGAGGTGGCAGTTGATGATACCCACACGGGCGTCCAGATTGTCACGTAGACTGATCGCCTTGCGATAGCTGGAGATCGATCTTTCATAGCGTCCCAGCAGGTATTCCAGCCAGGCGATCCTCACTTGGTAAAAAGGTTCCGCTACGTCGGTAGTGGAGAGCTCGCGCACGACGTCCAAAGCACCGACGTAGTCTGCCTGCGCTTCCAGGGCGTAGGACTGTGCGATGTCAGCCGTTTTAGCCAACAGCGGCAGGGTCAGGCTGAGGACCAATGTTAGTATAAGTATCTTAATGTTCATGATGTTACCTCTATTTCTTCCAACTCCATGCGCTGTGCACTGAGCAGGGTCTCGGAGTTTTGGCGCAGGGAGAAGTCGATGATGCCTTCCTTACGGCTGAGGGTGAGATTTCCCTCAAGTTTTTTGATCACCATGCCCAGCACGCTAAGGGAGGTGATGCTTACCATGATTATCTTCTGGTCATGCTGTTTTAGTTCTGCTTTGGCACTGACGCGGATGGGCTTGAAAAAGGGGATCAGAAAGAGGGTGACATTTTTCCAAAAAGGCCCCATCAGAACGGACAGGCTGGGCTCGTCTTTCCAGCATAGCTTGCCGCTTTCGTTCCAGGGCAGACGTGAGGCCACCAAGGCAAAGGCAGCCAGAGCGGTTTTACGCCCGTGTGATAGCTTGAGGCTGTTGTAGATGCCATTGTAGATGGAAAACTCCAGCTTGCTGCCATGGTCGCTCACCAGGGAATGGGTGCCGGTCAGGTCCAGATCGACCTGCCAAGTTTCCTGCCATTCTTTGCGGGGAGTTTGCACGGCGTAGCGCTGTTTCTGACCATATCCAAACTGCAGAATGGGAGCCAAATCCTTTTCCGGCACCAAAGGGGAAACCACTTCTCCCTCTTGGGGAACACCACTGCTGCAAAGCTTGTAGCCGCCATCCCCGGTCTGCTTTTTGTAGTTTACAATATGGCTGAAGATAGTGGGCGAACCGGCATCCACTCCGCTCTGCGCTTGAAAGTGGAGGTGTGGCACAGCGGAGCGTCCGGAATTACCAACCACGCCGAGCTTGTCGCCCAGCTTCACGTAGTCGCCCTCGGCCAGTTTCACCGATCCTTCCCGCAGGTGTGCATAAAGCGTGTAAAAACCATAGCCGTGGGAAAGGGTGACATAGTTGCCCCAGTTGTCCTGGGTGTTGATGGTTCCGATTGGGTTGTCCGGTATGGAATTGACCACTTTGACCACATAGCCCGCAGCAGCCGCCAACACCGGTTTGCCAAAACAGTAGTAATCCTTGAGGTCGTGCTCGCTTTCCAGATACTTTTTATCAAACCTGTCCTCGATCTCAAAGTCCCAGGCATAAGCCCAGTCCTGCTTGTGCGTATGTGGCCCGTTGTGGGACTGGGTTATTTTCCACTCTCCATTTACCGGCAGTTGAATCTGAGGCACTCCGGCGCTGGAAAAGCGTTGGTATCTGGAGATGTAGGCCTCCAAAGCCTTTTCCGGATGCAGGATACCATAATCGTTGATCACAGCCGCTCTCTGACGCAGTCTTAGTCGCAGTGAATAGATGAGCGAGATAACCACCACATTCATCGGCAGGGCAAACATCGGCACAAAGAGCACACCGGGACGACCAGGCATCACATCCGGGTAGTAGTAGCGTCCGGAGAGTGCATAGGCCAATACAAAGCCGATCACCGTGCCCAAGGCAGCCAACAGGTAGGAAGTCTTACCGGGGATCAGATAGATGGAGCCGATGCCGATGCTGATCAAAATCAAATTGAAGCCCGGGAAAAACATCCCATAGGTTGTGCTCACAGCGCTGACCTGCAGCAGAGCAAAACAGATTGACCAGCCCATTAGAGCCAGCATCAGTCCGATGCGTGAGATAAACAGCAATACTACAGTCAGCAGGATTCCGACGAGGATATCCGGCACAAAGACAATGCTGGCCATGCTGAGGAAGAAATCCTTCCAAAACCAAGGCATTTCGATCTGAAGACTGAAGAGCAGGGGCTTTTCAAAGCCCACTCCGGTGAAGTTACCGCTGCGCACCAAGTAATACCAAAGCAGGGTAGCGCTCAAGGAAAAGGCTAAGCTCATGGAGGGCATCCTGAACCAGCTCTGGGTCAGGTAATTGACTGCAGCATAGAGCAGTTGCGTGCCGACAGCGGCGAGGATGATCAGGGCTGCAAAGCTCAAGGGGTTTTCCACCACCGCAGCATAGGGATAGTAATATCCCACCGCCAGCCCGATCAGCAAGCTGTTGAAAGACATGACTCCGCTGCAGGAATCCCAGCCTTCAAAGCCTAAGATTCTGGATGAAAGCAGCCCTGCCAGCAGTCCCAACAGCCCCGCTGCACCCACGATAGGGGAGACCAGGGTAAGCAGCAGCATCGCCAATCCCACCCAGAGGCTGTCTGAAAACATCGCCGTGGCGTAGGCGTGCGGGATGGATTTGCCCAGCTTGATCAGTGCGGAAATGCCGTTGTTTCTAATCATTGACTCCTAAGGTGCTCCGGAATCATCTCGCGGCCAATCACGTCACCCAGTTCCTCACGTGGACGCAGCATCTCCAGCTTACCGGTTTCCGAGATCAGCACCACAGGCGGACGGTATTCGATAAACTGCATCCACTGGGTGTTGTTATAGGCTCCGACGGGTGTGACCAGCACCGGTTCGCCGGTTTGGAGATCGGGGAAAGGAACAGCGGGACGCACGACGTCGATATTCATGCACAGCGGCCCGTAGAAGATGGTGTTTTGATAGGCTCCGGGGAAAGGACGGGTGGGCGTGACTTTCAGCTTGTACCACCAAGCGGTGATGGTGGTATTGACTCCCGCATCTAGGATCACGGCACGCTCGCCGGAGGGCAGGTTTTTCTTGCCTACCACGCTGGAAATCAGGTAGCCAGCCTCATCGATCAGTGCTCGGCCGGTCTCCAGGATCAAAGTGGGCAGGTTTTGGCTCACGAAGCTTGATTCGTTGAATGCAGCACCGATAGCCTCGGCATATTGATCAAAAGTGGGGGAGATGAATTCACCGGGTGCATAGGAACCCAAGAGGGTGTTTTGTGACGCAAATCCGCCTCCCAGGTCGATATATTCCACCGTGATACCCAGTTCGTCCTTGATCCTTTGCGCCAGCGTCAACAGGGCTCTTGCTTCATAGTAATAGGCTTGGGCGTCCAAGATAAAGGTGCCGATATGGGCATGCAGTCCCACGATATTCATGGCTTTGCCGGAGGCGATGCGGCTAATGGCGCGGAAAGCCTCACCGTTTTCATAGTTGAAGCCAAAGCGATCCCACTGGGGATAGATGCCGGTATCCATATTTACCCGGATCGCCACCTGCGGCACCAGATCCAGTTCCTTGGCTATTTTCTCGATCAGATACAGCTCATCCAGATGGTCGATATGGATTTTGGCTCCTTCCTTTATGGCGAGCTCCAGCTCGTGCCTCTTCTTGCCGGGGCCATTGAAGATGATCTCGTTGCCCGGAATGCCCAATCTGCGCGCCATACCGTATTCCATGCCGGAAACCACTTCTGCAGCGGAGCCTTCCTGATGAAAGATGTTGCAGACTGCGCCCAGGTAGTTGGTTTTATAGCTCCAAGCCAGCCTTACCTTGGGATAGTGCATCTGCATGGCGTCCATCAAGCGCCTGTAGCGGCGGCGGATCTGGCTTTCAGAAAGCACCAAAACCGGCGAGCCAAACTGCTCCACGATCTCTTTGACGGGGATGCCATCGATCTTATCCTGATATTTCACAACGCTCTTGGCGCCGTATTTGTTCATATTTCCAGCGGAGTTCCGCTCGATATTGGGGGCTATATATGTCTTTTTCATTTTCTTTACCTTCTTATTAGTTCGCTTTTGGCGGAAACTTCGCCCATCACAGAGATGTCCGCAATGATGTCTTCCGCATGACGCACAAACATGGTGCCGGTTTTGCACTCGGGAAGCTTGTCCACTTCTTGACCCAAAGCTTTAAGCACTACGGCTGCGGGCTGGTTTTGGCCGCTACCTTCCGCCAGGCGCACCCAGGCCGGGAAGCGGGGATTGATCTCGATCAGATAAAAGACGCCATCGAAACCACGGATGATTTCCAGTTCGCAAGGCCCGCGCCATTTGAGGATGGAGATGATCTTGCGGGCAAATTCGTCCAGGCTGGGGCTTTTTACCACCACGCCGCCGAAGCCTTTGCCCTTGTCTGTGATCACAAGTTTCTTTTGAGGAACCATGCCGATGGTGTCGCCTTCGCCATCTCCCACGATCACAATGTTATACTCTTCGCCGGGCACGATTTGTTGCGCCAATAGCGGCAGTCCCCAGCGTGCTTGGATGTCATAGAAGTGCTTGGCCGCTTCATCCCAGTTTGCAGCTTTGGCCGCCTCGTAGTATCTGCCCTTGATAAAACAGGGATAGCCAATCTCCTCATGCAGGTTGTTCAGTTGTGAAACGCTGGTGAGCAGAATAGTCTTGGGCACCTGAATCCCTTGAGGCGTGAAGAAGCTTTCCAGCTTGGTCTTATCACGCAAGAGGAAGCACTCTTCGGTGGGCAAAAAAGTATTGATGCCGCGCCGTTTGAGCTCTTCCGCCAAGCGGATATAGAGGATCACTTCGGAATCCAGGGTGGGGACGATCACATCCAGCGGCGTCTGCGCCATGATATGATCCAGCCGGGTGAGGAAAGCATCTGCGCCCGCTGAGGGATAGGGCATCTGATAGACCTGATCCACCAGATCATCCAGATAGATGCCGCTTTCCATGGAATCATAGATCAGACCCACGATTCGGCCGGTGAATCCCGCTGCACGGATACTGCGGATCACGGGCACCCCGGGCTGGGGGTTGTCGCCGGTTTTGAGTCCTGTCACGGCGATGGTGATATCGAGTTTACTCAAGTCCGGATTCAAGAGTGCCTCCCTCAAAGTCGATCAGATCCAAGGCTTCCAACATCAGCATATAGTGAGCGTAGTCACTGTTGAAATTGTCTTCACTCACATCATAAATCTCGCTGAGCTCTTCGAAGATTTCCTGACGTTGCATTCCATTCGCCATCCGTTTAAGGATGAAGATGCCTGTCTCATTGGCTGTGTAGCTGTAGCCCGATTCCGGGTCGAAAATAAACCCGTTATCGTTCATGGCCAGGTTTGAGAGTTTCTCTGTGTTCATGTTTACTCCACATGATGGTTTTTTAAGGTAGAAAGACAATCTAAGCATTAACGCTTCCAAAACCACAACAATTATTCCTGCGCACAACAATTATGACCATCTCATGAAAGCCCGTTCATTCTCTCCGCTGTCCAGCCACAGTTGAAATTTATAGCCTATACTGAAACCAGTTCGCTCATCGGAAAAACAAGCCTTCATAATAAACGGCTCATGTTCAATACTTAGTGGGTAGAAGTTCATCACTGACTCGGCCCTTACTTACCCGCAGGGCGATGCCTCGGTGATACTCGGGATTTTCCCGGGAGGCACCGAGTGATCACCGGGAGGTACAGTAAGGAAGAGGTATGGTCGCTTGCCATAGCGACCCACTTTGTAGCCGGCGGTTGCCATACCGCCGCCAGCAAGCACCGCTTGCTTCCAAAAAGAAACCAACCACCCGGATCCACACCACAACCATTCGCATTCCCGAAACATGCGCAGCGACTGACTACTGACGACTGGCAACTGACAACTGCGACGAAGTCGCCCCCTGCGCAGCGACTAACAACTACCCGAGGCACCGACATTTAGATTGACAAATATCAGCTACCCAATACAATGGCAAAAACATAACAGAGTGAGGCAAAACGATGAAAAAGCTATTGCTTGTTGTACCTTTGTTTATTTGTCTGGCCTTGGGAGCTCAGCCCCGAGGTCTGAGTTCGAGAGAAATTGATGTCTCGGGACCTATTTCCGTGATTCAGCCTCTGGTTGAGCTTCCATTGCCCAGCCAGCCTGGCCACGAACCCCAAACAGTCGCACCCAAAATCTGGACTCCTTTGCAGAGCTTTCCTATGGATGTGATGTTGCCAGCGGGAAAGCAGATCGGAGCCCGTTTTGATAACCTGAGCTTAGACGCAGAAAGATATTCCGGCTTTGGCACCCTGCTGCCCCAAAGCGAGGTCGCAGTGGCAAGGTCGCCTCAGTGGATCAGGGTGCAACTCCAGAACACGCTCAACCACCTCCATCCCGACCGACAACTGCTTTTTGCTGAACTGCTGAACAATGCCCCCGATCCCTATGTGGACGAGATCGCTTTTTGCGTGGCTACCGCCTCCCCAGAGTATCTGAATTCCAGCTTTGCTTTGCCGGAACTTTTTTTGGAAAACGCCCAGAAGCTGTATGAAATTGATAACGAGCTGGACTATGTGGAGATTTTGGATTTCGGTTCTTCCGCCAACGGTGGAGATTATTATTCCACTACCCGCTACTGGAAGAGGGACGCCCAAGGCCAGTTGATCCAGATAACCGTTCCGCGCGACATCTATTACTGGTATCTGGTGAATCCCAAGATTACCGACGAGATCGCCGCCTATATCGATCCAAATATCATAGAACACAACTCCAGCCACTCCAACAACATCGCGGCACCTCCCGAAGGAAAGTTTTGGCGCAGCTACATCTATGACCATGTGGATGGTGACTATCCTGTCCTGCGCGATACCCTCACCCAATGCCAAAGCGTCTACAACCGCGACGGCAGCCCCGGCGACGTGATCCGCGCCATCACTTGGTGGATCAACCAAAATATGAGCTTTACCTCTAACAACGAGCGTCCCCACCAGCCCGTGCGCATCTACCAGAAACGCTTCGGACGCTGCGGAGAATACGCCGACCTCAGCTCAGCCGTCGCCCGCATTGCACTGATTCCCTGCACCAATATCAGCTCTGTCTCCACCGACCACACCTGGAACGAGTTTTGGGAGGATGGTTGGGTTTCTTGGGAACCGGTAAACAACTATCTCAACAATCCCCTCGTCTATGAAAACGGCTGGGGCAAGGTCTTTGGCAGCGTGTTTGAAGAGCGCTCCGATGGCCTTTTCACTCCGGTCACCGAACGCTACTCAGAGGGTGTGGCCACCATCAACATCCAAGTGGTGGATGCCGACCTGCAACCCGTGGATGGGGCGCGGGTGGTGCTGGCCATCTTTGAAAGCTCTCCCCGCTTCGACAATGAGGCTTATACGGACAACAATGGCATGGTCAGTTTTACCGTGGGTGAAGGCAGGGACTACCGCGCCCGCACAGATACCTCTTTCGGAATTTATCCCGCCGTCGCCGGAACTTACGCACAGCTCGTCTCGCCCTCGGTGGCGGGGGAGACCTATTCCTATCAGTTTCAGATCGATGCACCCCTGCCTCAGCCGGAAATTGAGATGCTTCCCCTGCCCGATGACCCTGTGCAGGATTATATGTTTACGGCGAATGTGGTCTCCACGGGGTCTTACATCACCGGTAAATCTTTGTGGGACGATATCGATGTGCTGGGAACCAAACCCCGCCACTACAAGTATTCTTCCGAACCGTCAACAGTTAGGCTGTTGGGCACGGATGCCGATGGCGCACTGTTTATGGCCATGTACAACTTATGTTACGCCTATATGAATGAAGGTCCACACTTGACGGCCAACGCGGAGTTCAATATACCCGTGGGGCAGGATTGGTATATCTTTGCCGACAATTCGCATCAACACGGCAACACGGTGTTGCTTTCCGGGATGATCGAGCTTCAGGGCTGGGAAAATGCAGTGGATGACCCCCAAGTGCCCGCTGCCAAATTCAGCCTTTCCGCTCCCGCACCCAATCCCACCCGCGGAGAAACCAAGCTGTGGATCGATCTGGACACGCCGCAAAAACTACAAGTCAGCATCCACGATATCCGCGGCCGCAAGATACGGGATCTGGACAGCCTGAATCTGCCTGCAGGGCAGAATCCTCTCGTCTGGGATGGTCTGGACAGCCAGGGCAGGGCGGCCTCTTCCGGTATCTATATACTGAGAGTCAAAGGGGAGGAGCATCAGGCTTCCCGCAAGATTGTGCTGATCAAGTAGGTGGCTGGTACGGTCGCTCGCCGCGCACCGAAGGTACCGGCGTTAGCCGCACCGACCAAAGATGTGGCCGGCGGTCGCCGAACCGCAGCAATCAAGCGCAGCTTGATGTCAACTACTGCAGCATAGTTGTCTCCTGTGTAGAGCTCGATCCCAATGTAGCGGGCAGCTTGAGATGAGAAAACTCTTGACTTATATCACCAGTTTGAAAACAATGCCGATAGTCGATCGACCAAGCATAGATGTGAATAACGAGGATTTTTAAGATGTTCCCAAAGAACCACATTAACAACGACTTGGAATTTACACCAACGTTAGAGACTCAACAAAGTCTAATGGGACTTGAGCCATATTTGTGGCATCAAGTCGGACGCAATGTCGATTCGGTTTATCTAAAGACAGGAGTATGAGATGAAGGACACTTATTTAAACACATGTCGCTACTATGCCCGTGCTTTCGCCGCTTGGGCTTTAGCTCCCTGCTCAGCGGTGCATCAAGGAGTCTTCATGAGGTGTCTCTTACTTTTAATGGTAATACTGTTGCTGGCAGTTTCAGCTTATTGCTACGAGGTGAATATCGGCCCATTTATTCCCATGGGCCTTTTCTGTGATGATCTCAATAGGGATGGAAACGTAGACTTATTAGTGCCGGCAGATAACTTCAATATGCATATATTGCACAATAATGGGGACGGTACTTTCAGCAACGCATTCACACTACCGATTTCCAGGGCTAAATCATTTACCCAGAAATTGTATGACTTTAACAACGATGGCTACACTGATATAGATGGATTTTTCCGCACCACCGACGAAGATGGGAACAGGCAGACCACATTTCGCATTTATTTCAGCGATGCCGGGTATTTTTACGAAAATTACTATATAGACCTGCCTCCAATGACTCAATCGAACTCAGTACAGGTTTTATATGGTGACTGGAGCGGTGATGGTTTTACTGATGCTATGGTTTGGCATGACGGGATGTATCATTTTGTTCTGAATAATGGCGGGATGGATTTTACAATAACCGATGAAACCTTGCCGAGTGTGGGGTGGGTTGCACTTAGAGATATAGATGCCGATGGAACTGATGAAATCATCATATCAACCCAGGAAGGCTTACATATCTACAAGTACCCAAAACTTGATGCTCCCTTTCTTGTGTTGCCCAATGACAGTTATTTCAGAACCATAGAAGTTGAGGATATGGATATTGATGGTGATCTCGATATCTTTACTTCCTGGTGCGATGGTGTTACACATTCAGCCGTTTGTATCTATGAGAACGTCGGAGATTACAACTATGTTGCTCATAACAGTATCTATTATGATGGCAGGGTATTGGACACGTCATTGTTGAGGCATTTAACCAATGATCAGTATCTGGATATAGTCAATTACGCTCGCATCTCACCTTACAATCCTGATGGATATGATTTTCCCGAAAGTCTCTCCTATCTCCTTCCTGCTGAAGCTCCCCAAGCACATATTTACTATAAATTCTCAGGTTTTGATTATGTAGATGTAGATAACAATGGTTTTCTTGACTTTGTCTTGGTCTGGCTTCAAGGTGGAGCGCGGCTCCGGGTATACTACAATGATGGGATGGGCGGTTTTTCAGATGATCCCGTATCAAATAATGATGAGCTGATTCCCAATCCGGAAATCGAGATGGCAATATATCCAAATCCTTGGGTAGAAAAGGTGAATATCGAATTCACTCCCTGCTCAACAGGCGAGATAGTGTTAAACATCTATAACATTAAGGGGCAACTAGTAAGGTCTTTCCGTGACGCGATCAGAGCAGGTAATCCGCACCGGATCCAATGGGATGGTAACGATGAAAATGGCAAAAGCGTCTCAAAAGGTGTCTATCTTTGCAAGATCAATGAGGTTAACAACAAACAAATAGTAAAGAAGCTAATAAAAATGTAGCAAAAAACCAAAAAAAAGAGGTTTACAATGAACCACAAGACACTTCTTTCGTTGACGATCATCATGTTGACCATAGGGCAGCAGCAGATAATTTAGTTTTGCAGATGCTTAGTGATGAGTTGACAGAAATCAATGTTTATGCGCACAAGACCGCTTTATTTGATGTTGAGTCATTCCTTTTGTACCGTGATTTGGATACGTTATCTGTGCCATTCGATGGATGCTATATGTATTTCATAGATAACTATCCAGACAAGTATTGGAGCTATTCAGCAAGGTTGTTCCTTCTGGCGGTGGTTTGGCAACCGCCGGCTACCTTTTCGGTAGCTATGGCAAGCGATCGACCCTACATCCCATAATTCGTGTAATTCGTGCAATTCGTGGGAAAAGAAAACAGCCAAAACTGTGCGGATTGAAGGATAAAGCATTCGTATCTTGTAACTTGCGCCAGCACTCACAACTCACTACTCACAACTGGACGGCGCAGCCGTCCCCGTCCGTGTGCATTCGTGGGAAAAAACAAAAGGCTTTTGCGACGGCGGCTACCTACTCTCCCACACAGTTGCCCATGCAGTACCATCGGCGTGAGCGGGCTTAACTGCTGTGTTCGGGATGGGAACAGATGTGGCCCCGCTGCTATAACCACCATCGCAAAAGCCTCTTTACTTTTGCAATAGTTTAAAATGTTCCGCGGCGTAATCGAAATAGAGTCCAAAACAAGAGAATAAAAATGGTGAAAGCCAGTTGACTTATTAGTATCACTCGGCTGAGAACGTTGCCGTTCTTACACCTGTGACCTATCAAGGTTGTAGTCTTCAACCTGTCTAGTAGGGAAATCTAATCTTGGAGTTGGCTTCCCGCTTAGATGCTTTCAGCGGTTATCCATTCCGAACATAGCCACCCGGCTGTGCCACTGGCGTGACAACCGGTACACCAGAGGTTCGTCCATCCCGGTCCTCTCGTACTAAGGACAGATCTCCTCAAATTTCCAACGCCTGCAGAGGATAGGGACCGAACTGTCTCACGACGTTCTGAACCCAGCTCGCGTTCCGCTTTAATCGGCGAACAGCCGAACCCTTGGGACCTTCTCCAGCCCCAGGATGCGAAGAGC
>JAKQWO010000020.1 GCA_029561955.1 Candidatus Cloacimonadota bacterium
TTGTAGGCATACACGGTGAAGAAGCCATTTTTGTGGTCTATAATCACCAGATTCCCTTGTCCGCTATAACGATCCGCAAATATGACTTCACCGGCATCTGCTGCTTTGACGGCAGTTCCTTCTGCCACAGCGATATCTATGCCTTGGTTGGTCACGGATGTGCCATAGGCTCGCGTTTCCGAGCCAAAACTGCGAATGATCCTGCCTCTGACAGGCCAGGCTATCTTATTGCCGGTAAACTGATAAGACGCCGTTTCTGTGCCTCTGCTGGAAGCGGCGAGGCGGCTGATCAAGCTCTCCAACTGAGCGGCATCCTTTTTGAGTTTTGCAATCTGGTTTTGCAGTCTCTTCTCTTCTTTGGCCAACTTTGAGCTCTGCGCCTGCAGGGAGGAGAGAGTTTTTTGCATCTTACTGGATTCTTTGCTGGTCTTCCTCACCTCGGAAGCTGCTTGGCTAAACTCGCTTTGCCTCAAGGCTTTCTCGTGTGTCAGTGCGGTTTTATAGCCCTTGAGGCTGGTAAGCTTGAGCTCGTTGTACTCAGCCACAATACTGAGCAAGCGCTGATCCCGATGGTGGATATTTGAACCGGAATAGGAACGATCAGCCCGGATCAGCATCTCCAAATTGTGATTTTGCATATGTTCCAGGTTGATCAGCCTCTGCTCGGCATCCTCAAGCCGGGAATGAACCCTGGCCAAAGAATCTTTTTTGGTGCTTTCCACACGCCTGAGCATGGAGAGATTTTGGTCTGTGCGCCGCTTCAATGCGGTAGTACGCTGAATTTCTCCCTGCGCTTTTTGCTTTTTACTTGCCGTATCTTGAGCCTGTTTTTGAGCCTTCTGAAGCTGACTCTGGACTTTTTGGAGCTGTTTTTGTTTATCGGACAGCTCGTCCGTGACGGCCACGGTGGCCAAGGCTATCAGTATCAGCAGGATAAGAAATCTTCGCATAGTATAAAGCACCTAATATCATTTTTGGAGCCATCGTTGAAAAACCGGCATCTATTGTCAAGGCCAAAATTCAGATACCTGCAGATATTGGCACAGTTTAGCCCTCTTACTATCTCCTGACTGACGCTTATGCCCACAAGCCTACCACCTGCAAAAGTGGATTCCCTCCACATCGTACTCTCCCGCCTCCACAATTCCGCATAAAACCATCCAAGGATGATTCTGCTGCTTACCCACTTCCTCCTTACTCACCCGCCCGGTGATTACTCGGTGCCTCTCGGGAAAATCCCGAGTATCGCCGTGGCATCGCCGCTCGGCTAAGTAAGGAAGAGGCAAGTGACGAGTCTATAACTCATGATGCAGTAAAGGGAAAGTATGTTGCATCGTATGAGCTGAGAGGAATCTTCTCCTGCGACATCCACTGAAGTTTACTTTTTCTCAAAAACGACAGATTCCACCAGCTAAAACCAACATCTTGACAGAATCCTTCGATCCTAAAAACTGGTCTGCCTTATGGAAGAACTGATGATTTTTACTGTCTACGAGGTCTCCGCACACCTCAGACAGGTGATCGAAAGCAACATAGACGAGCTCTATGTGCAGGGAGAGGTGAGCAATTTTGTTCATCACTCCAGCGGGCATATGTACTTCAATCTCAAGGATGATAACGCCACTTTGCGCTGCACTTTCTTCCGTCCCGCCAACCTTTCTTTGAAGTTTGCCTTGGAAAATGGCCTGCAGGTTATCTGCCACGGCAAGCTCACCCTCTATGAAAAGGGAGGCAGCTACAACCTCAATGTATATAACGTTAGCTTGGCTGGGAAAGGCAATCTGGCTCTCCAATTTGAGCGACTTAAGACCAAGCTGCGAGAAGAAGGCCTGTTTGACGAAGCACACAAGCGTCCTTTGCCCAAGTTTCCCAATAAGATAGGCATCGTCACCTCTCCTACCGGAGCCGCATTGCAGGATATCAAAAACATCCTCATCAGGCGCTTTCCGGTGAAGGTGGAAGTGTATCCCGCTTTGGTGCAGGGAGATATGGCAGCAGCTACCTTGATCAAAGGCATCCAATACTTCAGTTCTCGAGACGATATAGATTTAATCATCATCACACGTGGCGGCGGCTCGCAGGAGGACTTGTGGTGCTTCAACGACGAGGCATTGGCACGTAGCATCCATCAGTCACCTCATCCTGTCATCTCCGCAGTGGGGCATGAGATAGACTTCACGATTGCGGATTTTGTAGCAGACCTCAGAGCTCCCACTCCCAGTGCGGCTGCGGAACTGGCAGTGCCAGACAAAGAAGAGCTAATGCGGCTTTTGGATGTGTCTGGAAGGCGGATGCTGAGTCTCTTGCAAGGCGCTTTGGATAGGGGGTCAGCCAGGTTGTCCGATGTGCGCTTTAGACTGGGTAAATTGCATCCGGAGCGCAGGTTGCAGTCCATGCGTCAGCGTGTGGATCAGGCGCATATAGTGCTGCAAAAGAGCCAAGATCTGCTGCTTTACCCCAAGCACAAGCTCCAAGTGCTGGAAAAAGAGCTATTTATGCAGGTTAACTTGTTTCAAGAAAGGATCACGCAGCACCAGAGCTATCTGAATAAGATGCTCAAGCCTCGGTTGAGCTCTCTGATCAAGCTAATAATCATGGATAAAAGGCAGGAAATTGAGCATAAAAAGGAGCTTTTGAAGCTGCAATCCCCTTATAACATGTTAGATAAAGGCTTTGCCTATGTAACCAAAGCAGATAAACCCATAGATAGCGTCAGCCAAGTGGCTGTCGAAGATGAAGTTACCATCAGTTTCCGAGACGGCGACATCAGCTCCAGAGTGCAGAAAATAAACCGCAGAGGGGTGAGCGAGTGAAGATAAGTCTTAGGCTCCTGTTAATCGTTCTGATGCTCACCGGACTAACATCCATAAGCGCAGAGATTCGAGCACTTTGGGTCACCCCCTGGGACATCACCACTCCTGAGGCAATAGACGAGGTCATCAGCGACGCTGTAAGTTCCGGCCAGACAGACATTTTGGTAGAGGTAAGGTACCGCTCGGACGCCTTATACACTCCCAACCGCCACTTTAAGGATTATCCAAACAACGAGCCACGCAGCCATGTGCTCAAAGATGACAGCTTTGATCCGCTGGCTTATGTGCTTGATAAAACTAAAGATAAACCCCTGCGTGTCCATGCCTGGGTGGTAGTTTTCAACGCCACGCCCACTCTGCCCAGTTTGGTGGAAAACAATTATATCTACCAAAACCATTACGATTGGATCACTTACGACGCCAAGCACAGGCGCATGAACAGCAGCGAAGCTTTTGGTTATTTCATCGATCCCGGCATCCCTGCGGTTCAGGACTATGTGCTGGATGTGTTGTCCGACATTGTGCAAAACTATCCGGAACTGGATGGCTTGCATCTGGACTATATCCGCTATCCAAGCAGCACTTGGGGCTATCACCCCATTTCTCAGCAACGCTATGAAAACCATCTGATTCAGTATGGCCCCCTGAGCTGGAACGAGTGGAGAACGCAGTTGGTCACCAGCTTCGTGGAAAGCTGCTACCACAGAGTGAAAGAGATCAACCCCAGAATACTGCTCAGTGCGGCTGTTTTTTCGGATTACACTGCAGCGGTGAATTCTTATGCCCAAGACTGGAAAGATTGGCTGGGCAAAGGCATTATCGACTGCATCTATCTCATGGCCTACAGCACCAAATACGCTACCTTTGTGAAGCAACTCTATGAGCTGAAACAAGTTGAGGAGATCGAGCGCATCGTAGTAGGTTTGAGAGCTTGGGATCAGAATAACGGCTCGTTACTACCCTCAAATCACAGTGCCTACCATGGTTACACCATTTTGGACATCGCCCAGCGCATCAACCACATCAGGGAACAAGACTTTGCCGGCATCGCTCTCTTCAATCACGGAGGCTTGAAGAAGGAAAACGCTTGGGACAAACTGATGCAGATGAGCTACACACCGGAATTGCTGCTTGAAATCGACTCCCGAAGCCTGCAGTTCAGCATAGACATCTCACCCGAGGAGTTAGGCGGTAAATTTGCTGCAGACATCAAGATCAGCCCCAGCGGGCGTCAGTATATCCTGGGGCTACTCATTCCGCATGAGGGCACTTGGACTTGGGAATTGTGGGATACCTCAGATCAACTCTTGTTCAAACGCAGCCGTCACTACCCCAAAGGCCGGGTAAGTGAAGTCTGGAACGGTAAAAACCAATCTGAGGGCAGCGTTGAAGCGGGCAAATACGTGATCCGGATATATCCAGAAAACAGCAACTATAAATACTATATTCCTATAGACTTGCAAGGGATTAACTAAGATGAATCAGGATGCAGGACATCAAGCGGCTTTAATCACCACAGCGGAGTTTTTCCGTTTCTTCATCAAGAGCCTCATCGGCATCGTCTTAGCTCGTTTACTCGCACCCGCCGATCTGGGAAGCTACCGTCAGCTTTTCCTCATCTATTCCACCATCAGCGCTCTGTTGATGATGGGCATCCCACAAAGCATTCTCTACTTCTTGCCACGTCAAAGCCCAGAAGAAAGAAAGGCTTATATAGGCAGACTGATCAATATCTCCTTTGGCCTTTCCGTGATCTTTGCCCTGATGCTGCTGCTGTTGAGAAATGCGATCGCTGCTTGGTTTAACAACCCCGCGCTGTCGCATCTACTGGTTATCTATGCGGTTTATCCCATCTTCATGTTCTCCTCATCGCTTTTCAACTACTTTATGTTGGGGCTTTCCAAGGCCAAAAGTGCCGCTAAGTTCACCCTGTTCGGCGTTTTTTGTGATGCTATCTTGATTT
>JAKQWO010000033.1 GCA_029561955.1 Candidatus Cloacimonadota bacterium
CATCTTCCACCAATTCCTTATCCAAGTAGGTATAGGTCTGGGCTTCCGAGCTGTTGGTAGCCGGAATCATGGCGCAGATTTGGCTTGCAGTGCCCAGCTCTTCGCTGCCACTACGCAATACGTTGTAACCCATGAGGTTGCTCTCTGTCTGGGAAACCCAGGTGAGGTTGACGTAGTTCTGTGCGGTCATGGTAGCCGAGAAGTGAGAGAGCGTCACGGGCAGGGTGGGTGGATCTTGACGGGCTAAGAGCACTTCGATATCATTGCCAGGACTAAGCAGCGGACCTTCTATTTCGAAGAAAACCTGGTTATCTATCATTTGAGCGGTATGCCAAGTATCATTATACTTCACAGCCGTCCAATCCAATTCACCTTTGCAAGCTACTCCGCCTCCATTTGGATCATAAACATCGGAAGTCAAGCTCCATGGGCCATCTCCAAACAGGGTGAGACGCTCGTGCCAAAGAACAGTGGCATCATTAGGAATGTTATCGGGAGCAGGACCGTGCGGGTTTTTGCTATAATTGGCATCGCTGCCTGAGATGCAGATTCTATAATCTGTTATTACTTCATAGGATTCATCTTCAAAGAAATCATAATAGTCATCAATTGCGATATTGTCGATATTCAGGCCTCTACCCGCTGCGCCACTACCTGTAGCTTCCCTGATGCAAATGCGAACATTTTCAGTGGTTCCGATGAATTCTTCGAATGTCTGCACCTCATCTGTTTCCGGAGCTGTAAAGGCTAAGCCAACCTGAGTCCATTGAGTTGCATCAGGAGTGATATACTCCACCACCCAAGATGTTTGAGGTTGGTCAGCATAGCGACGATATAAGAATGTAACATTGCCGGCACCATGGGATTTGTCCTGTAACATGGTAATGGACGATGTGGCTGAACCATTCAGGCGGGCTGATTTATTACCCACCTTATAATCATCCGCAGAAGTTCCAATCCGGGCATCTGTCATATTCCACTCGATTCCGTTCAAAACTACTTCTCCGGAATCATCAGTATCCTTTGTCCCATCCTCAAAATGTACAAAGTATTGAGGTGGAGTAACGCAGCCTCTACAGGGAACATAATATGTTCTGACATATGACTGGTTGTCTCTAACCATATTCACGAGAACATTAGATTGGTAATCTCCTATGTTCAGTTCTGCATTTAATCGGACATAGAAGGTTGCCGCTATATTGCCACTCTCATCTGGGGTTACGTTAAAAGGCGTATTCCAGACAAAAGGACCGCCTGGAGCATCTGATATCGGGAAAGTATTTGACCCTGATACATTGAGCATATACAATAGGGCCCCTTGAGCATCCCGGTAACCGGACCCAGATATCGCAAAACTCTGCACTGCAGAGGGGCCATTGCCCACAACATAGGTAAATCCCGCAAGATTTATGGGATTAAAATTCACTGTCGCATCCTTACCTGCTGGTTGAGCAGAGAATTCCACGCCATTGACGCCTGCAGCTTCATATGGCGTATTTGCAAAGCTGGCTGCCAAAGCAAGAGCCAGCACGATAAGTAAACCTACTTTCTTCATAGTTTCTCCTATAGAATTACGTTTTTTATGATTTCGGCCCTTCAGACCAAACGACATCTTCTCAAGGGCACCCATTCTGTCAAGTTAATATTCTGTTGTCTATCAATACCTTATCAAGATAAGTGCCGTGAATAAAGTTTCTTTTTACTTCTCTATCTTACTGTATTGCACACGTTAGAAATGGTGAACGGGATTCATGTAGAAAAATTGGAAGAGCGAGAAAAAGTGGTTTTGGGAGAGTTTTATCAGGGCTGGAATCCGCTGTAACTTGTAGCCGGTGGTTCGGCGACCGCCAATACAAGGCAACTCCCATCCGTGATCATCCGTGATCATCCGTGTTCATCCGTGGAAAATGAAAAAGCCCCGAGATGATCCCGAGGCTTTGTTTTTATGTGTCAGCTAAGTTTGAGGATTTATTTCTGCAAAACCAATTTCTTGGTAGCAGCATATTTGCCACTGCTCATCTTGTAGAGATACACACCGGAGGCCAGGGCTCTACCGGATTCATCGCAGCCATCCCAAAGGATGTTGTAATGTCCGGCTGCGTCATGACGTCGCTCAAAGCTACGCACTATCTGGCCTTTGGTGTTGTAGATGTCTATCTTCACCCTTCCTGCACTTTCAAGTTGATAGCGGATGGTGGTATGGGGATTGAAGGGGTTAGGATAGGCATTATCCAACTGAGTCATGGTGGGAATAGCAGGACTGCCTCCATCACCCGTGATACTGAAGACCACGCTGGCGGGGCCATGGAAGGCTGAAGTGCCGTCCATATCCACGTTTTGCAGCCAATAATAATAGGTTCCATCTTCCGTCAGTTCCTGATCCACGTAGATATAGGTCTGGGCTTGGGATGTGTTGGTAGCGGCAATCAGGGGGCAAATCTGTCTGGCTGCGCTCAGGTCTTCGTTGGCACTGCGTAATACGTTATATCCCAAGACGTTGGTTTCTGTCTGAGAAACCCAGGTAAGCTGCACATAGTTCTCCGCGGTCATGGTGGCAGAGAAATGCGAAAGCGTTACGGAAAGGGTGTCTGGACGCCCACCGTAGCCGGCAGCTACCTCAACTTCTTGAGACCTTAGCTCATAGAACGACAAGAAAATTGAACCTTCAGTATAATCATAGAAATACCACTGGCCAGCCTGTTTAAAACCTATCCAACCATCAGGATAAGGGGTATAATCTGCATAGACATGGAATCCTGATCCACCTGTTCCATGCAGAATAAGGCATAAATGCATGATAATGTTTTGTGGTTCGACATTGGGAATAACACTTGGCGTAGCTCTTCTGTTGATACTGGCAGGACCGCCTTCAAAAGTGTGTTCCTGTATAGAAGGAGCAGAGCCGCTGTGGTAAATATCGTGAGCGTATCCGGTCGTGAAATCATCTATAATGATTCTATGATTATTCGTACTGGTATCGGGTGTTTGTCTTCTGATGCGGAAGCGGATATGACCAGTTAAATTTAGATTTACGTAGAAATCTGTCTTTGTACTTGAAGCTGTAAAGCTCGATCCAGCTTGGGTCCAATTAGTTCCTGCATCACGGCAATATTCCAGTACCCAAGGAACTTGAGTATCATTACCATATGCACGGTGTGTAAATCGAACTTGCTCGCAGCCCTCAAGATGATCATCCAGCATGGTCATGGAAGATTGTCCATAGCCTAAGAGTACCGCACTTCTTGTTCCTGTGATTACATAATTGGGATCAGTTTCAATATTGGCGTAAGTCATATCCCAGTCAATGCCACTCAGGGTTACTGTGCCGGGATCATAAAGAGGCTTTGTCTCATTAGTTCCCTCAAAACGCACCACGTATCCCTGCCAACCGTGAACAGTGCCGTTACAGATTGCACCTAAAGCATATCCGGTTGCACTTGAGTGCAACATCACAATCTCTTCGTCGTATGTACCCCATTCCAAACCCGCTTTCAAACGCACATAAACGTTTTGGTTCACGTTGCCGGTAGTATAAGAAATCTCTGCTGTAGGACCAAAGGGGCCGGCCGCATCGGTGGCTACTTCATAGTTCTTGGTTCCAAAAACTTGAAGCGGACCTGTGAGACCGGAGGCGGTCACAGCAATACTCTTTACCGTTGAGGTGCCATAGGGTAGTTCGTATGTAAAGTGATACGAATCAAAATATGAGGGGTTGGTACTGAGTGAGGGACCGTTCGTATATTGGACTGTACCTAAAACCATAACCTTATCCCACCAGCCTGATTTTCCATCTGCTTGCAGGGATTCGTACATATACATCCTGAGATCGCAGGAATCTGTGTTCTGATAGCCAGCTACACCACTTAAATCCAGAATGGCACGATCTACTCTGTGCCCATAATCAGTCGGTGTCATAAGTTCCCAATCAATTCCCCAAGTGTACGAGCTGGTATAACTACCGAAGGGATTGGTAAAACCATCTGCACTCCCTCTACATTGTGCTCTTTGTGTTCCGCCCGTAAATGACCCTGTGTTAAAATAGATCTTATCAATGCTGAAGGTATACCCAGCATTGGCGGTCATTGTAAAGCCCATGTATTTGTTCAAATCAGGGCTTGTACTCTGGGGCCAACCCTTGGCATAAAAACTGTACGGGTAATAATCCACTGTTTGTATCCCCTGCTTCACCATGGGCCCCATAGTTATCCCGGTGATAGGATCACCGTTGTAAGGGAATGACTGTACGTTGTTGTCGTCTATGGCAAAATCATAGACGGCAATAAACTGCGTCTGCGCAAAGCCGGCTGCCAAAGCAAAAGCCAGCACGATAAATAAGCCTATTCTTTTCATAATTTCTCCTGTCGAAATATCCTGTTTACTGACTCTACTATTCTAAGTAGGTTTCCATCTTCTAAAGGGGGCATTTTCTGTCAAGTTAAGTTTTGTGTTTCCCCTGTGTTAGGCGATTCATATGAAATCACGTTCATGTATTTCCGACACCCATCTCCTTGGGATCCAAGATGATAGCAAAAGGTAAAAAAAGATTGCCTATGCAGCCAGCGATCTCAGGCACCCTTTTTGGTCGCTTCGGCGAGTGACCGTACAAGGCAACTCCCATCCGTGTTCATCCGTGGAAAAAGAAAAAGCCCCGAGATGGGCTCCCGAGGCTTTGTTTTTATGTGTAAAGCTAAGTTTGAAGGTTTATTTATGCAATACCATCTTCTTGACGCCGCTATACTTGCCGCTGGTCATCTTGTAGAGATAGACACCGGAAGCCAGGGTATTACCAGAGTCATCACAGCCATCCCAAAGGAGGTTGTAATTTCCAGCCGCAGCGTGGTTTTGCTCAAAGCTGCGCACGATCTGCCCTTTGGTGTTGTAGATATCTATCTTCACTCTGCCGGGACTTTCAAGCTGATAACGGATAGTGGTATGGGGGTTGAAGGGATTGGGATAAGCATTATCCAACTGGGTAGCGGTGGGAATAGCAGGGCTGCCTGTGTATCCATTGATGCTGAAGACTACGCTGACGGGACCATGGTAGCCGCTTGTGCCATCCATTTCCACATTTTGCAGCCAGTAGTAATAGGTGCCGTCTTCCACCAGACCCTGATCCACGTAGACATAGGTCTGCGCTTGGGAAGTGTTGGTGGCGGGGATCATAGCACAGATTTGGCTTGCAGTGCTCAGGTTATCTTCAGCACTACGCAATACGTTATACCCCACGAGGTTGGTCTCAGTCTGTGAAATCCAGGTGAGCTGGACAAAGTTTTCTGCGGTGAGCGTGGCCGAGAAGTGCGAGAGCGTTACGGGAAGGGTGGGGTCGGTTCCAGTGCTTAAGAATACCACGGCTTCTTCTGTTTGAATTCCTGCATCATAGTTGATGAAACTAATAGTCATGTATGAAGTTAGAGATCCGTCTTCATTGTTGGCCGGCTTTCTCGCCCTTACACGCACCGGGATCGTCTCTGATATATCACCTCCTGCAACATCAATTTCAAGTATAGTCTCATCATTTACCCAACTGTTCCCGTCATAAACCTCATAGGGGTCGTGCACTTGCACCTGGATCTTACCCGGAGCCATATTGGTACCAGTTATGGTAACATACTTCGTTTCAGAGGGTTCAGTTTGGTCTGCCTCATAGCTAAAGTCAGTAATCTCAGTGGGGCTAACTACAAAAGTAGAAATGTAATTCTGGGGATAAATGGTGCCGGTAATGGTAATGTTGCCATCCAAACCCGCAGTCCCAGAAGCTGCATCAGCATCATACATATACATTCTAAAGCCGCAGGTTCCTGTGATTCTGTCATATGGAGCATAGGGATCTAAATCATTCTGATCAGGATTTTCAGCATGGTTTACCATTAAGGTGTTCCCTGTCCAACTGTTAGCCTGATCAAGGTTCTGCAAGACGCCTTGATGTCCCTGCTGTATGGATAGTCCAGAATTCATTGGCTCGTATTTGTAAAGAATGCTACCGTAATTGTCGTGGCTTCCTCTCCATTGAGTGAGGAGTGTTCCATTGGCATCTCTGCCTATACCAAAGTCAATTGATTTAACAGTCAGCACATAACCGTCAGCAACAGTCATGGTGAAGCCGATGTATTTGTTCGGGTCAGGAGCATTGACTGTAGGCCAGTCCGATGCTCTGAAGTTATCGTTGCTTGCAACTGATGTTACGCCAGCCTTCACGATAGGGCCCATGGTTAAATTGGTAACAGGTGTGCCGTTATAGGTAAAAGAAGTCACATTGCCGTTATTGCCAAACGTATACGTGGCAGTGAAGTGCGCCTGTGCAAAGCCAGCCGCCACAGCGCAGACCAGCAGAATAACTAAACTTAGTTTTTTCAAGGTTCCTCCTATAGAATCGTCTTACACTAAAGTTATGACTTTATATTTGGGCTCTACGCTGGGAGAGGGGGTAGGTTTGTCAAGTTAATTTTGAAACAATTTTGCCTATTTTAAATGCGTTGGTTAGAGTGGCACTAAATGTTAGTTATCGGGATGGGGCGGTCGCTTCAGCGAGCGACAGTACAACGGCGGTTCAGCGACCGCCCGTACGAGAGCGCGCCTGCCTCTTCCTTGCTTAGCCTCCCGGTGATTACTCGGTGCCACTCGGGAAAAACCCGAGTATCACCACGGCATCTCCCTGCGGCTAAGCAAGGAAGAAGGGGGTGACGAGCAAAAGCTCAAGCTCGGAGAAAGAACCCACTGCACTATTTGGAACAAAAATAGCTTGACATAATCCCCTGATATTGGAGAATTAGCCACGGGTGGATTTCGCCTGTTTTTCAGAGCACAAAAGCTGAATAAACCTTAATTAAAATAACAATCTGTCAGTCTTGGGCTGACAACGATAATGGGAGATTATTTATGAAAGACACACACTTGGACGTGGGTATCCTTTCAGACATCGGGCTGCAGCCTGCAAAAGAGAAGAACGAAGACTATTTCGGTCGTTACGATGGTGAATATGGCACCCTGTTCATCGTCTGTGATGGCATGGGTGGGCCGAGTGGTGGTGAGATAGCGTCTCGCATCGCCGTGGAGGCGGTGCAGTCCTACATCGGCAAGTATCACATTCCCACCGAAGAAAATATGATCATCGCTCAGGCGATCGAGTATGCGCAGCAGAAGCTGATGGAAGTGGTGAATGAAAACCCGGATTTTGTGGGTATGGGCAGCACGATCGTGTTGCTGATGCTGCGGGAAAACCAGTTTTGGTATGCCCATCTGGGCAACAGCCGTCTATATTTGGTGCGGGATGAGGCGATCACGAGGCTCACGCGGGATCATACTGAGGCGCAATTTCTTGCAGACACAGGCGTTATCACTCAGGAAGAGGTGCGGGAGCATCCCCAACGTGGCAAGCTGAGCAAGGCTTTGGGGCACAACATCGGCGAGCCTGAGATTTCCGGGCCGCATATGCTCTATCAGGATGATGTTTTCCTGCTTTGCAGCGATGGTTTGACCGATCATCTGGCGGACGAGGAGCTGCTCAATCACCTCACCGAAAGCCCGCAGGTTGCGGCTCATAACCTCGTGGATGTAGCCAGGCAACGGGGTGGCACGGATGACATCAGCATTCAGATCATCAAAATCCTGCATGGTGCTACCATGAAAGACTTTGAGGATGAGACTTTTGAGGTGTCCAACCGCCCGGCGCAAGACTACAAGAAATACATCCTACCCGTGTTGATGGTGGCGTTGTTGGTTTATCTGGCGGTAATGATCCCCAAGACCTGCAAGAAGATACGTGGCCCCAAAGAAGTCACCGGCTCTGAGGTGGTGGTGCAGGATAAAGAGACTCAGGAAGCGGAAAAGAAGGTCGAGGAGCCAGCTCCGCCGGCGGTGAGTGCCAATCTTGAAAACGAGCTTAAAAACAAGCTTGCCGTCAAGGAGGCGATGAGCAAATATCAGGATTTTCTGGATGGATTGAGAGCCAAAAACCCGCATCTGCCAAGCAAAGTGATGTTTTACAACGATGCCGCTCAGGGACGCAGCGTGATCTTTACTTCTCAGACTATCTATCTGGCCTATAACGACTTGGCCAATGTGCAAAAGATCAATGCCGAGCAGCTTGAGTATCTGATTACGGTTGCCGCAGCAATGGCTGGCAGCAAAAGCTTCAAGAATCCGGACAATCTGGGTGCAATCTATGCTTCAAGCCCCGCGGCCCTGGATGCGACCAGCTTGGAGGCTGCCCAGAAGCTCTGGAGTTCAGTCAATCCCGGCGGGGAATATGACTTTAAGAGAATCGGAAACAGCCTCAACAAGCACACGCAAAAAGCCGGTGCCGCACTGATCGTGAAAAAAGCTGCCAGTCAGTGAGGTGAGGAGGATGAATCTCGCTACCAAGCGGTTTTTGGCGCTGATGCTGCTGTGGCTCCTCATTTGCCACTTGGCGGCAAATGAGCTCACCGGCGTTAGGGCTGTGGACGAGGGACGCGGCGCAAGCAAAGTAACGCTAACGCTCAGCGAATCAAGCCCTTACCGGGTGAGTGTTAGTGATGACAAAAAGAGCTTTCAGGTGATGTTTTCCGGTGTGAAAAACCTCGCTACCATACCAGATTACAAGCGCTTGAGTCCGGTGATTGACCGCATCATTTCGAGAAATGAAAACGGCAATGCGGTGGTGGAAATCCGCACTATGCAAGGCTGTAACTATACGGAATACAAGGTGGGTAGGAGGGTGTATCTGGAGCTGGAATTCATCAAGAAACCTGCACCTAAGGCGAAAGTGGCCAGACGGAGAGCGGTCAGACCAAAAGCTGAGGTGGTGGTCGAGAAGCCGGATTCCGTCTGCATTGTGGTGCCGGATTCCCTCATCATGACAGCACCGCAGGACAGCGTATCTCAGGTTGAGCCTCCCCAGAGCGAGGTTGCCAGAGTGCGGCACAGCAGAGAATGGTATAGCCTGATGCAGGATACTGAGTTTTGGCTCATCATCGCTGGAGCTGTGCTGGCTTTGCTGCTGGTCTTCTGGTTGCTCTTTATCAGGGGGAAGAAGCCTGAACAATTCGATTTCGAAGTGGTTTCTGATGCAAAAAGAAGTGCACCGGAACCGGAAGAAGATGTAAACCCCGTCTTGAGCAAAATGGCACAGAAGCTGGCGGATCAGGGCTGGACTGCTGAAGAGATCGCCGCTGAACTGAACATCCCGGAAGCGGCTGCAAAGCGATTGATAGAGCGGGGTGAAGAGTGAAATCCCGCATCCTTGGTCTGATTATCCTGTTTATTATGGGTGTAACAGCGCTGACAGCGGCGGATTTTGACAGTGCCTTTGAGCCGGAGATTCAATCCGGCATCCTGCCCAGTTGTCTCTTGGAGCCCTATCCTTTTAGGGATGTAGAGCCGCTGAGCGGGCCTTATGGGCTCTCGCATCCTTTTCAGAGTGGAGCCAAATTTGGCGATGCGGTCGTGGACGTCTTTCGAGCCTCTGAGCCACGCTATGCCTTGATGCAGTATAACTTTGCGGAAGGCAAGATCAAGCTGCGCTCGGAACTCAATTTTGTGGCGGGCTACGATCATCGCTGGGAAGAGGATGCAAACTATGGCTTTATCTGGAAAGGAATCAGGTTTATCAATCGGGTCAACCGTCACTTTTATGCCAATGCGCTGTGGTGGAATGGTGCCTATCTTGGCAATCGGGATGCCGCAGAGCAGTTTTCGCCTCTCATCAACGGCTATTTTACGCACACACCTACCCAGACGAGGGTGGATAAACTGAATGCCGAGCTGGGCTACACGGATGCGCATCTGAATCTGAGCATCGGCAGAGGGAGAGCGGAGATCGGCAACAACATCAGCTCTTCCATCGTGCTCTCCAATCAGGTCAACGACTACGGTCAATTGCGGGCGGAAGTGCTGCTTGGCGCTTTTGGCATCAGTTTTCTGCATGGCTCTCTGATTGCGGATAGCACCTATAACCTCAACAAGTATGCGGATCAAGGCTTTGTGGATAAATATGTCGCCCTGCATGAGGTGAACTGGGAAGTGGCACGAGACCTCAAACTCTTTGGCGGAGAGCTGATTATCTACGGACATCGGGGCATGGACATCAACTACTTTTTACCGCATACCTTTTGGCGGGTGACGGAACACAATCAGCATGACAGAGATAACGTGCTCATCTATGCGGGTGCGGAAGCGCAGTTGAACCGACATCTGAGCTATTGGCTTACGGCTGCATTTGACGAGATGAGCTATGGCAAGCTGTTCAGCTCCTGGTGGGGCAATAAGTGGGCGGTGCAGAGCGGATTTGCCTGGCAGCCTACAGAGAAAAGCCGCATGGCTATTGAGATTTCGGCGGTGAGACCTTGGATGTATACCCACTATCAAAACCATACCATGTATTCTCACGATGGCTCTCCTCTGGGCTACCGCGACGGGGCAAACCTGGTGAAAGGCAGCTTGGAAGCGGGTTTGCCGCTGTGTGATAAACTCTCTTGGACAGGGCGGGCAAGCTTCATGCGCCAGGGCTCTGAAGGTAGCGACTGGCGCGTTAACTATCAGGATCACTTTACGCCCGACAACTTCGATACGGCTGAAACCAAATGGTTTGCAGGCGTAAGACAGGACAGCTTTGGTTGGGATCAGCTCCTCAGGATCGGCCCTTTTGCACATCATAACTTTTATCTTGGCCATTCCTTCAAAGATAGTGCTAAACACCAGCACAAAATCTATCTGGGATGGCAGGCTTGGTACTAAAATTATGCCTATTGTAGACAGACTCCCCTTCCCCCGAAAACACAAGCTCAAGCAGTCGGTGGTGCTGGTGGTGATCTTGGCGGCTTTGTTTGGCCTCTGGGTGCGCAGTTGCACCCGCACCAAACTGCAGGAGAAGATCATCATCCACAGTGTGAATATCGAGGAATTTGGCAGCAACTACGTGATAATATCCTACGAAATCGAGAATAAAGATTCCAAAGACAGGAACGTGATGCTGCTGGCTGAGATCAGCGATCAAGACGAGGAAGAGATCGCCAGCAAGCTCTTTGAGGTCAGCGTGAAAGCCAAGAGCAAGACCAGAAGAAGCAAAACTCTGGACGAGGTGACGCGGGCCATCAAGGATGGTGAAAGGCCATATCGTGCCACTTTGAGGCTTTACCAGAGATAATGTGGCACTTGGCTTGGCTCCGATGGGCTGAATAATGGCGTTATCTGCCTGCTGTTTGGGGTCATAGTGCTGAAATTGGTTGACAAAGCGCCGCTGAAATAAAGATTGTCCCCACCATGAAAATCTGCATCCTCACCAACGCTCATCAGAGTAAAGACGTGCGTCTGTATTATAAAATCTCGCACAGCTTGGCCAAGATTGCCCAAGTGTATCTGCTGTGCCCTTCCGGCATCCAGCAGAAAGCCACCAATCCCTATCAGATCGTGGTCAGGGGCGAGAATTCCTGGTCAACTCTGCGTCATTTGTATGATGCTGCGCTGAAGCTCAAGCCGGATATGGTGATCTGTGTAGAGCCGCTCACGGTTGGGGTGGGAATTCTGCTCAAAAAGCGGTTGAAATGTGCGTTACTCGTGGATATTCATGAGTTTTATGCTCAGGCCTTCAGCGAGCGTTTTCACTTCCCTTTTTCATATCTCATGAAGGCGCTGTATCGCGGGGGAGAAAACTACCTCAATTCCTTTACTGATGCCGCTATAGGCGTGAGTGCCGAGGTTTTGACTGCCGCACTGCCGCTCAAGTATGACAAGCCCACCTTGGTGCTGCCAAACTATCCCGTGCGCCATGTCTGGGATTACGATTGTGACGTTCCCGCGGAACTGGAAGTGATCTGTGAGACAGATTTTGACCTCATCTACATCGGTGGGCTCACCCGCGGACGTGGCATCTTCCACATCCTGCAGATGGCCTCACTGCTCAGAAATCACTATCCAGGCCTGAAAATCCTGCTGGTGGGCAGGTTCCAGAATCCTGAAGATGAAGACGAATTCAACGCTCAAATCATATCTCTAAACCTGCAAAGCCTCATCTACTATCAGGAGTGGATCCCGGCGGAGAAGGTGGGCATTTTACTCAAGCGCTGCAAGGTGGGGCTATGGACATTTGATCCACGTAACCGCCGTATGAAACGAGCCTTACCGCTCAAAGTGTTGGAATACCTTGCCGCCGGTTTGCCGGTGCTTTCCACCAAAAGCACGCTGATGAAAGAGCTGATTGCAAAAAACGAGGTGGGCGCAATCTGTGACTATAACCCCGCCTCCATGGCCAAGGCGGCAAGAAAGCTATTGGAGATGCCCGAAACGGACTATGAGGCCATGCGGCAGCGAGCTTTGCAATTGGTGGATTCACGCTACAATTGGGAAGCCCTGGAAGATTCCTTAGTCGAGCTGATTCAAGCATTTATCATTAGCTAAAGCCATGAGTAAACGCATTCTCTATATCAGTTACTTTTACCCGCCCATGGCCGGCCCGGCTGTACTCAGAAACCTCAAGACGGTTAAGTATCTGAACAAGCAAGGCTTTAGCGCGGATGTGATCACACCTTCCGACCTTGAATATCTCTACCACGATACCAGCTTGGAAGCGCAGCAGCATGAACGTAAGCTCTTTAGAACCCGCTCGTTGGACCCTATGGCTGTCATCAAAGCCCTGCGCAGGGATAAGAAGCAAGCTTCCAAGCTCTATACGGACACACCTGAGCGTTATAAAGCCATCTTTAGGAACTTGTGGCCCATAGACAATAAGATCGGCTGGCTGCCTTTTCTGATCAAAACCGGCAAGAAAGCGCTGAAAGAAAACGATTATGACCTGATCTACATCTCTATGGGGCCGTTTTCGGCAGGACTCGGGGCTTACCATCTTTCCAAGTTGAGTGGCCTGCCCCTGGTGCTGGATCTGCGTGACTACTGGACACTGCTAAACGACTATGAGATGCAAAGATTCGCTTGGCAAAATGCTTTGAGCCGCCACTGGGAAAAGAAGCTCTATCGGCATGCCAGCCTGATTGCGGCGGCAACCCAGGGCATCAAAGAAGACCTGTGTGCGGCATTTGGAGCTGATCTGGCACAGAAGTGCATCACGGTCTATAACGGCTGGGATGAAGAGGACTTTATCGACCTTCCGGAGCCTGTAAAAGATGAAGGATTTGTGCTGGCCTATTTCGGCAATATCTACGCCCGCAGGTCGTTAGCCAAGTTTTATGCCGCCGTGGCTCAGCTACGTGAAGATGGTTTCCTGCCTCCAAATACCAAGATCAAACTCTATGGAAATTTCTTCAGGGAAGCGATGCAAGAGGCCACCGAAAGCCAGGTGAATGACCTGATCGAGTTTATCCCTCAATTGGATCACAGAAAAGCGGTTATGGCCATGCGAAACTCTCAGGTTTTGCTGCTCACGCTCAACAGCAGCGGCCCCAGAGGAACGCTGAGCTCCAAGATCTTTGAATACCTCAGGTGCCAAAACCCAATTTTAGCCATGGTTCCCGCCCACAACGAAGCCGCCCAAATGCTCCGGCAATGTGGGCACGACTACATCTGCGCCATGGAATCCAAAGACTCTATCTATCACTGCCTCAAGAAATTGATCCAAGAATATGACCCCAAAAGACGCTATCAGGTTCCAGAGGGCTTGCAAAGAGAGAGGCAGGTGCAGCTTTTGGGCGAGGCTATCAGTCGCCTGTAGAAGCGCTTAGCCAAAGTCCACCTCTTTTTTCAGGCAAAAAAAAACGCCCAAGCAGCTTGTGCTCAGGCGATAGATTTACTTGTTTTTATCTGATTACTGTTCGACTCTGGGCGGATCGCTCAGCCTTCCCATAAAGAGGATGGTCTGGGTGGGTCTGTGCACGATCATGTAGCTAAAGGGGCGATCAGCTCTGAAAATGATGGGCTGGTCTTCAACCGGCATGGCGGAGGTTTTGGTAGCCATGACAACCGCCGTTGCTGCTGCAGCTTCCGTGCCCTCTTCATTGACCTCGATAAAGGCTTTGTGCAGGATGTCCTTGATGTAGAGGCCGGCTTTACCCTTGGGATCGCGGATGCCGGAGAAATCGGCCAGAATCCTGTCAAAAGCATCTTCCATGCCCATGGCTTTCAACATTTCGGGGATTTCTTCCAGTTCCAGCTCCAAGGTGAAACTGGGCAGCCACAATCTCACATCCTCTTTTGAGAGGCTTTTCATGGCTTCGGACAGGATGTCTTGGTTGAGCTTGGGTGCCTCACTGGTCAGATAGGGCAAAAACACCAGCATGGACAGCTCTTCCTCGTCGTAAGGCAGCTCGATCACCTGCATGTCCGCCACATCAGCGTAGGCAAAATGGTCTTGAACATACATCATATTGACGGGGATTTCCTTTTTGGGAGTGCTATAGAAGCTCATGATACTGGTGCTTTTGGGGTTGAATTGTCTGAGCCAATTGGCCTTGAAGAAGATGGCATTCACGAGCACCATGCCGTCGTTGCTGCCACGGATGTGATCCTCGTTCACCAGGTTTTTAATGCGTTTATTGGTGCGCTCCAGCACCCAGTCGTTGATGTATTCTGCAGTTTCTTTGGCCTTGCCAAAATCAAGCGAATACAGCTCGCTGTCGTAGAATTTCTGCAGCATTTCCTGATACTCAGGCAACAGCAGCTTTTCATAGAGCTTGGCCTGGAAGACGCCGTTAGCCACGTTGAGCTGCGCCTTGTTTCGCTTGCCTATCGCGTTGAGCTTGTCTGACATCTCCTTAAAAGAAGCATGCTGCGTCATCTGATCTGCATCGAAGTACAGTGCATTGCGCATCTGCTCTTCGGTGTCTCTCTTGGAACCGGCATAGACCATGCCCAGAGCGGTGTAGATGCTGTAGGGCGAGAAGAAGATGTTTTGGTCTTCAGCACTGCCTCCGACTGCCTGATCGTAAATATCGAAGGCAAAAGCGTTGTTGGTAGCGGCAAACTTGCCGGCTTCCATAGGGATGGAATCTGTCTGGGGAAGATCGCCTGCAGTCTCTTCGCTGGGAACATCCGGCGTCTCGGGAACCTGAGGCTCCAAGGGACGGGGAGCGTCTGAGGTAGTGGTGTTTTGATCGAAGTTCAGCACACAGCCAAAGGCAACGAGGCCAAACAGGATCAGGGGAATAATCAGCTTGCGCATAGAAGTATTTCTCCTTGTTATTTGTTCTTTAAAGTTACGATAAATGAGGGCGTAAATCAGTCAATGATTATTTTGGCGGCGGGCAGCTCAAGCTTTGACGGAATACAGGTTTTGAGGGAATAAGCCATCCCAAAGAAATGCAAAAAAAACCGGAGCCCCTGCTTTAGGACTCCGGTTCTATACTTAATCTGTTCAGGTTTTAGATTCCCAATGTGGCTACCATGATAGCTTTGATGGTGTGCATGCGGTTTTCCGCTTGGTCGAAAACGACAGACTGTTCGCTTTCAAACACTTCGCTGGTCACTTCCATTTCCTTGAGGCCATATTTCTTGTGTATTTTCCTGCCTACACTGGTCTTAAGGTCATGGAAAGCGGGCAGACAGTGCATGAAGATCGTGCCAAACTTGCCTGTCTTTTTCATCATGGCTTTGTCTACCTGATAAGCTCTGAGCAGCTTGATCCTGCTTTCCCAGATTTCATCTGGCTCACCCATGGAGACCCAGACGTCTGTGTAGATGACATCTGTATCTTTGACGCCTTTATCGATGCTGTCTGTGATGGTGATCTTGCCACCGCTTACTTTGGCAATTTCCTTGCATTTCTTCACCAAGTCTGCTTCGGGAAACAACTCTTTTGGGCTCACGATGCGAAAGTCCATTCCCATCTTGGATGCGCCGATCATCAGAGCGTTTGCCATGTTGTTGCGTCCGTCTCCCACATAGGTAAACACCATTTCGATGAATGGTTTTTCCAGGTGTTCTCTGGCGGTGAGTAAGTCTGCCAATACCTGGGTAGGGTGGTCTTGGTCTGTGAGGCCGTTCCAGACGGGCACGCCGGCGTATTCGGCCAGCTCTTCAACGATTTCCTGTCCAAAGCCACGATACTCGATTCCGTCATACAATCTGCCCAAAACTCTGGCGGTATCGGCGATGGATTCCTTGTGTCCCACTTGGCTACCGGTGGGGCCTAAATAGGTGACGTGCGCCCCTTGATCGTGGGCGGCGGTTTCGAAAGCGCAGCGTGTGCGTGTGCTATCTTTTTCAAATATGAGGGCGATGCTTTTGCCTACGAGGCGTTGTTGTTCCGTGCCTGCATATTTGGCTCTTTTGAGGTCACGTGCCAAGTCTAAAAGATAGAGAATTTCCTTGGCTGAAAAGTCCATCAGCGTGAGGAAATGGCGGTTCCTGAGGTTGAAAGACATATCTTGCTCCTTTCATTTTGGTCTTGAGTGCCATGAATTATAATACCGTTTAAAAGGCAAGTGTTTTCTATAACCTTTTTAGCCGCCTCAGTCGGAATGTGATCCAAACTCATATTTTTCTTGCAGGATTGGGGGCAGTTTTGAGTATATTGTAGATGGTTCATGTGTAAAACATGGCCAAATAAACTCGATAGTACCTAAGAGGAAATAATGAAACGACTTATCATTCTCCTGATGGTGCTGCCTTTGATGCTTTTCGCACAAGAGTATAGTTTGGATGAGATGATCCAGCACGGACTGGACAACAGTTGGTCGGCTCAAAAGAGCAAACTCAACTACGAAAGCTCCGCATCCAACCTCAGCAGCGCCACTTGGAACCTTTTACCCGATGCTGACTTGGGCCTCAGGCTCAATCAAAATCTACATAACAAAGGCCAAGGTGCCGATCTGACCAGTGCCTTCAATTTCAGCATTAGCAAGACGATAAGCTTGAACGATCCCGCCTGGTTCAACTACCGTCAAGCCAGGATCAGCAAGCAAAAAGCCGATGTGAGCTACCAGAGTTCCGTCTCCGCCTATGCTTTTGAGGTCTTCAACGCCTATATCAAAGTATTGAGACAGCAGAAGCAGCTCCTCTCGCTACAGGAAAACCTGGCCATCCAGACCCGCGTCTGGGAGCAGGCCAAGGTGCTGAAACAATTGGGCAAAAACACGGATTTTGACGTAAAGCAGAGCGAAATCGCCGTGATGAACTCCCAGATCAGCATCATCCAACTGGAAAACACCATCCGCGAAGACAGGCAGGCACTCTTTGCCCTGGTGCAGATGGAAGACGAAGGTCATGAACTCGCGGATTTGCAGCCCGACGAAGACTACGAGCTCCCCGCTCTGAAACCAGAAGCCACGAGCGAAGTGCAACTGCTCAAAGCTGAGATCGCCTCCGCCAAGCTCAATAAAACCCAGAGCACGCTGGACTACTTCCCCAGACTCACCCTCGGATATGGCTTCAACCGCAACATCAGCGGCGATAACTTTGAATTTGACCGCTACAGCACCACGCATAACGTCTACCTTGGCCTCAGCTACTCGCTCTGGAACCACTTTAAACAAGGCAACAATGCCACACGCAGCAACATCGCTTACCGCATGGCAGAGCTGACTTTGGCAGATAAACTCGATGATCTTGACCGCCAATACGCCTCCCAAAGCCAACAACTGCAATACCTGCTGCGCATGGACAAGCTGCTGGAAGAAAAGAGGCAGCAGTCCGCCGCCCAAATCCGCATCGCAGAGGAGCGTTACCGCCTCGGTTTGATCGACCTCTTGGAGTTAGACAAGACCCGCACCGACTACATCGACGCAGACATCTCCTACAATACAAACCGCTATCAGATCATCACTTTACAGCAGGCAATCAACTTCCTGCTTTCTCACAAAATCCTTGGAAAATGGTAGGAGAACCCCAACACCCATGAAGAAATACATCAAATACATCATCATCGCAGTAGTAGTGATCGCCCTGATCGTGGGCTACAACATGTTTCGCAAAAACAAAAACCGCCCGGATTGGCGCACCGACGCCCTCAGCAGCGGCCCCATCCGTGAAGTCGTCACTGCCAGCGGCTCGCTTAACCCCTACGTCTTGGTGGAAGTCGGCACGGAAGTCTCCGGCAAGATCGACAAGCTCTACAAAGACTTCAACGACAGGGTGAAAAAGGGCGAACTCTTGGCCAAACTCGATACCGAAATCCTGCGCACCAGCCTGGAATCCAGCAAAGCCGACCTGGCCAAAGCTCAGACCTCCGCCGCAGAAGCCAAGCTGGATTTGGACAACCTCCGCGAGCTGGTCAGCAAGAATATGGCCGCTGAGTATGACCTCCAAAAAGCCCAATTCCGTTATGATCAAGCCAATCACACCCTCACCACCGCCCGTTTGAACCAACAACGTGCCCAGAAGAATCTGGACAACGCCTACATCACCTCGCCCATCGACGGCGTGATCGTAGCCCGCAGTGTGGATGAAGGTCAGACCGTAGCCGCCAGCCTCAGCTCACCCACTCTCTTCACCATCGCCAACAACCTCGACAAGATGCAGATCACCGCAAACATAGATGAGGCAGACATCGGCCGCGTCAAGGTAGGTCTCCCCGTGGAATTCAGCGTGGATGCCTATCCCGCCATCCCCTTTGCCGGTGAAGTCAAGCAGATCCGCCTCAACCCCACCAACGAGCAAAACGTGGTCAGCTACAGCGTGATCATCGACGCCGACAACCCCAGCCACCTTCTCCTCCCCGGCATGACCACCAACGTCACCATCATCATCCAAGCCAAAAACAACGTGCAGCGCATCCCGGAAGCCGCCACCAGATTCCGTCCCAGCAAGGAAATCTGGACTCTCTTCGGCTTCAAATGGTCGGATGACATGATCATGACCGCACGCGAGAAGGCCATGGAAGAGCTCAAGAAGCAGATGGAAGCACAAACTCCAGCCCAAGCACCCGCCCCGCCCGTTGCCAAGGCTCCTGATGGAAAAGCACCTCAAGGGAAAACCCCAGATGGCAAAGCTCCACAAGGCAAAGCACCTGATGGCAAAGTGCCTGAAGGCAGAAGCCCCGGATCCAGACGCGGCATGGCAGGCGGAGTAGGAGCAGCAGGCGGAGCTCCTGCAGGCATGCCCAATCCTGCTATGGGTGGCATGAGACGCGGTGGCATGTCCATGGTTTGGGTGCTGCGTGACGGCGAGCCTGTAGCCAAGATGGTTCGCACCGGCATCTCAGACGGCGCCTTCATCGAGGTCATCTCCGGCATCGACGAAAAGGATCAGCTCATCACCGGAGTCAACTACAAAGACGCCAAGCAAGCCGCAGCGGCTAATCCCATGAGCGGCGGCCCCGGCATGAGAAGGTTTTAACCCAAGATGAGCTCCACCACCTTAATCCGCACCCAAGGTCTCACCAAAGTCTATCAGATGGGAGAGTTCGAGGTTCACGCCCTCAGGGGCATCGACCTCGACATCGCCAAAGGGGAATTCATCGCCATCATGGGTGCCAGCGGCAGCGGCAAGACCACCTTCATGAACCTCTTAGGTTGCCTGGACAGACCCACCGCCGGCAGCTATGAACTGGACGGCATCGCCGTGCACGAGATGAGCTCCGAACAGCTCACCCGGGTGCGCAATGAAAAGATAGGCTACGTGTTTCAGTCCTTCTACCTGTTACCTCGCACCACGGCACTGGAAAACGTGGAACTGCCCCTGCTCTACACCCGCAACCTGAGCCACAAAGAAAGGGTCAACCAAGCCATGGAATCCCTGGATGTGGTAGGCATCAAAGATCGAGCCCGCCACTTTCCCAATCAGCTTTCCGGTGGCCAGCAGCAACGTGTCGCCATCGCCCGCGCCATCGTGAATAGCCCCGTCTTCCTCCTCGCAGACGAACCCACCGGTAATCTTGACACCCGCACCAGCGTGGAAGTGATGGCTCTCTTCCAAAAGTTACACGCCCAAGGCATGACCGTGATCTTAGTGACACACGAGCACGACATCAGCCGCTATGCCAAGCGCATCATCACCTTCCGTGACGGCATGATCATCTCAGACAAGGAAAACCCTCACCCCCGCACCGCCATTGAAGACCTGAAAACCATGCCCGAGCTGGATCAATAAGGAGCCTTTCATGTCTATCATAGGAATCATCAAAATAGCCCTCAAATCACTGGCACGCAACAAGACCCGCACCTTCCTCACCATGTTGGGCGTGATCATCGGCGTGGCAGCAGTGATCACCATGTTAGCCATCGGCGAAGGTGCCAAGAAGATCGTGGAAGACCAGATAAACAGCATGGGCACAAACGTGATCATGGTTTCCTCAAACTTCATGAGCCAGCAGAGCAACGTTCGCCAAGCCCAGGGAAGCGGCAACCTCTTGGAAGTCGAAGACGTAGATGCCGTGAAGGAAAGCATCGATGGAGTGCTCTATGCCTCACCGATTTTAAACACCTTCGGCCGCCTCAAATATGAAAACCAAAACTGGCGTGGTGGCATCACGGGCGTGGATGTGGACTACTTCAACATCCGCAACATGACCGCCGAGCAAGGCGAGCTCTTCTACCCCTCCGATGTGGAAAACAGCAGCAAGGTCTGCGTGATCGGCAAGACCATCGCCGACAACCTCTTTGGTGACGTCGATCCCGTAGGCAAGATCATGCGCATCCGCAACATCCCCTTCATCGTCAAGGGCGTGCTCAAAGCCAAAGGCGAAAACGTGATGGGCATGGATCAGGATGACATCGTGCTCGTCCCACACACCACCGTGCTCACCCGCCTCATTGGCCACCGCTGGAGATTCATGACCATCATCGTCTCCGCAGAATCCAAGGAACGCATCCAGATGGTGCAGCAGGACATATTAGAGCTCCTGCAAAACCGCCATCGCGGCACTACCAGCGAATCCTTCGTCGTCAACACCCAGACCGAAATCGCAGACACAGCCAGCAGCGTCTCCAACACCATGACCGTCCTCCTGGCCAGCATCGCCGGCATCTCACTCTTGGTGGGTGGCATCGGCATCATGAACATCATGCTGGTCTCCGTCACCGAACGCATCAAGGAGATCGGCATCCGCATGGCCGTGGGTGCTCACAAGCGGGATGTGCTGCTGCAATTTGTCATCGAAGCCGTCACCATCAGCATCTTGGGTGGAATGGTAGGCATCTTCCTGGGCTGGGCTGCCACCTCAGTGGTGGGCAAAACCATGCACTGGAGCGTGGACATAACGCCCTTCAGCATCCTGATTTCGGTAACTTTCTCCTGCGCCATCGGCATCTTCTTCGGTTGGTATCCCGCCAAAAAGGCAGCCAACCTCAATCTCATCGATGCCCTCAGATACGAATAATCAGTCCGACAAAAAACTCGCAATACTGGGAGGTCGAATCCACGGCCTCCCAAACTTTTATCTGCTCTCTATGCCCTGAATCAGCAGCGGGATCATGATCTCATGATGCCCGATGAAGTAATATCCCTTCCCTCCGTTCAAGACCGGCCGCTTCACCACGTTTTCATTGGCACGGTAGTGGAAGTTCATATCAAAGACCGCCGTATAAAAATCCTGCACCCTGCCCTTGATATTCCTGCTCACGGTAAGTGCTTTGAGGAACACTTCCGGCAAAATCACCGCCGAGCCCAGATTCAGATACACACCGCCACCATCTAACAAACTCACCTGATGACAGAAGATGCGGAAGTCCCGATGCGAACATTCCCCGATCGCCGCTCCGTCAGCATAGCCGGATTGATGGATGATGTCCGTGCCCACCGCCACATGCACCGTGAAGGGCAGATCGTGTTCGTAGGCCGTAGCCAATAGAGAATTGGAGGCATAAGGCGCATTCTCACTCAGGAATTTACCCACCGCCTGCCCCAAGCCTATTCCCTCCGCAGCAGCCTGCTTGATCACCTGACCCAGATCCCGATTGGTCTCCAGAGCCATGCCGAAGCTGCCATCCGAGAGCTGCACCTCCACATCCTCCGAAGTCTTGCCAAACATCGCCAGCTCATACTCGTGGATGATCACCGAGCCATTGCTCGCCAAACAGGTGATGTGTCCTTTCTTGATTAGCTCGATCAGCAGCGGTGCCAGGCCGCATTTGATCACGTGTCCACCCAGCCCCACGATCAGAGGCTTCTTATTCCCGATCGCAGCTTGGATGTGTGAGATCAGCTCATTCAGATCCTGCGCTTTGAGCAGCTTGGGCAGTGACTCAAAATAGCCCTTAACGCTCCCGTCACCCAAGCCCGCCATCAGCTCCTGATCCACTTTGCTGGGACGTTCCGCCACGCTGTAGAGCCGGGCTTGGCTCAGGTCTATCTCTTCATGTTTCTTCATCTTGAGTCCTTTTTCTTCAGATAGCGTTCCTCTTCGCTGAAGATGCAGCCGCAATACTTTTGCCGATACATCCCCGCCTCCTTGGAAAGCCTGATCCCCTCATCCCACAGGGGCCGGAAATCCTCATAATAAAAGGCAACCCCGTATTTCTCACCACACCTTTCAGCGATTTGCCTGATCAGCTCATGCTTTTGATACCTGCTGTAGAGCAGCGTGGTAGAAAAGGCAGCAAAACCGCGTTCCGCCGCCAATTTCGCCGTTGCATCCAGCCGCACCTCATAGCAGTAGCTGCAGCGTCCGGGGATGTTATCCGCAACCGCTTTCACAAACCGCTTTAGGCCATACTCATCCCGCAGGATCAGCTCAAAACCTTGCTCACGCGCAAAAGCCTCCAAAGTCTCCCTGCGTTGCCGGTACTCCGTGTAGGGATGGATGTTGACATTGTACCAAAAAGAGCTGATCTCATAGCCCTCGCTCTTGAGCTTGTAATAAGGCGCAATCAGGCAGGGAGCGCAACAGGTGTGCAGCAGGATGCTCTTAATCTCGCTCATAATGCGGCATTTCGTCAAGGATTTTCAGCGATATTTCCACGATGCCCGCCACCTCTCCATCCACCAAAAAGGGCTGCTGCATGATCAGCTTCTTTTGCCCCGCTTTGCTGATGGTATAGACGTTATTCTCGCCCGTAGCCAACATGTGTTTGATCTTCTCGATCGACTGCGGTTTGTGATAGAGATACAAGCTGGTGCCGATCACCTTCTCACCGCCCTGAGCGGCAAAGGTCTCCTGCGCAGCTTTGTTCATCGCCAGGATGATTCCCTCTCTGTCTGCCACCGTGATCGCGCGCGGAAAGTTGTGAATCCAATCCATATTCACTCCAGCATAAGAAAGCCGGCTCATGATGCGCCGGCTTTCGCTTGAGATTAGTCTTATTTAGAATTCTTTGAGCAATTGGGATGCCACGATGCCGCGCTGGATCTGGTTTGTTCCTTCGTAGATCTGCAGAATCTTGGCATCACGCATCATCTTTTCCACGGGGTATTCTTTCATGTAGCCATAGCCACCCAAGACCTGCACGGCGTCGGTGGTCACTTTCATGGCCACGTCGGAGGCAAAGTATTTGCACATGGCGCTTTCTTTGGAGTAGTTTCTGGCTCCGGCATCCACCATGCGGGCGGTCTGATAGACCAGTGCCCGGGCGGCTTCCACCTGCGTCGCCATATCGGCCAACATGTATTGCACACCCTGGAAGCTGGAAATGGGCTTGCCAAACTGATGCCGCTCTTTGGAATACTTCACGGCAATCTCCAAAGCACCGCGGGCGATGCCCACAGCCTGCGCACCCACCATGGGACGCGATTTGTCAAAAACCTTCATGGCAGTCAAAAAGCCAGTGCCTTCTCTGCCAATCATGTTCGAGGCGGGAATCACGCAATCTTCAAAGATCAGCTCACGCGTTGCGGAAGCGCGGATACCCATCTTGTTTTCCTTTTTGCCAAAGCTGAAGCCGGGCGTTCCTTTTTCCACGATGAAGCAGCTCGCTCCCCGCGCACCCTTGGTCTTGTCCGTCATCGCAAACACGGTGTAGATGCCGGCTTCACCACCGTTGGTAATCCACTGTTTGGTGCCGTTGAGGATGTAATTGTCTCCATCCTTGCGGGCGGTAGTCTCGATGCCACCGGCGTCACTGCCTGCATTGGCTTCGGTGAGCGCAAAAGCGCAGAGTTGCTCGCCGGAGGCGATGATGGGCAGATAGTGCTGCTTCTGCTCTTCGCTACCGGAGATCAGGATGGGATACATTCCCAAACCCGTTGCACCAAAAGCCAGGGCTATACCTGCATCCACCGCGCAAAGCTCCTCGGTTACCACGGCCAAGTCCATCACCTTGCCGCTGATCCCATCATACTCTTCCGGAATCAGGATGGCAAAGAAATCACTCTGCTTCATCACTTCCACGATGTCCCAAGGGAAAATCCCTTCTTCATCATACTTTTCACTCAGTGGATGCATCTTCTCGATGGCGATGCGACGTGCCAAGTCACGCATCTCGATCTGGTCTTCTGTCAAAAAGTAATCCATTATTTAAACTCCTTGATATCGTATTCATAGGGTCGTTGTTTAAGTTTTAAAACCAAGCACTTTATGTCAATACATATTTCACACCCAAGACCAAATTGATGCCGAAAAGCTGATCTGTCCACACCTGAAAAGCATCCCTATATACAAAACCCACTTTACAAAAAAACAGGCCTTCATAATCCCTAATAATGCAGTAGCCTCTTTGTGATATTCCCTACCTCCTCCTTGCTTAGCCGCCCGGTGATTACTCGGTGATACTCGGGAAAAACCCGAGTATCACCACGGCATCTCCCTGCGGGTAAGTAAGGGCGAAGTGGGTGACGGGGAGAAAAGCTCAACCTTAGAGAAAGAGC
>JAKQWO010000052.1 GCA_029561955.1 Candidatus Cloacimonadota bacterium
CACGGTTATGTTTTCAAGTGTGTAATCAGGCAGAGTGAAACGGATGTTCATCTGACCTGAACTACCGTTGGTGACCTTGAAGGCTGAACTATAGTCGACAGGGACATAGTCATTGATCGCAGCAAAAGCAGAAGCGGCAATCAACGCCAACACGACAAACAAAATGTGTTTTTCCATTGTTCTCTCCATTGTTTTGTAGGTTTATCACTTTTGCTTAACTGAAATGCAATTATTGTTCCAAATATGCATCACATTGATCAATGCCTACACAATGCTGCATTTGGCCGCTAACTACCTATGCCTATCCGGATGTTTGTGCCGTCAATCAGGGTATTCCCATTCATTACATAACGCCCAACATCTTCATCAAAAACCTCGCCTGCGGAGTCTGGAATACAAAAGAGGGGATCAAGACTGATCCCCTCTGCACTAACCTTACTCTTGGTTTTACAAGATTTTACTTCATCAAGACCATCTTGTGGGTTTTGCTGAAATCTTTGGTTTCTAAACGGTAGTAGTAGATTCCGGAGGCAACTCTGCGGTTGCGGCTATCGGTTCCATTCCAGATCACCTTATGGCTGCCTGCGTAGAGGTCTTCATTCACCAAGCTACGCACCAATTGTCCTTTGATGTTGTAGACGTTTAGCTTCACCTTGCCGGCTTTGGCTAGGTCAAAGCTAATCGTGGTAGTGGGATTGAAAGGATTGGGGTAGTTTTGTGCCAATTTGGTGACCAGGCCGGGAACTTCGCTTTCGTCATTGGAGACATACGGGAAGCTGAACGCCACGGTATTGGTTGGCTCGCCTTCGGTATTGAGATACTTGGCGGTGACGTAGTATTTGTATTCACCGAACAGGCTAATCTGATCCACGAAGGTGAGGTCGGAATCGCTGGCGGCAATTTCCTGATACTTCACAAAGGGACCGGTATTGAAGCGCTTATACAGATTGTAGCCCATGACTTGGTGCACGGGGTCATGAGGTTGCTCCCAGGAGAGGATCACAGTTCCAGTATCATTGTACACATCAAAACTCAGGTGTCCTGGAGCAGGCAGATTGATGAGGGTAAAATCCTGCTCATATGACGGAGCTGCTGGTGAGATATTGATATTGTTTACAGTGGAAGACTGGTGATAAAGCAGGGATGCCGTAACGCTGTGGGTTCCATTGGGCAGATACAGCGTATAGAAGCCTGTCTGATCCGGATTGGTGGAATAGAATGTATTGGCTCTGACATTTGTTTTGGTGACGTCGGCATCGGAGGTGGGATACACCATTCCTTTGATGTAACCTGTCTTTTGGTCTACGCCGCTAAGCTCAAAATTGTCTATAAACCAACCTATGGATTCATTGCTTGAATCAGCACCAACGCGGAATCTAAACATCACCATCTGGTTTGCATAGCTGCTGAGGTCACAGACCACTGGCTGCCAGATGCTGAGGAAGCCGGAGAAGCCAGCTTGTCCCTCCAAGCCCACCAGGCTATTGTTTGTATAGCCTCCGGTGGGCACGAGCACCGTCCAAGTGTTTCCATTGTTGGTCGAGATGGCGATATTGCCACCGTCAAAGCCATTTTCAAATCCATAACGGTGCATGAACTTGAGCTGTGATCCCGTCTGCAAGGCATAGACAGGCGTGTAGAGATCCCAAGTAATGGAGTCTGGATAGTTTCCGCTCAGCGTGGTAGCCCAGAGTTTGGTTCCGGAGAAGGGTGTCACACCTGGCTGAGTGGGTGTACCCCAAGCCCAGCCTGTTTCTGAGATGAATCCGCCATTCTCGGTCTCAAAATCGCTGAAGATATTGTTCATATTGAAGGGCACCATGATCGTAGTGCTCATGGGTTGACCGTTATCCGTAGATACGTTGAATTGCAGCGACTTATATGTGCTTGCGGGGTCAGTGATATTGAACTGCAGATCAAAGACAAATTGGATGATGTCGTTGGGGTCTACAGATTCTTTCATGATAATGGGATCACCGATGACTATGTTGGGATCAGAGGAACTGAGTGTCGCCTGTAGATTTCGGGCTTCAACGGCAGAGTTGTTCTTCACATTGATGGCCAACTTGATGTTTTCCATAGGTTCGATCACACCGTCATAGTTGGCATCTGCATCGTTGATCAAGAAGCCCAGATACTCCATGTGCGAAGCATCAACTCTGAGGCTGAAGGGCCTTGACCAGCTACCATCTTCGCCATCTGCGATATCGAGGTTAAATTCCACCACCGTTCCGTCTGGACAATCCTCAGAGATAGTAAAGACGAAGGAGGTGCGGTTGTAACCAGTACCCTCGCCATCGATGGGATAGTAAGAAGCGGTATCTCTGACCACGGTGACGTAGGGGTTGATGGTGGTCAAAGTAGCCATGAGCTGGTCTGCGACTGTGTTGCCAATGTTGCTGAGTTCCACTCCCAGATTGATAGTTTCGCCGGGTTCACACACACCGTTACCGTTTGTATCACTCACGTGTGTTTCACCGATCACCATGTGAGGAGCTTCATAGTGGATCGGGACATTGGTAATATAGAGCGCACGGTTGTTTCCCAGCGGTGACGCTGCGGTGGGATAAGTATTGGCAAAGCTATACTCCAAGCCGATGTTGGCCATCTCATTTTGGATGCCGATAGTAGCATGACGTCCGTGTTTACCTGGAATTGAGGTCGTTGCGTCTACATTGTTGAAGGTGTGGTATTGGATCTTGATGGGGCCATCGCCCATGGAGCCAGCATGAACTGCAGGGTCATACAAGATCACTTGGAAGGTTTCCGGATCGGTGCCGTTGGAACCGTTGCGCATATTGTACCATTCGATGATGAAGGCATGATTGCTCCGGTCAAATAGGGTGTAAATACCGCTACCGGTATGCGTGGCCAAGTCATCCCAGAAGGGAGCAATCATGGGGCCAGGCGCCATAGGGCCAGGCAGGCGATAGTTTCTAAATGCACCATCTTCTGTCGCTCCAAAGACGAGGAAGCCGTTGGAACTCACGGTGATTTGGTTGTAAGTAATTCCATAAAACTGGAAAGGGAAAGGCAGCGTGACCAAGGCCAGCGCATTGCTACCCACTTGGTCGCCTTCGTTGTTGGAAGCATAAGTGTCTGAAATAGACAGAGCTACGCCAACACCACCTTCTGCAGGTGCGATTCCCACCCAGTCATAGATAGGACACTCTTCATAGAACACATCTCCATCATCGTAGATCACGTATCCATATTCATCAGGGCCCAAAGGATCATACACGGTGACATTGCCCACCGTAAAGGTAAAGTAAATCCATTGTTCAAATCCGCTGTCGTTGTAGAGTCGCATCCGCATGGGAATCGTCATTCCAGGCAGGACTTGTGCTCTGGCGTTGAGGCCAAAAGCTACATCCATAGGTGTAACCTGGATATTTTGCAGCAAGTCTCCATAAAACACGGTATGGGCGCTTGGCACCACAGATACCAGATCGTTGTCGCTATAAAGCCTGCCATAGACATTGGTTAGACCCTGAGCTCCGATATTGCTCACCGTCACTCTCAAACCACCTGTTTCTCCCGGATCAAGCACGTTGTTTGTGCCGGCATCTACCACCATGTAATTGTGATACATGATCTCAGCGTTGTTGATCATCAGTTGGTCAATCACTTGATATTGGTTGTTTTGGCTGTCTGTCAAATGCAGGGTGAACCTCACAAATGTCCCGTTGGGAATATCGTTGGCAATTTGCATCACGATGGCAGGGCTGTTCAAGCTTATCTCCCCGGCCGGGATGTTTCCGTAAGTCGCAGTGGAATCCGCGATAGTCACATAGGGGCTATCACAGCTCAAGTAGCCACTCACACCGTTGACAGCTTCAGTTTTGGTGTTGTTGATCCCAAACATAAACTCAATCGTCTCCCCCGCATTGGCCATTCCATCGGCATTGCCTTGTGAGGCGCCTTCGTTGTCATCATCCACCATGAGTATACCGGGGGTCAAAGTGCCGCTACCGTCCACGGTGATGGTAAGCTGAACGGGCTTAAAATTATGTTTGCTGATGGTGAGCACGCAGTTTGTGCTGTCCATAACGGTTGGCAAAGGCAGGGTAACAGCTCCGTTTGCATCGGTGTAGCCTCTGCTGAGGATGCTTTGCCCTTGGGAAAGCGTCACACTGGCTTCAGCTACATGGTCGAGGGCACCATTCATAGCAACCACGTCCAAGAGACGGTCTCCCAGATTGATGGTAGTGGGAACGATCGCACTGAAAGTATCGGGAATTCCGCAGTAGACTTCCATGGTGGGATCGCCCATCAGGTTGTACCAGGAAGCGTGCGGCAAAACGGTGGAAGCATAGGATGGGGCATACACATTGTTTATAAAGGTCTTTCCGTTCAGTATAGCCTCGCCCATGGTGCGCATTCCAAAGGAGAGGATACCGCCAAAGGTGCCACCCATAAGAGCGTTGTTGGTAATAGTCTTAGTACTGGAAGTACACATTCCCGTGGCGGTCACAGCTCCCTTGGGCACAGTTGCCGAGCCTAATCTGATAAAAGCTTCCGAGGTGGCAGGACTTGAACCGCTATAGTTTCCGCTGGAACAGGTAGGAATAACGGCATGCAGCAGTTTGTAGCTATTGGAAAGCGATTCACTGGGGCTCCAGCCGCTCATATTGATCCATCCACGATATGCAAAGAAACCCACACCATTGTTGATAGCCTGGTTCATGCTGGAAGGCGAAGGATCAGCACCATAAAGTTCGGTGAAGGTATAGTCTGGGTTGACTCTGAGCGCCATTTCCTTGACGTATTTGTTGATATATACACAGCTCTGACCGCTGGGGCTGGTGTCTCCCACCAAGAGCATTTTATTCAGCCACTCTGCAGTATTGATGTTCAAATCCCTCTCATAGAGATAGATCTTGGCAAAGAGGGTCTGCAATTGGCTAAAGTTTTCCACAGAAATGCGGCCTATCATCACATCGCCCACCTGATCGTTGCCAGCCAAGTGCGTATAGTTATAGTCTGTAGACCCATAGCCTTGAGTAAAGCAAGGAATGGTATATGAACCTTGGGTATCTCCGAGCAGGATTATAAAGTCGGGACGGGTAAGCGGATTGTCATACCTGCCCTGGATATAGTTTTTGATGCTTGTGGTTGAACTACCAGCTTCGCTCGCGGCAGTCGTGGCCAAATCAACATCGGCGCCCTTTTGCCTCTTCCAAAGCACAAAGCTGTTTAGCGCATTTTGGAAGGCTTGGTCATGGTTGCTACCGCCGTAGATGAGCAGATAGCGGGGCGGCTGGTTCTCCATCACCATATAACGGTATTCGGCAAAGTTGTGGATGTTGGCTTCATAGACCTTTTTGAAGGCGGGAGAATAGCCAGTAAACTCACCGTCCATTTCGTTTACACTGGGTTGATCCACAAAGTCCAGCACAAACTCCATACTCTCGTTGACGGTAAGCTCCTGCGTACTCGCATTGTAGCTGAAGGGATTTACTTGGATGTTAACCAACCTGAAATCTCTGAGGATGTAGGGCTCGCTGCATACCAAGGGACTTTGAGGGTAGAGAGTGTCGGTCTGATAAAAGTCTTCGTTATAGATAAAACCCTTGGGGTTTTCATTTGCCATCCCCTCCTGAACGGGATAGGCTCTAATGTTGCTGATCACTTGCGTTTCTGTGTTGGACAAGCTAAGCTGTGGTGCCCCCTGACGCGGAATGGCAAGCGTGATTGTTAAAAAAGGAAGTTGGGGTAGACCATCGTCCAAAGTGTGTCCCGCATCCTTGATGTGAACCTTTTGGAACTGTGTGTCTCCCACGGTTATGTTTTCAAGTGTGTAATCAGGCAGAGTGAAACGGATGTTCATCTGACCTGAACTACCGTTGGTGACCTTGAAGGCTGAACTATAGTCGATTGGAACATAGTCGTTGACTGCAGCGAAGGCAGAACCTACAATTAACGCCACCACGATAAACAGAATGTGTTTTTTCATTGATATTTCCTCTGTTTTCCAGGTTTGATCTTATTACCTATACGGCATGCAATTATCGTTCCAAACACGATTGAACGTGCCGCCGAATGCTGTCATCAGCCAGCTCTCTATTTGTAACTGACTCATACTCACCCAGTTATAGCTTTTCATATTACGCTATTTCCCCTAAATCTACATCACGCCCAAGAGCCTCATCATGAACCTCACCGGCGGGATTACCACTCTGCCGATGATATTCAAGCCCATTATATTGGAAGCTACAATGATTATAAACAGAATCATCATACCCTTTCTTTCTTGATAAGTCCACTTCAGATAAGCCTCATCTGTCATAAACATTCCCAGCACCTTGGAACCATCCAAAGGCGGAACGGGGATGAGATTGAAAAAAGCCAGCAGGAAGTTTAGATAGATCACATTCCAACATATCTGACTCACGATGTAGCTCCCTGTACTCAAGTGGAATAACAGGGCAAAAACGATGCCGATTAGGATATTGGAAAGCGGCCCCGCCGCTGCGCTCAGCCCCATATCTCGTTTGGGATTCTTAAAGTTATAGGGGTTTATAGGAACCGGCTTGGCGTAGCCCCAGATAAATCCGAGGGTAAAGTACGTCAACAAGGGCAAGATCACCGTGCCGAATATGTCTATGTGTTTAAATGGATTGAGGCTTAGGCGACCCTGCCTCTTGGCGGTATCATCACCCAGCCATTTGGCTACCACGGCGTGACTGATCTCGTGTAAGATAATGCTATAAAACACGATGACGATCATCACCGCCTTGATGACCCAAAGCATGAGCTTAAGCTGTAATTCTATGCTCATTATGCCTTTACCAGCTTAAGATACCTTCTCTTGCCTGCTCTTATTATGGCTTCAGCTTCAAAATTCAATACGTGATCCCAAGCTTCGATCCTCTCACCATCCACGCTCACGCCTCCACCTTGGATCAAGCGCTTGGCTTCTCCTTGTGAATTGCACAACCCGCTGTCTACCAATATATTGGTCAGCCTGTATTCGCCGCTTGCCAAGATATACTCAGGCATCTCATCCGGAACTTCCCGCTGAGAAAACTGCCGATCGAAAGCATCTGCAGCCTCATCTGCCTCGGCATCGCTGTGGTAAAAGCTTACAATCCTATGCGCCAAACGCTTCTTGAGCAGCATCGGATTGGTGCCCTGCTTCAGCTCCGCTTCGACTTCCTTGATCTCTTCTTCCAGCGCAAAAGCGGCATAGGTAAAGTAGTTTATGATCAGGCTATCCGGAATGGACATCACCTTGCCATACTTATCGTTGGGTGTGTCAAAAACGGCGATGTAGTTGTTCAGAGATTTACCCATCTTATTCACACCGTCCGTTCCGGTGAGGATGGGAGAAAGCACCGCCACCTGCTGTTCCTGGCCAAAATAGCGCTGCATATCACGGCCGCAGAGGATGTTGAATTTCTGCTCTGTGGCTCCTAACTCCACATCACTCTCCACCGCCACCGAATCATAGCTCTGCAGAATGGGATACATCAGCTCGTGCATACCCAGGCTCAAGCCCTGTTCATAGCGGTTGCGGAAGGTATCATGTGCCATAAACTGAGCCAAGGTAAACTTGCCCAAAAGCTGCAGCACATCATGCAAGGTCATGCCGCCAAACCACTCCGTCTGATAGCGAATCTCGGTCTGCTCTGGGATCAAAATGGTGTGAAGCTGCTCCATATAACGCTCGCTGTTGTACATGATCTCTTCATGTGTGAGCGGCGGACGCGTCTCATCCCTACCGGTGGGGTCACCTATCTGGGCAGTAAAATCTCCGATAATGATCACGCCCTGATGACCTAAATCCTGAAAGTCACGCATCTTACGAATGGGAACCAGATGCCCCAAATGCACATCATAACCCGTGGGATCAATACCAAACTTGATCCGCAAGGGGTTGCCTGTCTTTTCGCTCTTCTCAAGCTTGGCGATGAGATCTTCCATGGGGACAATCTCATCCACCGCACGCTTGAGCAACTTTATTTCTTTTTCAAAACGCATTGTTGTTTCCTGTCTTATGGTTGAATTATCATTTGGGGTTCACTAATTCCTTGAAGCCCGATTTTGTCAAGCAATTCAAAATGTCAATACCCCCAATTATCATAAACCGGAACAATGCACTACACTATTTCCCCAAGATTGAGACTTATCCCCTATCACCCACTTCGCCCTTGCTTAGCCGCAGGGTGATGCCGTGGTGATACTCGGGAAAAACCCGAGTGGCTCCGAGTAATCACCGGGCGGGTAAGCAAGGAAGAAGCGGGTAAGAGCACGCCACAGCATTGTTCGGTATAAAATCCCATGCTGGTTAGCCTGAATGTGAGATTAGCCCCAAGAATGATTTAACGGCCCTATAAAGAGCCGTTAAATCCAGGTAAGCATCATGAAAAGGTCTTGATTGGTTATTTAGCTAAAATCACCTTGCGGGTGTTGCTCCTACCGTTTGCGGTGAACTTTACCAGGTAGATACCGCTGCCGAGCTGTGGTTCCCACCTGTGTCTATGGAAACCTTCGCTTCTATTGAACAGTGTAAAATAGTCCACCAACTGCCCCTTGAGATTGAAGACTTCAAAGGTGACGTTAGCGTTTCTTTCTAAATAAAACTCCAGGTGGGTGCTGGGGTTGAATGGGTTGGGATAGTTGCGGATAAAGCTGGTATCGAAAGGCAGCCCTGGGGTATAATTACCATCGGCTGTCAAGAACACTTGCACCATGACGGGGCCATGCAAATATACCTGACCTGAAATTGAGACATCTTGCAGCCAATAATGGTAGGTGCCATCGTGATATAGCTCTTTATCCTCAAAGTAATAGACCGCACCCTGAGAGCTGTTGGCTGATGGAATCAGCGGCGAGACAAGAATGGCATTGGCATCCTGAGAATCCTCAGACCTATAGACGTAAAAGCCGAGGTTATTGGTCTCAGACTGCGTCTCCCACTGGATCACCACGCTATCATAACCATTGAAATAGGCGTTGAGATAGCTCAAGGTCACGGGCAGGGTAATCACCACGTAATAACCGGTAATGGTTCCAGGCGGTTCCACATACAGCACCCCATGAATAGTCAGAGGGTAAAAATCAGGACATAGCGTCAATCCATTGGGGTTGAGCACCGTGAGGTCATTCACGGTATCTGCATCAGGAGTAGTGGTAAAACAGCCGCTGAATTGATTGGGCACATTCCCACTGTAGGTATAGTTTGCCGCACTGGAATACACGGCATAGTTAGTTTGGATGGAGCCTCTGTCGATCTTGCCGTTTACTGTATGGGAAGAAATCCCATCTGCGTGAGCGGTGATGATTGTGGCTCCTTCATCCAAATAGAACACCGAAGTTCCGTTGTTCTGCGATGAGATAATATATGAACCAACATCAAGGGCTGACCCCTCGTGCACGCGAAAATAAGGCTCTCCTCGTGCAGGATTGGTAGCAGAAGTCATGTTCACTTGCGCAGAAAGGGTTAGTGTATGACCGCTAACAACATCAAGAGAGTAGACGGTACCGGGAAGAGTACCTGTGACCTGATCTTCATCTCCATTGAAGACATAGCTGACGTTGTAAAACCTCGCACCTCCAGTAAGCTGGAAAGCCTCGTTATACCCGCCCACATTGGCAATTTCGATCATAAAGCCATTATTGTAGGAATAATAGTTGGACGCCCTCCCAGGACCTGTGATCGTAGCACCTTCCTTGGAAATAATTTTGGCGTTCTGGTAAGCGTAGAGCGTACCCGCAAAATCTATAATGCCATGGTTTTCCAATACACCCCCAGCTCCCATCGAAGTGCCACCCATCAAATTGATCCTAGAGCTGGTATCAGTCGCTGTAACGTTGCCAAGGTTGACAAACTTAGCTCCAGCCAGCACTCTTATCTGCCTAAGCTCATAATTGCCGCTTGAAGTAAAAGCAGCGTTGTTCCTGACCTCAATTATAGTGCCGGTATTGGGGCTGATAATGTCTCCCGTGATGTGAAAATCCACATCCACATTTATGTTGTGGTTGGCATAGATATCCCCCTCAAAATCTGGCAAATAGCCGCTCAAGGGCACAGTCGCCGGCACCCAAGCCCCTCCTTGGTAAATTTGCCAGCCCGCGACCCCGCTGACTGTAGCCGGAGTCGACACAGTCTGATAGTCACCCTCTTGGGGGACTGCATAAGCCAGACAGATCAAAGAAAGCAACGCCCATAAAAGGAGAATGCGTTTCTTAAAAAAATCGTCACTTGTAGGTTTGATCATATTAATCTCCTATTCTATCTCCACATACACGAGGTATGAAACCGGTTATAAATTATGTATTCTTCCATTGGGTGCATTCTTTCATACCACCTTTATTTTGTCAACCACTTATTTCAAGGATTTGAAAATTCTTTAATTTCACAGAGCTGATCGGACATGAGAGCGACAGACCTAACTCCTTTGATTTAGTAAGTTACGAGGGTGATCCGTATTTGATTCGCAGGTTTAAGAAATTTGTAGAAAGTTCCATCTGAGCCATCCCCAAAAAAGGATTTAACGGACATCTTGACGATGAATCCGCTAAATCCAGACAGGTATCACTATGAAGGGATGCTAAGTTTTACTTGGATAAAACCACTTGGCGGGTATTGTTCTTGCCGCCTGCGGTAAAGCTGACCAGATAGACACCGCTCTCGAGCTGTGGCTTCCATGCGTATCTATGGAAGCCGCTGGTTTGATGACGCAGGGTAAATTGGTCTACCAACTGCCCCTTTAGGTTATAGACCTTAAAGTCCACATCTGCACTTTCCTCCAGATAGTATTCCAGTTGTGTGCTGGGATTGAAGGGATTGGGATAGTTGCGGATCAAGCTGGTCTTGAGTGGAATATCCGGCGTATAATTTGAATCACCTTGCAAGCTCACCTGCGCCATTGCGGGTCCATGCAGCTCCACTTCGCCGGAGAAGGAGACGTCCTGCAGCCAATAGAAGTAGATGCCATCAACATCGAGGCTGTTATCCTCAAAGAAGTAGGAGGCGCCCTGAGAGCTATTCGCTGCGGGTATAAGTGCTGATATGATACCAGTATGCTCAGCATCTGGTACATCGGATCTCAGAATGTAAAAGCCCAGGTTATTGGTCTCAGACTGCGTCTCCCATCTAAGCGTGACGCTATCAAAACCATTGAAGAAGGCATTGAAATAGCTCAGGGTCACGGGAAGGGTTGGTTGATGGTTAACATAACCGGGACCGCCGTTAACCGTACCTTGAAAATCCCCTGTAACGGTCAGAGGTTGAAAGTTAGAGCAAAGCGTCAAACCATTAGGGTTTTCTATGATAAAGTCGTGCACCTTATATGACGCTGGATTAGTGGGAGGATCTGTAATAAAACAGCCGCTGAATTGATTCGTCGTATTACCATAGTAGACATAGTTAGCCTCTTCGGAATAGGTGGCATTGTTGGTTTGAATAGCTCCACTCGTAATCTTGTTACCACTCTTAACCGAGGATATGCCGTTTACATTGGGAGTGCGGATCGTAGCACCGGAATCTAGGACAAACTGCGCTTCCGAACTTTGATTAACTTTGTCTGTAGTAATTATAAAATTGCCGGTATCAAGGGTTCCGCCGCCCTCCACCTTGAAGGTAGGGGTACCATCTTTATGTTCGTTGATCAGAACTATATTCTTGGTCAAAGTTAGATTGGTGCCATCGGCAACGGTCACTTTATAGATATTATCAGGGGTATTGCCGGTGATTTGATTTCCTGCGCCACTAAAAACAATACAGGCATTGTGGATGTTCTGATGCCTGGTCAACTGTATAGCTGCACTATAGCCGCCTGGATTTTCAATATAAATAGTGGCACCAGCAGCCTTAACATCCAAAAGCGCTCCGCCCTTGATAACTCCATTGGGACGGGATATAATGACAGAATTAGCCTCTTTATCAATAAAGCCTGCAGTGTCTATCATCCCTCTGTTCTCCAGAGTTCCTCCCGAATCCGGAGTGGTACCCGCCTTCAATAAGATTTTAGAAGTCATGCTCGTTGATGTCATGGAACCGTTGTTGATGAAGCGAGCACCCGCTTCGACCGTTAGATTGGCAAGGTCATATCTACTATTCAGATTGGTTCCAAATTCGAAAACCTTGCCTGCTTTGACGGTTACCAGCTTGTTATTGGTGGAACCAACAAAATCACCACGCAATATGAAGTTGCTGTCGACTTCTATGCCTTCGGCAGCACCCATGAAGATTCTATTCGTAAAGGGTTGCTGATAAGCCAAGGGTGAAAGGGTTGCATTTACCCAATTGCCTCTATCATAGATCTGCCATCCAGTCGCACTACTGATCTTGGGTGTAATCTTAGTACCATTTGCCCTATAGTCTCCCTGCTGCGGAATAGGTGAAACTTGCCCATAAGCCAAACAAGCCACCGCGAGCAATACCCAAATTACGAGCATGCTCTTCCTTAATGTAATAGTATTCTTCTTCAATTTACGTCTCCTTGGTGTCGTCCCATCTCTCAAGCACAGCATTGGCCTCATCCATGCTCTTTGAGATATGTTTTTCTTTGGATTGTCAGTTTTGCCGTATAGTCAAACCCGTAACTACCACGTCGCGCTTCTACATGTATCCAGTCCTAAATTTGTGCATTTGGGTTTACGGCCTGACGCAGGTCAAGCAATTTGAAACTCATTTTCTGTCAATAACTATTTCACATTTATGGAGTAACGGCTCTTTAATATAATGACATTCATGTAGTTACAAAAACAGCCGAGTACGATTTCTGGACATAGCAACACCATCTTTGGGCTGAAATAGAAAAAGGATCCAGCGGAATAGTCCCGTTGGATCCTGACAGGTGTTATTATGAAGGGTTGCTAAGTGCTATTTGGTTAAAATCACCTTACGCGCATTGCTCTTGCCTTCTGCGCTAAACTTGATCAGATAGGTTCCGCTGCCCAGTTGAGGCTCCCAAGTGTATCTGTGTAAGCCGCTGGCTTGGTTGCGCAGGGTAAATTGATCCACAAGCTGCCCTTTCAGGTTATAGACCTTAAAGCCTACATCTGATCCCTTCTCCAGATAGTATTCCAGTTGCGTGCTGGGATTGAAGGGATTGGGAAAGTTGCGCACCAAACCAGTCTTCAAGGGAATATCCGGAGTCTGGCTTGAGCCGGCCAAAAGGGTTACCTGCGCCATGGTGGGCCCATGCAGCTCAATCGCACCGGAGAACGAGACGTCCTGCAGCCAATAGTAATAGATGCCATCATCATCGAGGCTGTTATCCTCATAGCAGTACGCGGCACCCTGAGAGCTGTTTACTGCCGGGACAAGCGCTGATATCTTACTTGCTTTGGTGGCATCCGGCTCAGTCGATCTCAACACGTAAAAGCCGAGGTTATTGGTCTCAGTTTGAGTCTCCCATTGCAACACAACGCTGTCAAAACCATTGAAGAAAGCATTGAAATAGCTCATGGTAACGGGTAGGCTGGGGGAGTCGTCATTAATATAACCCTCAGGGATGTCTGGATCAGTATTCAAATTACCGCTATATGTACCTGTAACATTTAGCGGCCTGAATCTATTACCAAGGTTCAACATCCCGTCGCTGAGGTTGGTAATGCTATTCACTGTGTTTTCATCAGGATAAGTTATAAAGTTACCACTATTCTGTCGTCCACCAGGACCAGTTCCATTGAAGACGTAATTTGCCTTGCTGGAATAAGAGGCATTATCCATTTGAACTGCACCTGTATTGATGATGTTTCCGGGGCCTTCGGGGAATGAAGATATACCATCAGCATTGCTAATAACAATAGTAGCACCCTCTTCTAAGGTAAACTGGCTACCATATCCGCCAGAAATTACCTTGTTATTCGTTTTAAGAGTTGCGCCATTCTTTACAGTGAAGGTATTCAAGTTTACACTATTGGTTAGAGTAAGGTTTGTACCATCAGCAACAGTCACATGAGCGACTGCTGGGGGTACGGTGCCGGTAACTTGGTCTCCGTCACCATTAAACACGACACTGACATTATCATTGCAGTTTTGACAATTCAAATTAATCGCTTCAAAACCAATCGGATTGGCAATTTGGATTTCAGAGCCCGCACCTTTATCCTTGTGGATTCTTCCTGAACCACCAATGGTTCCAGCCGCACCAACTATAAGCTTAGAGCCTTCGCCCAAGTCTATTTTGCCGTTCATGGTCAAACTACCTTGGTTCTCAAAAATACCACCAGGCTGCGACGTAGTACTATCCTCTAGGGTTATATCGCCTTTGTTATGTGTCGCAGATGTCATTGTGCCGTTGTTTATAAAGCGACCGCCTGGGTTTACCACCAGACTGTAATTCGAAAACTTTCCGTTTGGGCTTGGACCAAGCGTAAAAACAGCCGTTGTAGCGACAGTCATAGTACTACTATTAGGGTTTACTATTTCGCCATTGACTACACAACTTAAATCCGCCAAAATAGCGTGATTCATAGTGATCTTTCCTGCAGCAGCTAAAAGAGCGGTTATGTTCCCAGTAGCAGTTGCCCAATCATCAGAACCGGGCCCAGTGCGTATTTGCCAATCGCCTACTGTACCAGTCCTCGCCGGACTACGATTGGTCCTAAGGTCCCCCACATTTTGCGCGTGAGCCCACCAAACACTTAAAAGCAATATCCACGCGACGATAATGCCTTTCTTAACATTGAACGTACACCTGTTCATCTGTTTCTCCTATTATTGTCCTTTGGTGTCTTGAGGCATAGCAATAGGATCAACACTTGCTCAAGGAGCAGTCGCACTGAGTTTCCACTTGGGGTAGAAACTCGGGGCAACAAGACCAGTCCTCAGTTGGTCAGTATACATAGAAGTACTACTGTCCTCAATCAGTGCTCCATTGTATTGTTAGCCTATAGACGGTGGACATTATTACACACCCCCGTTTTCTGTCAACAGCAAAATGATCTAACTCATTGCTCTATGATCTAACTCATTGCTCTACAATATGATACCACTCCCACAGTCTGCTTGAACAAATCTTACATCTCCTTAGGCTATAGAAGCTTAGGCAGGTGAACCGAAATACGGTTCATAATTGTAAGAATTTTAGAGGGTTAGCAGAAAATGCCCTCTTTTTGCAGGGAGCTAAGGATACCGGAGCTAAAACGATGCACGGAAACGATCTAACAGGCTGTTGCTTATACTCTTACACAACCGTCACGCCTAAAAAGAGCCCGTAGCGATAACCAGAAACAGCCCAGAGAAAAGCTGATGGCTGCAGCTTGCCAAGCTCTGCCCAAAAAGCCCACGCTTCACAGCCTGAAACGGACAGACACAAAAAAAGGATCCAAGGGAAAGTCACCGTTGGATCCTTCAGGTGTTATTATGAAGGGTTGCTAAGTCTTATTTGGTTAAAACCACTTTACGGATATTGCTCTTACCATCCGCAGTAAACTTGATCAGGTAGATGCCGCTGCCCAGTTGCGGCTCCCAAGTGTATCTGTGGAAGCCTTTGTCTTGGTGGCGCAGAGTAAATTGATCCAACTTCTGTCCCTTGAGGTTGTAGACTTCAAAAGCCACGTCTGATCCTTCTTCCAGATAGTACTCAAGCTGAGTGCTGGGATTGAAGGGATTGGGATAGTTGCGCACCAAACTGGTAGTCAGAGGCAGGTCCGGCACATGATTTGAACCGGCTCCCAAAGTCACCTGCACCAAAATAGGCCCATGCAAATCCGCTAAACCGGAGAAAGAGACATCCTGCAGCCAGTAGTAATAGATGCCGTCTTCATACAAATCCTTGTCCTCAAAGTAGTAGGTGGCACCCTGAGAGGTATTGGCTGCCTGGATCAGATCTGATATAACACCGGCAGAGGCAGGCTCCAGTTCGGTAGCTCTAAGCACGTAAAAGCCGAGGTTATTGGTCTCAGTCTGCGTCTCCCACTGCAAGACCACGCTATCAAAACCATTGAAGTAGCCATTGAAATAGCTCAGGGTGACTGGGAGGGTTTGGCCTTCAACATAGCCCTCTCCGATGCCTGAATCAGTGTTGATATTACCTTGATAGCCACCATCAACACGTAATGGCCGGAAGTTACCATTATCAAGTAACAACATATCGTCGCTGAGGTTAATAATGTTATTCACATGGTATTTACCTTCACTATCTGGATTAGATGTCACGAAAGCACCGCTGTATTGACGTTGACCAGGAGTACCACTGAAAATATAGTTTGCTCCACTGGAGTAGGTAACACTATCAAGCTGAATGCTGCCCTGATTTATAGGGCCTCCTTGATAAGATGCTTCTGATGATATACCTTGTGGATGTGCTGTAACAATTGTAGATCCTGAATCCAATATAAACTCTGTAGTTCCATTCCACTGACGTTTAATCTCATAGGTTCCGACATCAAGAGTTGAATTGCTGGTTACCCATACCATAGGCTCATTTCGTCCAGAGTCGCTCTCAGGATAAACCGTAATCGTCTTGCTTAAGGTTAGCTTTTGGCCACCGTTAACGATCAAATAAAACAGAGGGACTGGAAGCTTACTGCCGGTAACTTGATCTTCATCACCATTGAACATGAAGCATGCTCTGTAGACATTATGAGGGCCAGTCAGTTGTATGGCTTCGTCATAACCGCCTACGTTGGCAATTATGAATCCAGCACCATCATAAGTCGTGGTAATCTTTCCGGGACCAGTTATACTTGCGCCTTTCTTGGATATGACCCTTCCAAAGGTACTAATAAATAGCTCACCTTCAATATTGACAGTGCCATGGTTTTCCAGTATACCACCTTCTCCCATATTCGGACCACTGTCTAAGGCTATCCTGGAACCTGTTTCCTTCGATGTGACGGTGCCATGATTGATAAAATGAGCAAATTGACTTACAACCATTTGCCGCAGCTCAAAGGTGCTATTGGGGCCTAAGCTAAAAGTCGCACCAGTAGCGACGTGAAGAGTTGTACCAGCATTCGGACTATAGATATTGCCGGCCATGGTAAAGTCAGCATCCACAACCATGTTATGGTCAGCATAGATATTTCCAGTAAATGCAGGTTGATAATAAGTTAGTGGATGGGGAGCTGTAACCCAGTTGGCCCCATCGTACATTTCCCATTTAACCTTATTTTCAGAAACAACGGCGGATACCAAGGCAACATTCTCCGTGTTTCTATAGTCGCCCGTTTGTGGTGGCGGTTGATATTGCCCATATGCCATACAGAATAAAGAAAGCAGTACTCCGATGATGAGTAGCTGTTTCTTAAAGGTAAGGATTGTTTTCATATCATCCTCCTAAAATTGTTTTGGATATCTAAAGTATTGGTTTGAAAAAGATCTACCCAAGCAGAATCACAGTCTCCACAGGTCTCCTGCGCCTGAAGAGCTTCAGTCTTGAGCATTGAGCCTAAGCCTTTTGTAAATAGAATGTCTGAGTCCATTTTCGTTGTCCTCTTTTTATGGTTTGTTTAGCCTAACGACCGGTGTCACTCTACAGCACTGTGATTTTTGGTCAATTCTTTTTTGAGGTTATGTTGTTATGCTTTAACGGATTACTGATTAGACGATTGGTTTATCAGTTTCGTAACCTCATATAATAAGAGGCTTACATACATGAATTTGAATACAGTTCACCGTTCTAAACTGATATGCACTTTTTGGGGCAAGAGCTCAGATTGGCTGGAAAGAAGGTGAGCAACCTTTTCATGATGCAAGTAAGCGGGATAAGGGGTTGGTTTTTAGGGTGTTATGACGCTGTTGTGAGCTTGTACGATCGCTCGCCGAAGCGCCGCTGTTCTGACAGTGCTGTACGGGCTGGACTGTACGGGCGCTCGCTGAAGCGCCGTAAATGTAGCCGGCGGTCGCCGCACCGCCGCCAGCCGGCGAAGCTGGCTTCATAATTGCAGGCTGCGCCTGCATTGGTCGCTTCGGCGAGCGACTGTACAGGAGCGCCGTGTGTAGATGCGGACTGAATTTCTGTAGATGATGAGCTTGCTGTAGTCGTAAGTAATCAAGCTGCGCTTGATGGCGGCGGTGCGGCTAACGCCGGTACCTTCGGTGCGCGGCGAGCGCCGGCTACAGGTGGTTGGTAGCTTCGGGGTGTGTGCGTGCAGAACGGCGCTTCAGTGAGCGACCGTACTGACGTGTGTATAGATCGGCGTGCGGCGAGCGCCCGTACAGAAGCGCCGTATTCTGACGCGGACTGAATTTCTGTAGATGGTGTTTTTGCTGTAGTCGTGTGTAATCAAGCTACGCTTGATGGCGGCGGTTCGGCGACCGCCGGCTACGGGAGATTGGTCGCTTCGGCGAGCGACCGTACTTACGTGTGTGTGTAGATCGGCACTTCGGCGAGCGCCCGTACAGAAGCGTCCGCACAAGGGACACTCCGCAGAGTATCCCTTGTGTCTCGGAATCATTTAGTCATCATGCTGATGGTGTTTAATCACGATACCATCCACGAAGTAGATGGTGCTTTCAGCGATATTGGTGGATAGGTCTGCGATTCTTTCCAAGTTGTTGGCAATGCGGATGATGTGAAGATATACCTCAATATGCTGAGGATTTTCCTTCATCAGTTTGATCATTTGGGCGGTGATGGAGCGTTCGTAGTCGTCCACGATGCTATCATCTTCGCACACTTTATGGGCGAGTTCGGTGTTTTCATTAGTGAAGGCGTCTAAGCTCTCTTTGAGCATTTTCAGGGCGCTTTCCTTCATTTCTTTGATTTCAGGCATTTGGGCTGGAATGGGGTTTAAGGAGAGATCGACCACGCTTTCGGCGATGTTTACCGCTTGGTCTCCCAGTCTTTCCAGATCGTTGTTGATCATATAGATCATCAGAATGGTGCGGAGGTCTTTGGCGGCGGGTTGATGCAGAGCGATGGTGGTGGTGCATTTATTGCCGATTTCCACCTCCAGTTGGTTCACTCTTTTTTCAAAGACGAGCACATCGTCAAAGCAATTCTTGGTATCGCTACTGAGTCCCATAAAAGCCATGGAAACCATCTTCTCAACTAAGGAAGCCTCGGCCATGAGTAGCTTTTTAAGCTCTATAATCTTGGTGGTAAGCATCTGTTCTCCTAACATGATTTTTCTTCTAAAATAATTGGGTTGGGCAAAAAAGCAAAGAGTCTCATCAACCAAATGCTCCGGTGAGATAGGCTTCGGTGCGGCTATCTTTGGGGACGGTGAATAGCTGGTCGCTGGGGCCGAATTCCACCAGCTCGCCCAAATACATAAATGCCGTATAATCCGAGATTCTGCCGGCCTGGGCGATGTTGTGCGTCACGATCAGGATGGTCACCTGATTCTTTAGGTTGACGCACAGTTCCTCGATTTTGGCGGTGGATTGTGGATCGAGGGCGGAGGTAGGTTCGTCTAGGAGCAACACTTCCGGGTTGTTGGCCAAAGCGCGGGCGATGCAGAGACGCTGTTGCTGTCCACCTGAAAGTGAGAAGGCGGATTCGTGGAGTCTATCCTTGACTTCATCCCAGAGCCAGGCGTCTTTGAGGCTCTGCTCCACTCGCTGGCTGATTTCATGTTTGGAATGCTTGCCCTGGATGGCGAGGCCGTAGGCCACGTTGTTGTAGATAGATTTGGGGAAGGGGTTTGGTTTTTGAAACACCATCCCGATGCGGGTGCGGATCTGGGTGACTTGGGCACTGGGAGCATAGATATCTTCATCGTGCAGCAGTACTTGACCCTTGATCTTGGTGCTGTCTATCAGGTCGTTCATCCGGTTGAAGCACCTCAGCAGGGTGGACTTGCCGCAACCTGAGGGGCCGATCATGGCGGTGATCTTCTTTTCATAGATCGTGAGATTCACATCTTTGAGGACGTGGTTCGAGCCGAACCAGAGATTGAGGTTTTCGGTCTTTATCTGTTCTTTTACCATTTTCTGGTCTTCCTTATTTTATATCTGATAGCGATTGCAATCGCACTAATACTAAGCACTAAAAACATCAGCACCAGAGCGGTTCCATAGGCGATGGGCACCTGTTTGGCGGCATGAGTTCCTTCTGTCATGAGAGCGTAAATGTGATATGGCAGAGCCATCACTTCATCAAATGGGGATTGAGGTAATCTGCGTGAATAGAAAGTGGCAGCGGTGAACATAATCGGCGCCGTCTCGCCTGCCACGCGACCGATGCTGATGATGGTTCCGGTGAGGATATTGGGGAAAGCGGTGGGCAGGATAACGCGCAGGATGGTCTGTCTTTCCGTGGCGCCCAGAGCAAGTGACGCTTCTCTGAATTCATGGGGCACACCACGCATGGCTTCTTCGGCGGCATTGATGATTACCGGCAAGGCCAGCACAGCCAGGGTAAGCGAACCGGCCAACAGCGAGACGTCCATCTTCATGAGATTGACAAAGATAGCCATACCAAAGAGGCCATAGATGATGGAGGGCACGCCAGCCAAGGTATTGATGGCGATCTTGACGATCTGCACAAACCAACGAGGCTTGCCGTAGCTGACCAAATAGATAGCCGTCAAAATCCCCAGGGGCAAGGCGACTGCGATCGAGACAACTGTGAGCCAAAAGGTGCCGATAATGGCAGGATAAATGCCACCCGCCGTCATGGCTTCACGGGGTGGACTGCTGATGAATTCCCAGCTCAACACATCGTAGCCCATGTGGAAGATACGTGCCAAAAACACGATCAAAAACAGGGCTGTGAAAAACAGCATCAACCCCAAAATAGCTATTCCCAGCGAGTTTTTTGTCTTTCTCACTATCATCTGCTACTCCTTTTGAGAAATACCAGTTCGGTGATCAGGTTGGTGATAAAAGTGATGATAAAAAGCACGATTGAGATGGCAAAGAGAGATTGATAATGCAAATCTCCGATCACAGTCTCCCCCATTTCTGCCGCGATGGTGGAGGTCATGGGGCGCACGGAGTCGAAGATGCTTTTGGGGATCTGAGCGCTGCCACCGGACACCATCAAAACCACCATGGTTTCGCCAATAGCGCGGCCAAAACCCAAGAGCACGCTGCCGATAATGCCGCTTTTTGCTGCGGGAAGCACGACTCTGGTGATGGTTTCCCACTTGGTGGCGCCCAGGGCAAAGGATGCTTCCCTGAGGCTCTTGGGCACGGTGGAGATGGCATCTTCAGACATCGATGCGATAATCGGCACCACCATCATCCCCAAGATAATCGAAGAAGAAAAGATATTGAGCCCCGTCTGCAAATCTAACCATTCACGCAGCAGCGGAGCCAGGAAAGCCATACCGAAGAGTCCGTAGACCACAGAAGGGATGCTGGCCAGCAGCTCGATCACCGGCTTGGCAATTTCTCTGAGTTTGGGGCTGGCCACCTCCGAGATAAAGATGGCTGAGCCCAAGCCCAGAGGTATTGCTATGAGCAAAGCCCCCAGGGTCACATAAAAGGAACCCAAAAGCAGGGTGTAAATGCCAAATTCCGGCTCAGCATGTGTGGGATACCACTCAGTGCTGGTGAGGAACTCCTTGATGGAGACCACATTAAAGAGGGGCAATCCCTCCCGAAAGATACTATAGATTATCCCAAAGAGAAACACTATTACAAAAAGGGACGCCACGTAGGTGATCCCTTTGAATAGCTTATCTTTATAGCTGATCATGAAAATCCTCTAAGTAAACACGGGTGGTGCAAGGCATTATCCGCCCTGCACCACCATTGAAAGGGTGAATTTTAGTTGAGACTGATGAATCCCTGCTTCTTGACAATCTCCTGTCCTTCTGCAGATTGGATGAAGACGATGAACTTGCCGATCTCACCTTTGGCTTTGCCATTGGTGAACATATACAGCTTGCGAGAGAGGGGATAGCTGGCGTTTTTGATCGTAGCTTCGGTGGGAGTAACGCCGGCGACCTGAATCACTTTGACGTCCTTATTCACATAACCCAGACCGGCATATCCGATTGCGCCGGGAGTGCTGGCCACGGTGGTAACAACAGCATTGTTGGAAGCGAGCATCTGAGCGGTTCCATCCACTTTGGCGCTCTTGAGGGCTTTTTCGTTGAACACTTCAAAGGTTCCGGAGGCCACGTCACGGGAGATGATCACGATGGGAAGATTGGGGCCGCCAACCTTATTCCAGTTTTTGATCTTGCCGGTGTAGATGTCACGGATCTGAGCAACGGTGAGGTTTTTCACGGTATTGCTGGGGTGCACGACCATGGCGATTCCATCGTTGGCGATAGCATAGAAAGAAGGACTGATGCCTTTGGATTTGCAGGCGGCTATCTCTTTGGATTTCATGGGACGTGAAGAATTGGCGATGTCGACTGTTCCATTTTGCAGAGCAGCCACGCCCACACCGGAACCACCACCGCGCACTGAGATGTTGATGTTGGGATATTTGTCCATATAGGCTTCAGCAGCGGCTTGAGCTATGGGCAACACAGTGGTCGAACCAGAAGTGGTGATCTGGTTACTTCTCTTTTGGGCAGAGAGGGGCAGGGTCAGAAGCAGAGCTACGACGATGCTAAGTAGAATTATGGTTTTCTTCATTATAGAACTCCTTATTTAATGGTGCTGCTAAACTTGTACTTGAGCTGCATCATCACGGTGGTGGTGTCCTTCTTCTTGCCAGCATAGCTGGAGCTCGATTCATCTTCATCATAGGCCTTCTGGACGAGGTTGAGCTGCAGTTGCATCTTGGGACTTTCCTTTTCATCGTGCATGAAGTTGTAGTTCACGCCACCGGTGATGGTATTCAAGAGATATTTGTCTTTGGGGTTGTCTGTATGATCCCATCTGTCATAACGACCGATCAGCTGGATGTCGGAGCCTATGAGGCTGCGCAGGGAAAGAATGGGCATCACCATGATTCCGTTGGCGGTGTAATCTCTTGAGCCATCGGCAATATTGGGATATTCCACATCCTTGTAGATGTACTCCATCCAGACATCCACGGGGCCATAAGCCAGACGTGCCATGCCGTCCATCAGCATTTGTTTCTGATACTTGGACGCATCAACCACACAGGTGTCTTGATCGACGCTGTTGGTCATGAAGGAACCACCCAGGGTCACTCCAGCGATAGGAACCAAGCGGATATTGGCCAAAAACTCTGGAGAGATGTTGAGGGTTTTACCAAAAGCTTTGTAGCCTTCACCGTTGTAGACACCAACAGCATACTCGCCAAAGCCGGAGGGAAGCTGTCCGTTGAGGGTGATACCATAGTCAGCAGAGTTGGCCACCTTGTACTCATCTGTGGGTGCCTTGGTGATCAGGGAGTAGTCCCAATCGTAAATGGTACCAAAATACACCTTCTGGAGTCCAGCGGTGAGGGTCATATCCGGAACTGGGATCAGGTTGTTGAAGTCGATGAAGCCATATTTGAGCTTCAGACCGGCACCGTCTTTTTGACTGTCGGTTGAAAACATGTCTACGGTGAAACGGCCTGAAGTGTTCTCAGAAAACTTGGGACGGAGATCAAAGTAACCTCTTTCCAAAGCAAAGTAGTTCTTGAGAGTGGTAGCATCTGATCCTTCAGGCTTGACGCTCTCATAGGTCCAACGATTCCAAATTTCGCCACCTACTCTTAGCTCCTGTGCGAAGCTGAGTGCTGGCATTACGAAGATGATCGCCGCAATTGCGGGAACAATCCATTTTAATGATTTCATGAAGGTTCTCCTTGTTTGCATGATGACTTGTTATACGGAAGAAATGTTAAGATTTTATAAAGGCGAAGTTAAGAATCCTTTAAGAAGTGCTAAGCTGTGTGTGAGTGGAGTGTTAGGTTTTTTATCCACGAAGGGGGCGACTTCGTCGCAGTCGTCAGTCGTCTGTAGTCAGTCGCTTCGCTGGAGGAGGAGGTGCGGGTACTTGTGGTGTGGATGCGCATGGCTTTGTGGCTTATTTTTAGTCCACGAATTACACGAATTAACACGAATTATAGGGACAGCTACTTTTATACTTGCGGTCGTCGATGCGACCCTGTACAGGCGGTCGCTGAACCGACCTTTTTATGTAGCCGGCGTTAGACGTAGCGCCGCAATCAAGCGAAGCTTGATTCTTAACGCAGTTAAGCCGCTTTATACAGCAGTTCATCCGGTGCTCTTCGCTTGTATGAGCGGCTGAACTTGCTGGTCGCTTCGGCGAGCGCCTGTACACGCTACGAGCGATCGTACAAGGTGTCATTTGGGGCTTTAATTACACCTGAAAAGCCGAGAATATATCGAAACATTTGACTTTTTGAAAAGGTTCACCTCCTTTCTTGGCCCTTCCCCGCTCAAACGTGTAAGCTATTGCAATCCTATGCCGTTCCTGCTCGATGGAGGAGGAGCCGAGCAGGGGCGGGGCAGGGACGCCGCATAAACAGCGGCTTTAAGGGGAGTCAAAAACGGCTGTTTCCTGTTACTTTATCACGTACTGAGGTCAATATTTTCAGAAACACCTCATTATTCAGGAGCCGGAGGCGAGAAATGAATTCCTACTAAAATAGTAGGTGTTTGATGTGTTTTTTCTACAGGAACGAGGCGTGCTCCGCTAAGCAGTTGTCAGTAGGCTTGTTCGGGCGGTCGCTGAAGCGACATTTTTGTAGCCGGCGGGCTCCCGTACAGAGCAGCTCAACGGGTGTACATACAGGTAGCTGTGGAGAAGCAGCGGTTCGAGGAGTGTACGTATGGGTAGCTGTGCAGACCGGCGCTTCGGCGAGCGCCAGTACATGGCAGCTTGACTGAGCTGATTGTTAAGAATTATTGATGCCAAAATAACACTTTTCACTTGTCAAAAACAGCGGCTTTAGAAAAGAGTGTATTCAACCAATTTGAGGAGTATTTCATGCAGAAACTTATCTATATAGTAGAAGATGAAACCGACATCCTGGAGCTGGTTTCCATGAAACTGCAAGCGGCAGGATATGAGACAAAGTGCTTTGAGCGGGCACTGCCGATGCTCAAGGCTCTGGAGACAGAAGTTCCAGATCTGATCATTCTGGATCTGATGTTGCCTGATCTGGACGGTATGGAAGCCTGTAAACGGATCAAGGGCAATCCCGCTACGGAAAACATCCCAATTTTGATGCTTACCGCCCGGGTCGGGATTGAAGACCGGGTTTTGGGTTTGGAGCTGGGTGCGGATGACTATGTCACCAAGCCTTTCGACAGCAAGGAATTGGTGGCGCGTGTGCGTGCCATTCTGCGCCGGGCGAGCTGGGAAACCGCCAAGAATGAACTCAAGATCAGCGAGGATTTCAGGCTGGATTTCAACCGTTATGAGGCTTTCCTCTACGGAAGGCGCATCGACCTCACGCTCACCGAGTTTAAGATCCTGCAATTGCTAACCAAGCGTCCGGGCTGGGTTTACAGCCGTAGCCAGATTTTGGATCACCTCTGGGGAAATGATAAGATCGTGATCGAAAGGACGGTGGACGTGCACATCAAAAACCTGCGCGACAAGATAGAAGATTATAGCACCAGCATCGTGAATGTGCGCGGTGTGGGCTACAAGTTTGAGCCTCCCGAGGAAGGCGAATAATGGAAAAACATAGCCTCAATGGCACTTTGATTATTTTTAATGGCTTTAACCTCGTGCTGTTGGGGGTGTTGCTGCGCTCTGGAATGCAATTGCTACCCACCCTGCTCATCATGTTGCTTTCCACCTCGATGGTCCAATTTCTCACCTTCAGACTTCTCAATCGCCAGTATAAAGAGATCAAAGACATTACAGAAAAGGTGAGCATGGGCGACCATAGCCAGCGCATCCCCACACTTAATGTAGAGGAATTTAACGAGCTGGGGCAAAGCATCAACAAGATGTTGGGCAAGTTAGACGGCACCATCGGCCATTTGGCCATTCACCGAGAAGAACTGCGGCTCATCGTGGGCACCATCCAGGACGCCCTTTGGTCGATCAACGCCGAAGGCAAGATAGAATGGGCAAATAGCGCATTTGCTCAGCTCTTTAACCTCTATGATGAGACGAGGATGCAGTATTATTGGGAGGTCATCCGTGAGGTGTCGCTGCTCAACTATATCAGGGAATTTGACAGCAGCCCGGAGAACAGGATACAGGAGATCAGCCTTGGCGAACATGCCTACCTCTTGAGTGGCTCGCAAAATCCGGATGCCCAGCGAACCGTGCTGCTTTTGCAGAATATAGATGATATACACCGGGTGGAGCAGATGAAGAAGGACTTTATCGTAAATCTCGCTCATGAACTGCGCACTCCGCTCACGGCGATCAAGGGCTTCTCTGAGGCGATGGAAGAAACTGCAGATAATACCAATATGCGCTATCTGAAGATCATCCAAAACCACACCAACCGCCTGATCAATCTGATCAACGACTTGCAGACGCTCATCCGCCTTGAGCAAAACTACTCGATCAACCTCAGGGAAATCAATTTACTCACCTTTTTTGACAATATCAAGCTGATCTTGAGTCCACTTTTTGAAGATAAGGAAGTGGAGCTCGAGATAGATATAGACCCGGCGCAGCCACGTTTTTGTGTCGATCCCTTCAAATTTGAACAGATCTTCATCAACTTGGTGGAAAACTCGCTACGCTACACCGAGAAGGGCAAAATCCTGATCAGAAGCAAGGCTACGGATAAAGACCTCACGATCGAAATCAGCGACAACGGTAGCGGCATTGCACCGGAGCATCTGCCCCGTATCTTTGAGCGCTTTTATGTGGCGGATAAATCCCGCAACCGCAACAGTTCAGGCACAGGCTTGGGGCTGTCCATCGTAAAACACATAGTAGCGCTGCACAACGGCACCATAGACGTCAGCAGCGCTTTGGGCAGGGGCACCACCTTCACGATCGTCATCCCAGCAGGAAAAGCTTCATAAAATCAACCATGCCACAAGACTATCCCCAAAATCATGATGAGCTGATCCAAGAGTATACCAAGCTGGCCAACGGAATCTGTAAGACTTATCAAAACTATGGGATGCCCCTGGAAGACCTGAGACAGGAGGCCATGATCGGTTTGCTGATGGCATATGAAAGATTTGATCCCTCCAAGGGAACGCAGTTTTCCACCTATGCCGTTTACTGGATCAAAAAGCAAATCTTGCAAGCGCTGGATCAGGAATTTATCGGCTCCAGCTACGTTGAAAACATGGCGGAGCACAATCCGGAAACCAGCAATCCGGAGAAGGTGAGCGAGCGGCTCAAGCTGCCAGAGGATATGCCCGAGCGTGAAGCTATCGTGCTGAGGCTGAGCTATGAAAAGAAGCTCACCATCAAAGAGATTGCCCAGAAACTGAACATCACCAACGAACAGACTAAGCAACTGCGCAGTAAGGCACTGCGCCGCGTAAAAGGGCACTTCAAAAAGAGCGAATGAGCGGAAGAGCAAAAAAGTGGTGGACAAAAAAAGTGGACATTATTAAATGGAATAAAGGAGGTAAGTCATGACTTACAAAGTTATTTTAGTCAAGGTAGATCACCGTTCGAGTGAGGCAACCAAAGTACAGGATATCCTCACCGAATACGGCTGCAACATCAAAGTGCGTCTTGGTTTGCACGAAGTTTCCAAGGATTTCTGTGCCAATGATGGCCTGATCGTATTGGAAGTTGAAGGCAAGGATGAAGAGCTTAATGCCCTCGTTGGCAAGCTCAATGAGCTCAACTATATCCAGGCCAAGATGATCGAGATGTAATCTACTTCCAGCGGTATTTCCCGATGCTACCCCAGATCGCATAGAGGATAAACTGTGCGGGAAAGGCGACGATGGCAACGGGATACAGGGCTCCGAGCCAGGGCAACTTGATCGCAACAGAATGCGAAATAGAGAGCCCGAGCTCGGCGCCCATTTTTATGGCAATGGCCAGATAGAGCAGGTTGGTGCCGGGATATTTGAAGAGCAAAAGCAGCGAGAGATAAAAGAGGATGAAGTGGAGAAAGGCGCCCACACCTATGCCCTGCAACCACAGGGGAAAGTATTGCAATTTGGAGGCTCGTCTGATATTGGTGTGATGTCTCTTGACAACATCACGTCCCTCATATGATCTCACCCTCATCTCCGGTGAGGGGTAATAGATGGCTTTGCGGATATAAGGCATCATCTTCATCAGCAGCAGATCATCATCTCCGGAAGCCAGATGCCCGATGCCATCAAAGCCGCCTGCCTTGTAGAAGGTGCTCTTACGGTATGACATATTGCAGGCAACACTGGTGAAGGGACGCCTGATGCTCATCCCCAAGGCGGCTAAACTGTAATAGATACCATCTTCAAAGCATTTCATCCGCAGGTAGCTATCCTTTTCATCCCGCAAAATGAGGGCATGTCCCAGCACGTAATCCACGTCCTCAGCATAGGCCATTGCCCAGCCTCGCAGCCAATTGGGCGGCACTACACAGTCTGCATCCGTGAAGGCTAAGATGTCATGCTTGGCTGTAGAAATCCCCTGCAGAAGTGCCGCTTTTTTGCCGACAACGCCCTCCAGCTCGCCCTGCCAATCCAGGTAGCGGAAAACGTAGTCTGCCTGGTGTTGGGCGAGGATTTCCAAGGTGGCATCGGTGGAGTGGTCGTTGATGATGATGACCTCATATAGCTCTTTGGGGTAGTTTAGCTGATCCAGAGATTTTAGCAGGCGGGGCAGGTTTTGCTCTTCATTTCGGGCAGCGATGATCACGCTGATGCCGGGAGTTTGGCTCGACTCCTCACTCCTATTGATGAAGAGATTGATCGCCGCAGCCAAAAGCAGAAGCACATAGAGGGGTGTGCTAAGGATGAAGAGCAGAAAGATCAGATTCAAAATCCGGGGCCCAATTTGGATTTGGTGACGTCTATATACTTGGCAAGCAGAGGGTCTTCATTTTTGATGTCGATGATGCTCTTGCCTTTGATCTCCAATTTGGGTGCTACTCCATTTTTGGCAAGCTCGACCGAAATGCGCACGTTTTGACCGAAGAATTCGCCCAATATTTTTTCTATGTCTTCCCTATTAGAGATGAGGGCATCATATAAGGTTGGACTTTTGCTGATCAAACATAGCCTATCCGCCTCACACTTCACAATATCAGCTTCCGTGAAGGCATGGGCGGGGCCAAATCTAAGCTTCCTCTGCAGACGTGACTTGATCTTGTCCTTGTGCAGCTCGATGGTTTCTTTGTCAAACTTGAGGTTGGAGGGTGGAGCGGGCTCAGGCTCTGGCTCTGGTTCGGCTTCGGGCTCGGGTTCAGGTGTCGGCTCTGGCTCTGGTTCTGGTTTAGGAGCTGGGGCTGCCGGTTTTGCAACAGTGGGAGGTTTGGGAGGCTGGCTTGGGGCTGTGGGCGCGGCTTTAGCTGGAGTTGCCGGTCTGCTGGGAGCCGGACTCGCACTGGGAGCGCCGCCCTTGAGCAGCTTGATCAGCTCGCTCACCTGACTCATCTCTTCAATCTTGCAGAGCCTCAGCATCAGCACCTCTAACAGCAATTGCGGGTTTGAGCTGCTTCGAATTTCATTTCTGGCCTGGATGAGGGTGGAGATCAGGTAAAGCAGGTCGTCCTGCTCAAAGAGTTCGGCCACTTCATCGTAGATGTGATACTCCTCGGAGGTGATGTCAGATGGGGCTACTCCCACCTTGCGCAGCAGTGCGACGCGGATGAATTCTATCATATTTACGAGCAGCTCGCCTGCATCCATGCCAGCTTCCAATACCTCGTGAAGTCGATTGATCAAGGTAGCAGAGTCACGGGCTTTGGTGAGCTTGAACATCTCGCTGAACACCAGGGTGGGAACCACGCCAAAGATCTCCCTCACCTTGCTCACACTCACGTCGTTGAGACAATAGGAGAGCACCTGATCCATCAAAGACAGAGCATCGCGCATCCCGCCATCAGCCTTGCGGGCGATGAGGTGCAGGGATTCCGCATCTATCTTGATGTTTTCCAGTTTGCAGATTTCACGCAGACGGCGCACGATCGCCTCAACGGGAATGCGCTTGAAATCGTGACGTTGACAGCGGGAAACGATGGTGGGCAATACCTTCTGAGCTTCGGTGGTGGCAAAGATGAAGACCACGTTGTCCGGCGGCTCTTCCAGCGTCTTGAGCAAGGCGTTGAATGCGCTCTTGGAGAGCATGTGCACTTCGTCGATGATATAGATCTTGTATTTGGACTGGGTGGGGGCATAGACCAGCTCTTTTTGCAAATCTCGCACGTCATCGACGCTGGTGTTGGAAGCACCGTCTATTTCAATCACGTCCGATGAAACTCCCGCCGTGATGTCGACACAGTTGCCGCACACATTACAGGGATGGGCGGTGGGGCCATTGACGCAGTTCAGACTTTTGGCCATAATGCGCGCCATAGAGGTCTTCCCCACTCCTCTGGGCCCCGTAAACAGGAAGGCGTGGGCAATCCTGTTTGCCTCAATAGAGTTTTGCAAGATCTCGGTTACATGATCTTGGGCGTAGACCTCAGAAAAGGATTGAGGTCTGTATTTTCTGGCTAAAACGATGTAGTTCATTCTACCTCCGGATGCCATTAAAATATAGGACGTTATTTGGGCAAGCATTTTCTGCTGGACAAGAAAGCGAAGCTGAGAAAAGTGGGCTTTTCAAGCGATATTATATATTAACCTATAAAGGAGGTTTGTGATGAAGTTGGAAGGAAAAGTGTTAATCGCTCAAGGCGGCGGCCCTACTGCCGTCATCAACCAATCCTTGGTGGGAGCCACGCTGGAATCCAGAAAATTCCCGCAGGTGACGCGGGTTTATGGGGCGCTGTATGGCGTTCAGGGAATCTTGAACGAACAATTTGTCGACCTCACTCAGGAAACCACGCAGAATCTGGAATTGGTGGCAGATACGCCCTCCAGTGCGCTGCTCTCAACCAGAGATAAACCGGATGAGAAGTATTGCAAAGAGATCTTCAAGGTGATGCAAGCTCACGGTGTGAGGTATTTCTTCTACATCGGTGGAAACGACTCTGCGGATACGGTGCGCATCGTAAATGAAGAAGCCGATAAAGCGGACTATGAGCTCAGAGCAATCCACATCCCCAAGACGATTGACAACGACTTGATGATGAACGACCACACGCCCGGCTATGGTTCCGCAGCCCGCTATGTGGCTTCTGCCTTTGGTGGAGTGAATCTTGATAACCGTGCGCTTCCCGGAGTTTATATCGGGATAGTGATGGGCAGGCATGCAGGTTTTTTGGCTGCTGCTTCCGCACTGGCTCAGAAGTATCCGGATGATGGGCCACATCTGATCTACCTGCCCGAACGTGCCTTCCATAGAGATAAGTTTTTGGCAGACGTGAAAGCGGTCTATGATCGCTATGGACGCTGCGTGGTAGCCGTTTCTGAAGGTATTGTGGATGAAAAGGGAACGCCGATGATCACCAAACTCACCGAAACTGTCGAAAAAGATGCACATGGCAACGTGCAGCTCTCGGGAACGGGGATGTTGGGTGATCTGCTCAGCGATCTGGTCAAGCAGAAACTAGGAATCAAGCGCGTGCGCAGCGATACCTTTGGCTATCTGCAACGCTCGTTTTTGGGCTGCGTCTCCGATGTGGATCAGCGTGAAGCCCGTGAGGTGGGCGAACGTGCGGCTCACTTTGCGCTTTGGCACAACCTCGATGGCTCCGTTAGCATCCAGCGCACCGGCTTTTACAGCGTGAACTATCAATTGGAAAAGCTGAGCGACGTTGCCCGGAAGACGCGACTCATGCCGGATGAATATATCAATGCGGAAGGCAACAACGTCACAGACGCCTTCAGATACTACCTGCGACCCTTGCTGGGATCAGGTTTTCCCACGCCTTACAGACTGCGTGCACCCAGAGTGGAAAAGATTCTTTCACAGAATCCTTGACATAATTTGCCCTCAAATAATCATGGCTTAAACATGAAAAATAAGAATGGAGGAACACCATGACCTTTAACGAATTCATGGACAAAGTCGCTGCAAGAAACTCTCACGAACCTGAGTTTATGCAAGCCGTAAAAGAAGTTATCGAGACTGTTTGGGATGTGTATGAAGCCACACCCCGCTACCAGCAGTACAACATTCTCGAGCGCATCGTCGAACCCGAAAGAGTAATCCAATTTGCCGTCCCCTGGATGGATGACCAAGGCAAAGTGCACGTGAACCGCGGCTATCGCGTTCAATTTAATAGCGCCATTGGCCCCTACAAAGGTGGCATCCGCTTCCATCCCAGCGTCAACCTCTCTGTAATGAAGTTTTTGGGCTTTGAACAGACCTTCAAAAACAGCCTGACCACGCTGCCTATGGGCGGTGGAAAAGGCGGAGCAGATTTTGACGCCCGCGGCCGTTCCGATGGTGAGATCATGCGCTTTTGCCATAGCTTTATGGCTGAGCTCTATCGTCACATCGGCCCCAATACCGACGTCCCTGCAGGCGATATCGGCGTTGGCAAGCGTGAGATCGGCTATATGTTTGGCTATTACAAGAAGCTTGTAAATGAATTCACCGGTGTTTTCACAGGTAAAGGCTTTGAATGGGGCGGCAGCCGCATTCGTCCTGAGGCAACAGGCTTTGGCGTGGTCTACTTCACCGAAGAAATGCTAAAAGTCAAAGGCACCAGCTTCGAAGGCAAGAGAGTAGCCCTCTCCGGCTTTGGCAACGTGGCCTGGGGCGCAGCCCAGAAGATCAACGAGCTGGGTGGCAAGGTCGTCACCATCTCCGGTCCTGACGGATACATCCTCGATGAAGATGGCATCAGCGGCGATAAGGTCGAATATATGACCGTGCTGCGTGCATCCAACAACGACCGCGTTAAGGACTATGCAGACGTGTATCCCAACGCCAAGTTCTTCCCCGGCAAGCGTCCTTGGGAAGTGCCGGTGGACATCGCAATCCCCTGCGCTACTCAAAACGAGCTGAACGAAGAAGATGCCCAGAACCTGATCAACAACAAAATCATGTGCCTCACCGAAGCTGCCAACATGCCCTGCACACCCAAGGCAATCGAGATGATCCAGAAAGCTGGCATCCTCTTTGCACCCGGCAAGGCTGCCAACGCAGGTGGAGTGGCTACCAGTGGCTTGGAAATGACTCAGAACAGCAACCGCCTTAGCTGGCCGGCTGAAAAAGTCAATCAAGAGCTGCACGCCATCATGAAAGGCATCCATGAAGCTTGCCGCACACACGGTACCCAACCCGACGGCTATATCAACTATGTCAAAGGCGCCAACGTGGCTGGCTTCGTGAAAGTAGCCAACGCCATGTGCGATATGGGCCTTATCTAAAATAGCTCTCAACAAGCCTCACATAGACCCCGGAGTTAGCTCTGGGGTTTTTTTATTACCTGATAAAAAGTGGCTCAAGTTCAAACTGGGTGGGTGGAAGTCTGTAACCTCTTTATCCGAGCATAATACCCAGTTGCGGTGCGGGTTTTAGTGAATGTGGCTTATGCAATATCGGAATGATACGGCTCTTGGGGTGTTTTTCCTTCCATCAGAATGGGTCGATATTGACCGATTTGTATCGCCTTCCTTGTCAGCCTGATACATGTTTTATTTTCCCTTTTTTGGCCTTCCAGCAACATCGCCAGAGTATATAGTGAGGGGACATTCCTGCGGGCTGAGATTTATGATTTGTGGTACCAGCACCCGCTGGAGGTATCCTGTGTTTGCCAAAACGGGCTGGCCTGATACTCATCCACTATCCTCCGAACAAAGACCGCAAAAAAGGAAAGCTTGTAAATACAGAGGTATCCACAAGCTTTCTGTCTATTGAGAGGCGATGTTAATCCTATTTCATCAGCATCACTTTGACGGCCTGGCTGTGTTTGCCACTTTGGATTTTCACAAAGTAGACACCGCTGGCAACGCTGCTGCCATGGCTGTCTCTTCCGTTCCAATGCAGGGTGTGATTGCCAGCTTGCATGGCGCCGCTGCTGAGGTTGCGCACCTTTTGACCGCGGATATTGAAGACATCTACGCTCACGTTGCCTGCTTGCCTCAAGCTAAAGGCGATGTTTACATCCGGATTGAAGGGATTGGGATAGGCCAAAGGTTTGCCGATCATCGCAAGCACAGGTCTCTCGTTGGGAACCTGATAGTTGCTGAGGCGAATGGTGCAGTTGTAGGAGCCGGCTTCGGTGGGCGTAAAGACCAAGTCCTCGGTGGAGATGGTATAATACTCCTGGTCTCCGATAAAGAAGGCCACCTGCCAGTCGTCCGGAAGCAGGTTTTCGCCCCAAGAGAAAGTGACGGGGTCGGTGTTGTCAAGCTCCAAGATCAGTTCATAATAGAGATGCTGTTCGATCTCATCGGATATCACCATGGGGCTCTGGAAGAAGCCGTGATATTCTTGAGTGGTTTTCGCTAAGGGGACGGGGTAGATCACACTCAGACGAGACATCTCAAAAGGTGGCTTGGGTGGCTTTGGAAGGTTGATTTTGAAGCCCACTTCGGTGTCGATATACTCATGGGTGCCCACTCTGACCCAGTCTGCACCACTGGAAGTTTCAGCCATCAGGTCGATGAAGCTCTGCGGCGTGGGTGGTGTCACATCATGAGATTCAAAGTAGGGGAAGAAGTTGATCTGGCTAACGACTTGATCGCTGGCGTAATACTTGATATAGAAGGCTTCAAACGGCTCTATGCGTTCAACTAACTGATAGCGCCCCTCTTTAAACGAGAATACCGCATTGGAGACCAAGCCCTGGTTTACCATTTCACCAAAGCGATAGATGTTTCCATTTACGTTGAATCTCAGGTTTTCCAGCTCGTAGACGCAGAGATGGGGATTGCCGATCAGATTCCAGCCATCATGCAGATCCACACTGTATTCCTCTCGCTGGAGCTGAGTCGCAGAGCCAAAGAAGGCTATATCAACCGGATTTACCCAGATGGGGTTATTGAAGGCAAAATCTTGCGCTGGGAGCCAGTTTCCGGCCTCGTCCACAGAGTAGGCGAGGGAACCATTCCCAAAGGCTTGAGCTACGGTGGCGGGATAGCTGGGCCAAGGATTGGCCAAAGTCTGCCAGCCCGGCGCAAAAATGGTATTGTTCATCGAAGGAACCAGAGCAAACGTGAAGGGCGAAATGACACGTGTGTGCACTCCATCTATCGCATACACATCCCAAACCGCCTTGGTGTAGGGCATATCAGCCTGTTGAGGCACGGTGTAATCGACAGAATACTGAGCATTGGTCATAAAACTGCTCACCAAGAGGCTGTCGGTCTCATTTTGCAGAGAGAGCTCTACATGCTCCACCAGGAAGGGATAGGTAAAATTCCAGTTGAAGCTGATGGTGTTGCCACCTTGCAGCACTTGATTGGGAAGGACAGTCGGCTTGAGCGTTGGCTGCATATTGCCCCAGAAGAGGGTGAATTGACGCACGTTTGAATTGGCGTTTTCAAAGGTGTAAGGCCCTTCAAGCAGGTTGTGATAGATGCCGGCATCAGCCAGCCAGAGCTTTTCGGCTCTACCGAAGGTATCGCTAGCTTCAATCGTGATCTGCTCTATTTGGTTGCTGCGTGTGCGCAGATACCAGGTTTTGATCTCGTTATCGACATCATAGCCGCCTTTGATTTCTTGGGAGAGATGGGTGCCCTGATTGCCCCAATATGGCTCCCAAAAAGCATTCCAGACGTAGTTGCCGCTGGGATTGGTCTTGGTAATATCCCAATAGCCGTCCCTGTCGTCTGTAGCAAAGCGGTTGTTGCCAAAGGTGACGCTATCCGTGAGGTTGCCGGCCGCGTTGCGGACGCTGATCGTATGTATGGGCATGGCATGAGCTGAGGTGGGGAAATTGTGCATATACTCCACACCGGCAGTGTTTGTGCTGCTGATCATGTAAGTGTATAGATCATGATTTGCCACATCAAGGTCCCACCATTCAAAAGCACCCAAATTTGCAGCCAAACCGGCATTGGTGAGCCAGCTATCCACCAACACGTAATCCGTATTTTCAGATTTGCGGTAAATCTTGAAGCCTTGATTGTTATTTTGCGCACCAACACTCCACGCTACTCTGATGCTTTGGTTCATCCCGTTCACCATCAGGTTGCTGATGCTTGCGGGTGCCAGAGCGGTAAAAACCTCGTTGCTCAGCTCGGAGTAGTTACCGTTCTTGTCTTTGGCACGGATCTTGAAGTAATAGATGTTTTCGTTGGTGAGCCCGGTAACGGTGGTGCTTTCACAGGCTTGCGAGGCCAAGAAGACGTTGTTATCACGATTGAAGATGTTATAGTTGTCCAAGCCGATCGGCTCTGTGGCGTAGAGGATTTCATAAGTATCAAAATCGTAATCAGAGCATCTTGTCCAAGAGAGGGTCACGGTAGTCAACCCCGCAGAGACCAGGGCAAGGTTTTCCACCGGTGTGGGAGCCTGGCCGTTGTCCATTTCTATCACATCATCAATCACAGCCTTCAGGTGATAAACCCAAGGTGAATAGAACTGCAAAAATCTGGTAAAACGGTTTTCCAAACTCCACCGCTGAGTTGTTTCTTCCCAGCCGTAAAACCAGTGGAAGTTGTTGACCGTCTGCTCATAACAAATCGGCAATTCGTCCATCTCAATGTGGAACCAGGGATCAAAGACGTCATAATCATTCCAGCCGGAGAGGGTGTAGAGCATCTGGGTGCTCAATGAGTAGCCCGGCAGGTCGATTTTGTCGTTAACTGGGTATTCGTTTATCCCATCACTCCAAGTAAAATCGTGGATATTGTAATGGACACTATAGAAATCCCTCACATGCACCGCTGCATTGGTTCCGATGGAATTTGCAGGATGGATATACTCAGGCGCCTGGTTGATCATATCGTTGCGGGCATTTGAGAGGTCACGAATCGGGAGATTGGGACAGAGATTCTGATTGCCTGCGGAGATCTGATTGTTGGGATAGTCGATGTGCAAATCATAGTCATAGCTGTGAATCTGCAGCGAAAACTCCCTCCTATCGTATTGGGTTCGGATATAATCTGCCATCTTTTCATAGGCATAATTGAAAGGATGGGCAACGGCGCGAGTGGGATCGGAGAGAGATTTGCTGTTGTAATACTGGCCAGATTGAGTCCACTTTGCCTCACGACCCGCACCGTTAATCAGCAAAAAGCGGGGGTCTAACTCTTCCAGAGCAAGAGCCGCAGTGGCAGGCGTGGGAAAGTCGTCACAGGGATGTGGAGCGGTGATGATGATTGGCCTGGTGCCTTGAGGATTGAAGACATACAAGCCCCAAGCATAGCCAAAAGCACCGATTTCATCATCATGAGGATCATCCGGCGTGCCATTGTCATCGTAATAGCTCATGTCGAGGGTTTCCCTCAAGAGATAGTAGGTGCGGTCTGTGTCGGTATCGTTAAACTGCACAACCTGATAGGGGAATTCGTTACTCTGGATCACGGCTTCCGCTTGGGCATAGTTTTCAGCAAGCATGTAGTCAATGATGCTCTTCCACTGAACGGTCTCCAACACATTGATGATGCGGAAATTGCCAAAACCGTTGGTCTGCCTGTCGTAAGGAGCATAATGGTTGTAACCGGGCGAAGCAAGACCTTCGGCAAGGTGCGAGACCCAGTTATCATATGCGCAGGCTGGCTCCGTGCCATACAGGAAGTTGCGGAAGGAGCCAGTTTCAATGACTATGGCGCTCGCCAAACTGAGCGTAAGCACCATAACCAAGATTAGATAGCATTTCTTCATTTGATTCTCCAGGGCTTTCTTTTCTTTGAGACACGCTTATCCAAACGTGAGCAAATTGGTCAAGTGATTTCTTTACTATTATGCAATTTTGGAGCCAATGTGGAAAATGACACCATGGATAGTGCTGATCTGGGATTCTGTTTTGCTCTGGATTCATTGGTCTGATAACATACCTGTTACCAATTCGTTAGCACCTGTCTTGGGGCTAAAAATGAAATTACTCTTGACAAAAAAGGTCATCCTGATGGAAGTGAGCCTAACAATCGCGAAACTGATTGGGGCATTAGCTCAGTTGGGAGAGCGCATGACTGGCAGTCATGAGGTCAGGGGTTCGACCCCCCTATGCTCCACCACTTTATAAACGACCCCTTCGCTGCCCCAAGTAGCGAAGGGGATACTCTTTTGAGCCCATACAAATCCATGAGGTAAAAGTGAGCAAGCAAGAATTGACCGGCATCCCCATGCTGGAAGCCCGCAGTAAAGAAGCCCGAGCAGCCATTTTGACCATGACTACCCTCGCTGGTTGTGGCCATCCCGGAGGCTCTATGAGTTCCATTGATATTTTAAATTGCCTTTATCACACCATCCGCCACGATCCTCAGAATCCATACATGGAAGAGCGTGACAGAGTGGTAGTTAGCATCGGCCACATCTCCCCCGCCGTTTACTCCATCTTGGCTTTGAATGGTTATTTCCCCTTGGAAGATGCCATCACCGGCTACCGCGTCCTGCACAGCCGCTACGAAGGCCATATTGAAAGGGAAACCCCCGGTGTGGAGTGGACTACCGGAAACTTGGGACAGGGGCTCTCTGCCGCTGTGGGTATGGCTTTGGCAGCAAGGATCAAAAATAGCGACGCACGCGTGTATGTCTTGATGGGCGATGGCGAGCAACAGAAGGGTCAACAGGCAGAAGCCAGGCTCATGGCTGCCAAGTATCAGCTCAACAACCTCTGCGCTATCGTGGATTACAACCGCTTGCAGATCAGCGGCTCCATCAACGATGTGATGCCCCAAAACATCCGCAAAAGCTACGAGGCGGATGGCTGGATGGTCATGGAAGTAAATGGGCATGACATCAGGCAGATTCTCAGCACCTTAGAGCAAGCTAAAAAGCAGGAAAAGCCGGTGATGATCCTGGCACGCACCGTGATGGGTAAAGGTGTGGACTTCATGGAAAATCAGCATAGGTATCACGGTTCCGCACTCAAACCAGAGCAGCTTGAAGCAGCATTGAAGCAGCTTGGCGAGCCCAACCGCTTTGAGGAATATAAGGCACTCCGCGCCGTAACCCCGTTTGCACCTGCTTTGGCACTGGGTGAGCACTTCAGCCTGAAGACCGATCTCCAAGCCGGACAGCCCATTGTCTACGAAGAAAAGACTGATAACCGCAGCGCTTGGGGAGCAGCGATCAAGGACTTAGGCGAGATCAACCAAGCTGCCGAGACGCCTATCGCCGTCTTCGATTGCGACCTTTCCGGAAGTGTGAAAACAGACGGCTTTGCCAAGGCTTTCCCAGAGAGATTCTTCCAGGCAGGCATCATGGAACACAACACCTGCGTGGCTGCGGGAGCAATGTCTTCTTGCGGTATCCAAACCTTCTGGGCGGATTTTGGCATGTTCGGCTCAGCAGAAGTATATAACATGCAGAGGCTTAACGACATCAACCACGCCAACCTCAAGGTAGTGCTCACGCACTCCGGCATAGACGTGGGCGAAGACGGAAAGACGCATCAAAGCATAGATTACATCTCCTTATGCAGAACTCTGCCCGGTGTCCGAATCATCCTCCCAGCCGATCCAAACCACACAGACCGCATCATCAGATGGCTAATAGACAAGCCTGGTAACTATGTGGTCGCCATGGGACGCTCCAAAATCCCCATCCTCAGGACAGAAGCAAACCAACTGATGTATCCCATGGATTACAACTTTGAATATGGAAAGGCAGACCTGCTAAGAGAGGGAAATCAAGGCTGCGTGCTGGTTTGCGGTACACCCGTAGCCAATACAATCAGAGCGGTGGATGCCCTGCGTGAACAAGGCATCTTCCCCAAACTTTACTACATCTCCAGCCCCCTGAGCTTGGAGAGAAGCCTCTTGGAAGAGATAGCCAAAACGGGCAAAGTGGTCACCATCGAGGATCACTTCATCCGGGGCGGCTTGGGAACAACGTTAGCTGAACGCTTGGCCGAAGAAGGACTCTACGCCCAACAACTGAAGCTTGGCGTGGATAAATATGCTCCCAGCGCACCCTCAGATGAGCTTTACCAATACTTTGGCCTGGATGCTCAGTCCCTGATCAAAAGCATTGGTGACTGGGTGCAATAGATACAATCCAGATTTAATATAGGTCAGCAGAACATTCTGGGCTTCGGCCCTCTCCTTGTGTTGTTCTGCTGCCTTTTTTGTGGCGTAAATAAAGATACGGAGGGAACTGAGGATCAGATAAACGCTTAATGGCTCTGCATCAGCGTTCTGGAGGGTATTTCAGTAGTATTTGCGCAGATAAGCATCAAAATACGGATTAGCAGTCTCACTTTTCGATTGACAATTTAGCAACCTTGATTATCTTGTCCATAAGTTAGCAGTTCGATGACCGAAGTGCTAAAATACGAAAAAGGCAAGGTGCAATACATGACAAAGATACAAAGACGTTTGAGGCAAGCGCTCACTGCAGTGATAGATGAATTCATCCTCTGTATGGAGCCGGTTTCTTCTCGCATGCTCAATGAAAAGTATCTCACGGAAGTGAGTTCTGCCACTTTGCGCCTTGATTTGATGAAACTGGAAGAACGTGGCTTCATCAGCCAACCTCACACTTCTGCCGGTAGAGTGCCCACCATCAAGGGCTATCGGGAATATATCAGTCTGATAGCGCCGCAGATAGAGAGCACTACTTTTGAACGCATGGCTCTCTTGCGTGAGCTTTTGGTGCGCTATTACAAGGATACGCCCCGAGCGCTGCATGTGATTTTGCAACTGCTTGCCCGTGAGACGGAACAGCTCTGCTTCGTCGCCGAGCCGGAAGTTTCCAGCGGCTATCTGGCAAATCTGGAGGTCTTCCCCATCGGCAACGGCAAGTTTATCTTTGTGATGAGCCTCGATAGCGGTTTGGATAAGACCATGGTGATGCGCTTTGATCATGACATCACCGATGCCCAACTGCGCAGGCTGGTTCGCTATCTCAACGATGAACTGGTAGGCCTGAGGGTATACGATATCGCCAATAAGGTCTTGGTGGAAATGCGTGAGGAGATGCACAAGGACAACTTTTTGGTAAACATGTTCCTCAAGGAGCTGCACAAGGCTTTCATCGAGATTTCAGACTTTTATATCAATTTCGATGGCAGCATCAGCTTTTTGGAGCAGCCCGAATTTGATGACAAAGGCAATATCCTCAGTTTTATGAACCTGATCCAGAGACAGGACTTGCTGCTAAAAATGATGCGAGACAGCGATACCGGCGCCAGCGTCACCGTCTTGATAGGCGAGGATATGGGTCAGCCACAATGGCAGGACTTTTGCCTCATCTATGGGCGTTATGAGGTATTTGGCATTCCCGGTTACTTGGGAGTTGTCGCACCGCTGAGGACAAACTATCGCAAGCTAATCCCCTTGATCCGGGAGATGTGCTTCACCATAACAGACACCACCAAGCGTGGAATGATGATACCGAGATAGGAGATTTATCAGTGACAAGTAGTAAGAAACAAAAAGAAACAGAAAACAGCCAAGCTGAAATGCAGGCGCCAGAGATAGAACTCACTCCTGAGGAAAGGATTGCAGAGCTGGAGATTGAGATCGCCGAGCTGAAGGACAAATACATCCGTTCAATGGCGGAGTTTGAGAATTACCGCAATCGCAGCAATAGAGAAAAAGCGGATTGGATCAAGCTTTCCACTCAGAAGCTGGCTTTGAAAGTGTGTGATGTCTTGGACAACCTGGAACGTGCTTTGGATCAAATAGATGAAGAGGCCAAGGAAGACAAGCTGATCAGAGGCTTTGTCCTGATTGAGCAGCAACTCAGAAAGGTCTTGGAAAGCGAAAACGTGCGCAAGATCGAGGCTCTGGGCGCAGAGTTTGATCCCGCTCTTCATGAAGCTCTGGCACACATCCCTTCCGATGAGGCAGAAAACACTATCACGGCCGTGATCCAGAACGGCTATACGAGCCATGATGTCGTGATTCGTCCAGCAAGAGTGGCTGTTTCATCTGGTCAAGCCATAGAAATTAACAACAATAATAATGAAAGTACCATGGAGGAATAAATGGGAAAGATAATAGGAATAGACTTGGGAACCACCAACTCCTGCGTTGCAGTGGTAGAAGGTGGTAAACCCGTAGTGATCACCAACGCCGAGGGTGGCAGAACCACTCCCAGCGTGGTGGCATTCACAAAAGACTCAACCAGATTGGTGGGGCAGTTGGCCAAGCGTCAAGCCGTTACCAATCCAACAAATACCGTGTTTTCGATCAAGCGCTTTATGGGACGCTCCATCGGTGAAGTGGGCAATGAGATCACTCAAGTGCCCTTCAAAGTGGTGGCCGGGCTCAAAAACCAAGCTGCTGTGAGGATCGAAAGCGAAAACAAAGACTTCACACCGCAAGAGATTTCAGCGATGGTGCTGACTCGGATGAAAGAGACAGCCGAAGCCTATCTGGGACAAACCATTACCGAGGCTGTGATTACCGTGCCGGCATACTTCAACGATGACCAGCGTCAGGCTACCAAAGATGCCGGTAAGATCGCCGGTCTGGATGTGAAGCGCATCATCAACGAGCCTACAGCCGCAGCGCTGGCTTATGGCATGGAAAACAAAAAAGAACAGAAAGTGGCTGTGTTCGACCTCGGTGGCGGCACTTTCGATATCTCTATCTTGGATATCTCCGAAGGCGTGGTCGAAGTCCTGAGCACCAATGGCGACACTCACCTCGGTGGAGATGACTTTGATCAGAGGATCATCAATTGGATTCTGGACAACTTCCAAAAGCAGGAAGGAATTGATCTTTCCAAAGACCCGATGGCGATGCAGCGCCTCAGAGAAGCCGCTGAGAAAGCCAAGATCGAGCTTTCCGGAACGCAGACAACCAACATCAACCTGCCTTTCATCACCGCCGATGCTTCAGGCCCCAGACACCTGAATATGGACCTGAGTCTGGCAGAGTTTAACCGCCTCACAGAGGACTTGGTGCAGCGTTCACTCAAGCCCTGCTCCCTGGCTCTTGATGATGCCAAGCTCAAAGCTTCAGACATCAATGAAATCCTCCTCGTAGGTGGAAGCACACGCATCCCTGCTGTGGTGGATGCAGTCGAGAAATTCTTTGGCAAGAAAGCTAATCGTAGTGTGAACCCTGATGAAGTGGTTGCTTTAGGAGCAGCAATTCAGGGCGCTATCCTAGCTGGAGACGACAAGATGCAGGATGTTTTGCTCTTGGACGTGACTCCTCTTTCCTTGGGAATCGAGACTCTAGGCGGTGTTTGCACTGTGCTCATCCCCAGAAACACCACCATTCCCACCAAAAAGAGCGAAGTCTTCTCAACCGCCGCTGACAACCAAACCGCAGTGACCATCAACGTCCTACAAGGCGAACGCCCTATGGCCAGCGATAACAAGCCGTTGGGTAGATTCGACCTTGTGGGTATCCCACCTGCACCCAGAGGCATGCCGCAGATCGAAGTCACCTTCGACATTGATGCAAACGGCATCCTCAACGTTTCCGCCAAGGATAAAGGCACCGGCAAAGAGCAATCCATCAAGATCGACAGAGCTGGAAACATCAGCAAGGAAGACATCGATCGCATGATCAAGGAAGCTGAGCTGCACGCTGAAGAGGATAAAAAGCGTCAGGAATTTATCACCGCCAAAAACGAGCTGGATACCCTGATCTTCAGTATCGAGCGCAGTTTGGGTGAGCATGGCGACAAGCTTTCACAGAGCGAGAAAGAAGAGCTGGAAACAGCCATCAAGACCGCTAAAGAAGAGCTGGAGAAAGCCACTGAGACCTCTCAGATCGAGAGCATCAAGGAAGAGTTGGCCAAAAAGGCGCATAAGCTCTCCGAAATCATCTATAGCCAAGCACAGCAACAAGGAGCGGGAGCTGATCCCAATGCCTCTGGTTTTGATCCGTCAGGAGCTCAAAGCCAGGAAGCACCCGCTGATGACGGACCCATCGATGCCGATTTTGAAGTGGTGGACGAACAATAGATAATACTTGTTACATGGGGGTGGAGCGCTGCCTCTGCCCCCTCAATTTAATAAAGATGAACGGGAGTATAAATGGCAAATAAGAGAGATTATTATGAAGTGTTAGGCGTCAGTAAAGATGCAGATGAAGCTGAGATTAAAAAGGCATACCGCAAACTTGCCATGCAACTTCATCCGGACAAGAATCCGGGCAACAAGGAAGCAGAAGAGAAGTTTAAGGAGGCAAGTGAGGCTTATGAGGTGCTTTCTGACAAGGATAAACGTCAGCGCTATGATCAATTTGGCCACGCTGGGATGAGTAGCCAGTTCGGTCAGGGCGGCTTCCAATGGAGCGACTTCAGTCACTTTGAAGACCTCAGCGACATCTTTGGCTCCGGAGGCTTTGGTGGAATTTTTGAGGGACTTTTTGGCGGAGGATTTGGTGGAATGCGTTCCAGACAAAGCTCAAACCGCGGTCAAGATATGCAGATTGAGCTTTCTTTGGACTTGAAAGAAATCGCTTTGGGCACCACGAAGAAGATCAAGATTGCTGTGAAAGACCAATGCGACAAATGCAAAGGCTCAGGCAGCGAAGACGGTGAGGCCGAAACCTGCTCCCAGTGTAAAGGAACAGGTCAGGTGAGAACCATGAGACAGAGCCTCTTTGGCCAAATGCAAACGATTACCGAATGCCCCTCCTGTGGTGGAGAAGGAAAGATCATCAAGAACCGCTGTTCAAAGTGTCGCGGAGATGGCCGCCAGGACAAGGTCAAAGAAATGGACATCGATATCCCATCCGGAGTGGAAGAAGGTCAATACATCAGGCTGCGCGCCAAAGGCAACGTCGGCCCCAGAGGCGGCACACGTGGCGACATCCTCGTGCTCATCCATGAAAGAGAAGATGATGTCTTCTACAGAGAGGGAAACAACATCGTGCTGGATCAAGCCATCACCATCTCTCAAGCGGTTTTGGGAGACGAAATCACCGTGCCTACCATCACCGGGCAAGCAAAGATGAAGATCCCTGCCGGAACGCAGTCAGGTAGCTCGTTCAGGCTGCGTGGACAAGGCATCCAAGGCTTGCGCAGCAAGGAAAGAGCAGACCAGATCGTGAGAGTGACGGTCGTAACACCTACACGTATCAGCAAAGAGGAAACCGAACTCTATCAAAAGCTGAGGGAGTTTGACCGCAAGCGGGATATGAAGCCTGGTCACAGCTTCCTGCATCGCCTCAAGAATTTCTTTAACTAAGCCAAGTTCATGCCCTCCATCTATCACCCTCAACTCAATGAAGAACACTGCATCACTGGGCAGGAATATCATCACCTCAGCCGCGTGCTGAGAACAAAGCCTGGTGATGTCATCCTGCTCAACGACGGCCAGGGCAGCTTGGCAAAAGCCGTCATCAAGAATATAGACAAAAAGTGTGCACACTTCGAGCTCTTGGAAGCGGCTATTTACCATGAGCCTACCAGCCATTTTGCCATCGCCTTTTCGCTGCTGAAAAACAAGCACGATGAGCTGATCGTGGAGAAGTGCACCGAGCTGGGCTGTAGAGAGTTCTATCCTTTTATCAGCGCTTACTCAGTGCGCAAAGGCGAGGACATTTCTCGCTTTGAACGCATTGCTCTTTCGGCAATTAAGCAGTGTGACAACCCTTGGTTGCCGCATGTCAACCCCGTTTACACCCTCAAGAAATCCATCAAGCAAGCAAAAGAGCAAGGCTATACTCCCGTCTTCTGCAGCGAATTCAGGCCTGATACATGGCTAAATGACTTGAAGCTGCCCGCAAATGCCAAGCCCTGCTTCTTTATCGGGCCGGAGGGTGGATTTGGCACTGAGGAATTGGCTTATTTAGAACAAGAAAAGATAGATCAGATCACGATCAGCCGGCTGATACTCAGGGCTGAGACCGCAGCCATCGCTATTGCCGCTCAGTATGTAAGCCTAAGCAAACCAAGTTAGCACAATTGGGACGACGTAGTTCACCCAAGCGGTGATTGCAACTAAGGAAAAGATATTCATCAGCATGCCTGCCGTCAACATATGAGGCAGGCTTAGTTTTTTGATGCTCCCAAAGCCCAAGCCATTGGAAGGCGTGGCGATAGGGCTCATGAAGGCACACCCACTGGTGAGCGTGATTACCAGCATCGTCTGCCAGCCTATATCAGGATACACCTTCGTGAGCGGAAAGAGACTGATAAACATTGCGATCTGAATCACTGTATTGCTCATCAGCTCCGTTGCAAAGGTGGCGATAGCTCCCACGATGAGCAGCAACAGAAATGCAGAACGCTCATTGGTGATCCAGGTAACTGCCAAGCCCGCAACGGCCTTAGGCACCTTGAGTGTCACCAGGATCAGGGTGACAACCCCTCCTGCAGCGATCCACAACAGTCCCTTACGCGGCAGGTCATGCAATATGTATTCTTTGGGCAGCAAAATACCTCGCGGCTTGCCATCTTCCAGCCTAAACTTATGAATAAAGAAGATATAGAGAAAAGCCAGAGTCCAGACAATGCTCAAGATCAACATCGAGTTCTGCAGCCAATTGAAAGCCTGACACTCCTCCGCAGCCACTCTGTTTTGATAAGCGTTGATCAAGCTCACTCCAGTGGATAGCAAAGTGGCGGAAGAGATAAAGATAATCGCCAAGATGATGGATATCCTCTCACCCCGAGAGATGGGGCCCTCACAGCAGAGCTCCGAGCGCAGTTCTCCGCCTTTCATGCTACTTTTGGGATTGAAAACCCGCATCAGGATCAACCACCCTCCCAAGCAGAGGATGAAAGAAAGTGGCATGGCCCAAGTCATCCAGGAAAGGAAGGTAAACTGTCTGCTAATGGGAAACTTATAAGCTTCATACAAGGCTACCAAAATGCCATTGGTAGTGGTACCTGTGAGCATACCCATTCCTCCGATATTGGCTCCCCACACGGCTGAAAGGATCATCAAAGTACCAAAGCGAGACTCGTTTTTTGGGGAGCCTCTATACTGCTTTTGCACCAGCTCCAGCACGGGAATCATGGTCATCAGTGTAACCACGTTGGCGATCAGCATCGAAAGCAGAGTCGTGCCAAAGATGATGAACCAACTGAGCTTGGAGATAGTGATATGCTTTTCTTCTATCAGCCACCACACCAAACGCTTAGGCAGCTCAAAGCGCACAAATACCCTCGACAGCAGGTAGGATATGAGAAAGAAGAAGACCAATTGCAGCTTATCGACGTGGATCATAGCTCTATCCTTCGTCTGATTGCTTGCCATAAGGCGTTAATTTGAAAGGGGTTTGCCTCAATCATTATCACCCGCAAGAGGGACAAAATGTCCTTGTGAGGCAGGAGCTTGGGAAGGTCTTTGAAACTGCAGAATACCTGCTGAATTCCTTCAGCTTTGATCTGCTTAAATAGTGGCATCAAGGCCTCACGACTCCGAAATGAATAGTGATCAGGGAAGCTGAAATGATTTAGGTAGTTTATAGTCAAGGACTGTGCAGTCGCTTCAAAGCTCTGAGGTGAAGCCAGTGCAGAAAGCAGCAGCGAGGGCTGAGTCACTTCCACCTCCACGGCATTGCCTTGATAATCCTCAAAGCCACTGAAGCCATGCTCCACCATGAAAACAAACTCACACAACTTGCTCAGTTCTTCTTTCAAGAAAGCCACATCTACGCTGGGGTCTTTGCGGTTGATGACGCAGATGTCTGCCCTGGCTACGGCTGAGACGGATTCTCTGAGGTATCCGGCGGGGATCACTCTCCCATTTCCCAAGCCCATCTGCGCATCAAAGCAGACTATGCTTGCATCCTTGATAATGCTTTGGTTTTGAAAGACATCATCCATAAACACCAGCTCAAGAGGCTGTTCTAGCGCAGCCAATTGCTCAAGTTGTGCCACCCTATCCCTTCCCACGCTCACGTAGGCTTTGCGCAGCTTGGTTGCGCTCATCCAAGCCTCGTCACCACATACATTTGCCCCATAGAGACATCCATCTCCCAGAGAGACAATTCCCGCCTTCTTTTCCATAGCGGATTTATAGCCTCGATGTGAGACGGCAGTTTTGAAGCCCGATTCTATTGCTACTTTAGCTAAGGCCATGGTGAGGGGAGTCTTACCGCTTCCTCCACTGCTGATATTGCCAATGCCAACCACCTTGAAAGGTGGGATACAGGCCTTCATGGCCTGTCTCATTTGCTTGAAAAGCCCCAATCTTTCATAGAGCAGAGACGCCGGATAGAGCAGGTCGCTTAGTAGTGAACGCTGCTGCCAGTATCTCTGAATCAAGCGTCGTCTTTTCACTTTTCCTAATCGTCTTGGCTCAATAGCTTATCTATCCGCTCCAGTAGCTCTTCTATGTCAAAAGGCTTGTAGATCACTTCTTTGAGTCCGTCCACTTTGGCTCGCACCAACACATGATTGGCGTCATAGCCAAAGCCGGTCATCATCATCACACGAATCTTGGGATCGTAATCCATGATGCGCCAACACAGCTCGTAGCCATCCATATCAGGCATGGCGATATCCATGAGTACAAAATCCACTTTTTCGCTGTGGATCACCTTCAAGGCGTCAATACCATTGGAAAAGGCCATTACCGTCCACTCTGGACGCATCGCTTCCAATTGCACCTTGAGATTGATGGCCAATTCTTCTTCATCGTCCACGATACAGATGAGTTTTTGCATTACAATGTTTCTCCGGTGATAATCTTATGTATTTGCAGGTATTTATCTCTGGTTTGGGCTATCACTTTTTCCGGCAACTGCGGAGCTGGCAGCTGTTTATTCCAGCCGATGCTCTGCAAGTAGTTGCGAATGAATTGCTTATCAAAACTGGGTGGGCTGATGCCGATCTCATAGCCATCTACCGGCCAAAACCTTGATGAATCTGGCGTCAATGCTTCATCAATGAGCACAATCTTGCCCTGATAAGTGCCAAATTCAAACTTGGTATCCGCCAGAATTATGCCTTTCTTCAAGAGCATATCATGCCCAAACTGATATAATTGCAGGGATTTATCCTTTAGCTCCTCAGCAATCCATTCATCCATATGTGCCATCATGGTTCGATAGCTGATGTTGATATCGTGCCCTTCCTCTGCCTTGGTAGAAGGCGTAAACATTGGATGTTCAAACCGTTGGCTCTCTTTCATCTCGTCAGAAATCATCATGCCACCCACCGTGCCCGTCTTGCTGTATTCGCTATAGGCGCTGCCGCTGATATAGCCCCGCACAATGCACTCAAAAGGAATGACCCGTGTCTTTTGCACCAACATACTGCGCCCCTGTAGGTAATCATGATACTCATGGAACTCACTCGGATAATCCTTTACCTCAGAGCTGATTAGGTGATTTTCGACAATGTGTGAGGTGGCTTTGAAGATGCTCACGGCAATCTGGTTGAGGATGATGCCCTTATCCTTGATGGGCTGATCAAATACCACGTCAAAAGCGGAAATCCGATCCGAGGTAACCAAGAGCAGTTTATCGCCTAAGTCGTAGATATCTCTCACTTTACCCTGACGGGCTTGTTTTACACAATTGAGCTTACTGATTTTATCAAACATTTTCTTTTCCTTGATGTTGGCTCATCCAGTAGTCATAGAGGATGCGGGCTTCATCCACATCCGCCAGATTGAGAGCCAATCTCTCATTGTCACGATATATAGTATTATCAGGCAAGAAGTTATGCTCCCTGTCTTTAACTTTTACTTTAATTATGCGTCCATTTTGAACCTGAACACGGTCATCCTCCCAAGAGAGCTGTCGTGCCACATAGAGAAACTGTAGCCAATCCCGATATTTAGCCTGAATCTCTATCTCATCACTAAGCAGATCCGCCTTGGCAAATTCAAGATCATTGAAGTATTTATCCTTTTCATAGATAAGCATTTCCAGCACTCCATCCGAGGGCTTAAGAAAGCTCTCTTTTAGCAAAGCATCCAGCTTATCCAGGGAATACTCCTCATCTGCATCTTCCTCATTAAGGCTCCTACACCAACCTGCACAAATGCCGTCATCCAGCTTATGACATGGCCAATCCCCCGTTTCACATCTTGGTAAACGCAGGATTTTACACACCGTGTCCAAAGCATCAACCAGCGCAAATCTATCACGAAAAGGCCCCAGATAGAACCACTCGTCATTGGTATCAGCAGTGGTGCGGATAAAGGGAAACACATAGGCGTTAAGTGAAAGATAGACATAGCTTTCCCAACGATTGAAGACATGTTGCAGAGTGGGAGGATTGTCGTGGAGCATCATCTTATAGCGGATCAAGCCCTGCATAGCGTTTTCCATAGGTTCTATCTGGATATGGTCTGCTTTGTTAATTAGCTCCAAGATAAGGATATTATCCTCAATCTTCTGCTTCATCAGCTCGTAGCGACGGCGAGGATTTGGCGTCAAAGAAAGATGCAACAGCTCGCCCCGAGCCCAAAAACCCATCAGGCTCCATCCTTTCGGAAACTTTTTAACATCAACAGCATCAAGACGCTGCAAAACAATTTCTCGCATGAATTACATCTTTTTCAGATTGTGTTTTGTGTCAACGGATAAGTGATGTTCAAAAGTCAAAATGCTGCCATAGAACTCGGACTAATCCACAGATACGCCATTTTCAAAGAAATGCTCAGAAATCAGAAGCCTCTGCAGGAGTAAAACTTCCGTTTTATCTTGTGACGTGCCAGTATACCGGACTGTTTTTTGTTTGTTTTTAGTGTTATTTCTCTACGCATTTTTTGCTCCGCGTAGTGGGTTTTAATATTGCCTGGT
>JAKQWO010000080.1 GCA_029561955.1 Candidatus Cloacimonadota bacterium
GTTTTGCTTATTGTTTGTAAATGGTATATCGGGTCTGGTATTTACCACCAGTAGTCCCACCAATCGTCGTAATAACTATCCCATATCGAATACTCAATCACTGTCTCATCTTCATAGTTTTCAAACACATAGATAGCCTTATCGTTGCCAATGTCCCAGACATACACATAATCATAGTCATCGTAGATGTCATACGAACCATTGATATTCTCCACCATTTCGACGGCAGCATCCTCGTCTAAGGCATTGGTATCGTAATAGGCAAACCAGCTGTAAACATTGTTTCCTTCACTGGTTTTGTTTACTATCAGTTTCTTCAGAGAGGGGATTTTTTCAGCGGTGTAGATGATGTTATCTGTGTGTCTTTCACTTACGGTAAAACCAGCGGCTTTGAGGGTTTTTTCTGCATCTTCCATGCTCTGGCCATAGGATAGGCCGTAAATCCCGGTCTGGGCGACCAGGCTCAGGCAAAAGATGCTAAAGAGGACAATCAATGCAATTTTGTTCATGATGAACCTCGCAATATTTATTATAATACTCAAGCTAAACAACTTTAGCGGGATGGCAAGGAATTTTTTAGCCCCAGCATGTCTCACAGATATGCCAGGCAGGAGTTGCCAGTGGATTGGGATTTTGCAAGTATGCATATACCGGCAAGTAAGGGCTGATGGGCAAAGGGCTTGCTTTTTACTTTTTGCTTGACAGTAATAGCCCTGATGGCGTTAATGAATAATGATGAAATATATTGTAAATACAGGAGATATAGATGCTTACCATTGACTGGAAGGAACGCCTCACCTTGGATACGGACGATTATCTGCAACACAAACTGCCTAAACAAGACTATGATTTTGAGATCATCTTCATAGCCTACCCGGAAAGGGTCAATGGTAAGATTCCCAGTGATGTCATCACCTTTGTAGCTGGTGTAATAGCTCAGCGTATAGGCAAGAAACATGCTGATTTTATGCCCTTCTACCGCCACCTCTGGACTAAAAAAGGGGATTATGGCAAACAGGCTTTTGCCACCTTCCTCTCCAAGCTTACTCCCAAGAAACCAGAGATCTATCTGGGCTTGATGGAAGAAGTGATGAGCAAGGCCGATCCGCATGATATAAACTCACTCCTGGACAAAGTAATGTTGCCGCTGTTGCGCAAGCATCCTGAGAAATATCTTTCCCGCGTCTTTGCCTGGACCAAGGGCACCAATCCTGAGCTGCAAAAGCAAGCCCTGAACCTGCTGATCAAGCTGATCAAGCGCCGCGAAGATCTTGCCAAAGAGGTTCTTAGCCATATTCAGCATGCCTGGGCTTACCCCCTGGGGGATGTGCAGTCCCTGCATGTGCAGCTGCTCAAGACTATTGCCAGGCTGAATCCAGAGCTCTATCTCAATGTCTGGCATGAATATGGAATCTATCGTGAACCTCAGATTGTGGAGCTTCTGTGTGCCTCGGTGCAAGACTACCTGCCTCAATTGGAGGAAATCCTCCTGCCCTGGACCAAAAGCGGTAATGCCAGAGTGAAAAAGGCTTCCAATGCAGCTTACAAACTGCTCATGAAAAAGAAAGGAGCCTGATAAGCTGTGGATCTGAGCCTCTTTATTACCACTACCGGAATGGAGCGTCTGCAGAGGCGTATCAATGACCTGTTGGGCGAACGTCCCGAAGTGATCAAAGCTGTGGCGATAGCCAGAGAATTTGGTGATCTGAGTGAAAACGCTGAATACAAGGCTGCCCGTGAACGCCAGCGTGCTATCGATGGTGAGATAGATTCCTTGCGCCGCAAGGCTGCTCAGCTCAAAGTGATCGATCCCTCGGGTTTCCCCAGGGATGCTGTACGCTTTGGCACGGCTTGCCGCGCTCGGGATGAAGAGACTGGTGAAGAGATCACCTACCGCATTGTTGGTGCCGCAGAGCTGAATTTTGCCGAAGAAGAAGGCGTCCAGGCTGTCTCAGTTATCTCACCCATTGGCAAGGGACTGCTTGGTAAAAAACTCTCAGAACTGGCTTTGATCAAAGCTCCCATGGGCGAACGCCAGCTCCGTATCCTCGAGATATTGTAAAAAATAAGATACATGGAGATCAAATGAAGAAATCTACTCCCAAGCCCGCTCTGGGCTATGAACGGAAGAACTTCTGGAAAGAAGCTGATCCAACCGAACACAAAGCCGCCATGGACTATGCCGTGGCCTACAAAGACTTCTTGAACAAAGCTAAAACCGAGCGTGAAACCGTGGCCTACGTGGAAGCCATGCTCAAAAAACAAAAATTCGTAGCCCTGGGCAGCAAGAAAGGCTCAAACAGGGTGTATGGCATCTTCCGTGGCAAGACCATGGCGATTGCCGTGCTGGGCAGTGATCCCATCAGCAAGGGATTCAACATGGTGGCAGCGCATATCGACGCTCCCAGAGTGGATCTGAAACAAAACCCTCTTTATGAAGACAGCACCAGTCAAATGGCTTGCATGCGCACCCACTACTATGGCGGGATCAAGAAATACCAATGGGTTTCCACACCTCTGGCTTTGCACGGAGTAGTGGTCAAGACCGATGGCAGCATCCTGAACATCTGTCTGGGTGAAGATG
>JAKQWO010000019.1 GCA_029561955.1 Candidatus Cloacimonadota bacterium
GCCAAGACCCATGTGCTGCCCAGCTTGGAAGTCTTGGGCGAAGGACAGGTAAAGATACCGCTTGGCCCCAGAGGCGCACTGTCTTTTGAGGGTGTGGAGGTTAGGGACAGCCTGCCGGACTTCATTCCCTCCACTCAGCAAATCCTGCCCATGAAAGCTCAGGATGCTCTACCCCCACTCAGAGGCAGGTTCGTTGCGGATCTCTCTATTGCACCCAGCTTTAAACTCAGCGCCTCACTATATCACCTGCATCCAAATCTCGAGTTTGTGAGGGCGGATATTCATGACAAGTTCTTTAAAAAGGGCTTCAGCCATCAGGATTACCTGCTGGGAGCGGCTTTGATGGTTGATAACAACCTCAAGATAGATTCAGCCCTTCGCTATCAGGATGCAAGCGCCAAGGGCTACCATAGTAACGCCTTCCTCTTCAGCCTGGCTTTTGATCTTAATGACATCCAGGATAAGGGCTGGCACCTGAGGGAGATACACACCCGTCTTTGGTGGGAAAACAGCTCTCACCACTATGATGGCCTCAGCACCAAGCACCAACGGCCCGGAGTGTGGCATCATCACACTGTATCTGTGGAAAACCACACCATAGAAAACCTTTTTGGCACCTCCTTGGGCAGATTTGCCGCTCTCAGCGCCTATCGCACACCCATAGAGTACAAAGACCTCAAGCTCCAGAGAGTAGGTTTAATGAGCGATATGAGCCACATCCTGCCCGCTGTCGACCTCTTTTGGCAACACAGCCCCAGCCCCAAGTGGCTGCTCAGTGTAGCCAACGTGCCCACCTTAGAACACTACAGCAGAAGCAGCTTTTTAGCGGATTATCATTGGGCAGGGCAGACGGATAAAGGCCGGGCTCAGATGGCTCCTCTCAACCTGCAAATCAAGCTACAGCGAAGCTTACCCGCCCTGTTCGGCTCCTACAGCTACATGGACAACAGCCCGCAAAACAGCGTTTCATTGGGCATCAACAGCAGCTACATCTACAACGCCGAAGTGTTGATCCAAAAGCAAACTGCTCTCCCCTACCTCAATCTGGAACCCAAATGGCACAACTGGCTACAGATAGCTTCCCTGCTCAAGTTCCCCTGGTTCTCCCTAAACCAAAGCCTGAGTGTCAATCTTGAACACTTGCCACACCAAAACCACATCCGTGCCCCCTATAGCCCCATCTTTGAGGCAAACACCTCTTTACGTCATGAACAGCAAGACTTTGCCCTGTGTCTGCAGTTCAATCAGAGCTACAACATCAAGGACCATCAAGGACGCAGCCTTCCGGAAGCCTTGAGCTTAGACTTCGGCGTAAGCTACCAGCTTTTTCCTCAAATACAGTTGAAAGCCGAAATACTCAACCTGCTGGGACGCCCACTCATCGTCTTCAATGGCTTACCGGTGCAAAATCAAGAATTCCGCCTGGGAGTGCAATACCTATGGAGATGACCCCAGAGAAGATACCACCCAAACCAAAGCCCAAAACCATTGGCATCAGATTCCTAAGGTATTGGCTCGGCAGCTTTAATGGCATCCAGGTCTTCATCTTCCCGGTGCTGCTGCTCAACTGGCTTGATGCGCTGGAGCTGGTGCAGGTAGTGACTGAGCTTTTGACCTTCAAGATCCACTATCTACCCCTCACTATCTTCATGTTTTTGGCTGTTTACGTCCTCTTTATCTTGGCGAAATACTATGTCTCTGCACCCCACTCAAAGGCAGAATTCAAGCGCTTCATCATCGAGCTTCACAAGTATCTTCTCATCTGCCTGCTCTGCTTTGCCATCCTGTTTTTGCTGGCTATTTTCCTCAAATACTTCTACGGCATCCTGATCAGTGAAAAAACCATCGCCTCTGTGGCAGCCCGTGTCTTGGGAATGTTCGCCATTTTGTTTTGTCATCTCAGTCAAAGCTGGACAGAACCCTGGCAAAAGCTGGGGCATTCCTTCTCCAATGCCTCTGCCAGAGTGATGGTCTTTGCCCGCCACCATCCCTATCGTTTTCACACCTTCAATGTCGTGCACCTCTTTTTCATCCTGATCCTTTGCAAGGCTTACGTCAATTGGCAGGAATACATCTACTACCCCATCTTTTACGCTCTGGGACTCGATTTCAAGTTCATTATGATCCCCCTGAACAACACCTTGGCTTTGAGTGTAAACGTAATCTTAGTCACCTTCGCCGCCCTCTGCTCCTCCTTCTTTTTCATACCTCTGGTCTGGTTAGCCACCCAGATTACCCGCTTTTTACACCCCATCAAACCCCAAAAACGCACCCATCAACCCATTTTAGAGAAAGTGAATGAATAAAACCAAGAAAACAACTACAAAACCCACCAAAAGAAAACCCACCAAAGCCAAAAAGAAGAAAGATCAAGGGCTACTACCCTATATCCTGATGGGAATAGTGGCCTTAGTGGCTATCTGGATCATCTTGCAGCCTATCAAAACCGAGACTGAACCCAAAGGCAAGGATGCTGAAAAAGCCCCTCACCAAGCTTCTTCAGGCAAACAGACACAAACAAGAAGAGAAACTCCTGCCAAGGATGAGCCACCACAACCTGGTACCACAGAAGCTGACCTTGAACCCTCCATCATCTCCACTCTCAAGGAGTTGGGCGTGGGCGAAAACCTCTACAAAAGGCAGAAAAGAGGCAACACTATCACTTATCAGGTTCCTCTGGATCAAAATGTCTACGACCTCTACTACGCAAACATGATCATCAAAGGCCGCATGGAGAAAGCCGGCGCCAAGATGGTCAGCGCTGTGGAAAAAGGAAAAAGACAGAGCCTCTCCTTTAGCCTCCCTCAGTCTAAAACAACGTGGAAGCTGGAGATTTACCTCGATTCCAAAGCCTATCGGAACAACACGCAGACCAAGACCTTAGCCATTGTCGTTGATGATTTTGGCGAAATCGGCGGCCAGCTCTTGGACGACTTTCTCGCCCTGCCTCAAACCGTCACTTTTGCCATCATGCCCGGCTACGCCAACAGCGTTCCCACCATGGACAGAGCCCATGCTCAAGGCCGTGAATCCATCGTCCACGTCCCCATGGAACCCATTGGCTATCCACAGGTTAACCCCGGCAAAGGCGCTATCTTGGTGCAGATGAGCGAGCAGGAAATCCGCAAAACTCTCACCAAACACTTAGACCAACTGCCCCTCTGCATCGGCATCAACAACCACATGGGCAGCTTTGCCACCACAGAAAAAGATGTGATGCACCACGTAATGCAGGTGCTGAAGGAGCGAAACAAGCTCTTTTTGGATAGCCGCACCTCAAACGTCTCTGTAGCCTATTCTGAAGCTCAGAAAGCCCATATCCCTGCCTTTAGAAACCACATCTTCTTAGACGCCCCCAACATCTCGGATGCAAACATGGATGCCAAAATCCAACAACTGCAATCCCTGAGCCAATCCAACCCCAACCTCATCGCCATCACCCACTGTCACACCCGTGATAAGCTGGTTTATCTGCAAAAGTTTATCGAAAGAATCACCAAAGCGGGTTTCACCTTAGTCCCGCTTTCCAAGAGTGGACGCTACTACGTTCCCCAAATCATATGAGTGTTATATGTCTTATTTGCAATCAATTATCTTAGGCATCATCCAAGGTCTCACGGAGTTTCTCCCCGTCAGCTCTTCCGGCCACTTAGTCTTGGCGCAGGAGTTTCTCCAGCTCCAGTCTTCCCAAAACATCACTTTTGAAGTGTTTCTGCATCTGGGCACCCTCTTCGCCGTGCTGCTTTACTACCGTAAGATGCTCTGGGAGATGACTCTATCCATGTTCACCTTCAAAGACAAAGACTCCAAACACCGCAGCAACCGCATGCTGGTCTTCTACCTGATCATCGCCACTTTAGCCACCGGTGTGATCTACCTTGCCTTGGGCGACTTCTTTGAATCCATCTTCCAACAGCCCCTGATCGTCGCCTTTATGTTGCTGATCACGGGTGGTCTTGTCTTCGCCTCAGATTACATGAAGGAAGGCAAAGTCAGCAGCAACGCCATGGGTTGGATGCGAGCGGCGTTTATTGGCCTGATGCAGGGAATAGCCATCATTCCAGGCATTTCACGCTCCGGCTCCACCATCAGCGCCTCTCTCTTTGCCGGCATCAAGCGTGAAGATGCAGCCAGCTTCTCGTTTTTGCTCTCCATCATCGCAATCCTCGCCGCCAACATCAAAGAGTTCAAAGCATTGCAAGCCATGAACACTCAGATGTTCCTCGTTTATCTGGTAGGTATGCTCTGCGCCTTTGTCTCAGGCTACTTGGTCATCTCGCTCATGATCACGCTGATCAAGAAAAGCAAGCTCAAATACTTTGCCTATTACTGCTGGGCTGCCGGCCTGCTCAGCATCGTTTTGTTGATGAGTTAACACCATGGCCAAAGACAGCTTAGATGCACTCTCCTTCAAGCCTCAAATGGTGAGCTTGGGGCAAAATTACCTCCTCTTGGGAACCGATGCCTGGCAGGCAGACTATGTGCTCAAGATGATCCAATCCCAGCTCAAACAGCAACAGGACATCGAAACCATCAACCTCTACGGAGATGACATCCAAAAGAATGAGCTCAGCGAGGTTTTGGACACCTACTCCATCTTCGCCAGCAGCAAACTGGTGGTGATCCGTAATGCAGAAATGCTGAAAGCCGCAGATCAACATGCCTTGGCCGCCTACTTCAAAGACTCATCCGATATCCAGAGCATCGTGATCAATGCCAGCAAGATAGACAAACGCCTCAGCACTTGGAAAGCCATTCGTCAAGGCTCTTTGGAGCTAATTTGCGATCCCCCCCGCAGCCATTACGACATCCAAAAATGGCTGGACTTCATCCTAAAGGAAAAAGGCAAGCAGATGGATGCCAGCGCTAAAACCGCCTTCTTAGCCAGAGTGGAACTGGATTACTCCATCGCCTCCAACGAGCTGGAAAAGCTCTTACTCATGGCCAAAGACCGCCAAAGCGTGAGTGCAAAGGACGTGGAGCGCAGCCTGGGCACCTCCAGAGTGGGCACCATGATTGACTTTTACCGAGCCTTAGGCAGACGCAATCTACCCGAATGCCTCAGCACCATCAACCGGATGCTGGATTCCGACTGGGAGGGGCTGCAGGTCTTTTTCCAATTCAACAAATTCTACAATTCCATCCATAACATCCTAGCCCTCAAGGCAAATAAGGTCAGCGACAGCGAGATCGCAAACAAGCACTTAAGCGACCTCTTCCCCACCCAAAGGCAAGAGTTTATCCAGTTTGCCAAAAACTACTCCCTCAAGCAGATGCGCTGCATCATGAAAGCCCTGTTGGAGACAGACAGCCAGTTCAAACTCAGCATGAGCACGCCCCACACCCTTCTGGAGCTCTGCGCCATCAAGATCATGGATTGCAAATGAAACAGAAAGGCGTCCTGCTCCACATCAGCTCGCTACCGGGTGACTTTGGCATCGGCGATTTTGGCCCTGCTGCGCTGGATTTTGCCGCTCTGATCAAGGATCAAGGCTACAGCATCTGGCAAATCCTACCACTCAACCACCCTGGACACGGCAATTCCCCTTACAATCCCATCTCAGCTTTCGCCCTCAACCCGCTATTAGCCAGCCCTGAACTATTATATGATGCTGACTTGATAGACCTCACAGCTCTGGAAGCCACACGCATACCCACCTCTAACCACATCCACTTTGATGGAGTAAACAGAGTCAAGACCAGACTCTTGGAGCAAGCTGCAAGTGCTTATCTGAAGCGTAACGACGTCACCCCCTTCATCCAAGCCAACGCCTTCTGGCTCAAGCCTTACATCACCTTTGTGATTCTGGATCACCTCTACGATTCCCTGCACTGGAGCACCTGGCCAGAGCAACACCGAAGCTATAGCGAAAAGCTCTGGAAGGAGCTGCAAAAAGACTTCGCCCATCAGATGCAAGCCCAAGCCGCCATCCAAGCCATTTTACAGGAGCAACTGTCTGCCTTTTCGCAAGGATTGAAAAGGTTGGACATCCAGCTCTGGGGCGACCTTCCCATCTACCTATCCTACCACAGCGCAGAGCTTTGGGCGCATCCGGAACTCTTTTATTTGGATGAGCGTGGCCTGCGCCAAAGAGTCGCGGGCGTGCCACCCGATGCCTTCAGTGAAGACGGTCAGCTCTGGGGTAACCCCATCTACCGCTGGGACGAAAGAAAAGAAGAGGTCTTCCAGCTCTTTGAACAGCGCATCTCCGCCAATCTGGACTATGTGCAAAGGCTCAGACTCGACCACTTTATCGGCTACGTAAACCATTGGAGCATAGACTGTCCCATCGATCCCGCTACCGGCGAACCACAGATGCCTACAGACGCCAAAGCAGGCACCTGGCTCCCCACTCCGGGCGAACAACTCTTTGAAAGACTGCTCCAAAAATATCCCGCCAACCGCTTCATCGCCGAAGACTTAGGCATCCTCACTCCCGAAGTTTGCGAGGTGCGAGACCGCTTAGGCTTTGAGGGCATGATCATCCTCCAATTCTGCTGGCAAGACGGCCATCCTGATGTAGAACAATTTCCCGCCGATCGCATCATCTACACCGGCACGCATGACAACCCCACCACCCGTCAATGGTTTGAAGAGCTGGATCCCGAATCCCAAGAATACCGGCATTTCGTAGACTACCTGCAGCACAGGCGCGCAGACCCCCGCTTCAAGGATGTGATGGAAGATGGCCCCAGTGCCACCAATGCGGCAGACCTGATGATGCAGGTAGCCATCAATAGCGGCTGCGAAACCTGCATCTTCCCCGTGCAAGACCTGCTCAATCTCGGCGCCGAAGCTCGCATGAACATCCCAGGCACACCTTTAGGGAACTGGGAATGGCGCATCGAGCGGGAATTGTGAGCAGGTCTGACCCCACCGAAAACATATTCCCTTCCCTGCCCTTCCTTGCTTACCCGCCCGGTGATTACTCGGAGCCACTCGGGAAAAACCCGAGTATCTCCACGGCATCGCCCTGCGGGTAAGCAAGGGCCAAGTGGGTGATGAGGCTACCAAAAGCTTGAATATGACGAAGCCTTTCGCACTACGTTCTAAACACCTTGGAGCCGTTCTATACCAAACGAAAACCGAGGCTATCCTTGCCACTTCTGGATGTATTGTAACAGCAATCAGTGGCTCTGCAGAGTATTGAGCCTTTCTCTAAGAGCCGCTTTTTACCAATCTGTCTCCTCGGCAACTTGCGGTGCTCGCCATAGACACAATGGCCTTAGAATAATCAATTTACCCTCACAATCCACTAATTTGTTGACAAAATCAGCCCTTGCAATAAACTGGCAAGACAATGCTAAAAACAACAGATAAACCAAAATTATGGAGGATAAATGAGCGATATTAAACGCATTTACCTGTTCGGAAACGGCAAAGCTGAAGGCGATACCAAAATGAGAAATCTCTTGGGTGGCAAAGGTGCCAACCTGGCAGAGATGAACCTGATCGGTGTGCCCGTACCCCCAGGATTCACCATCACCACAGACACCTGCAACGAATACACCGAGCATGGTGCTGGTAAAGTAAAAGAACTTCTCAAAGACGAGATCAAGGCTGCAATTGCCTATGTGGAAAAGATAATGAACATGGAATTTGGTTCCAACACCAATCCCCTGCTCCTCAGTGTGCGTTCCGGCGCCCGCGCTTCCATGCCCGGCATGATGGACACCATCCTCAACCTCGGCATGAATGACGCCGCAGTTCAAGGCATCATCGCCAAGACTGGCAACGAGCGCTTTGCTTGGGACAACTACCGCAGATTTGTGCAAATGTATGGAGACGTGGTGCTTGGAATGAAACCCAAAGACAAGCAAGAGCACGATCCCTTTGAAGTGATTATTGACGAGCTCAAGAAAGAAAAAGGCGTCACTGAAGATTTAGACCTCGACGCCAACGACCTCAAAGAATTGGTCAGACGCTTCAAGGCAGCCGTGTTGGAAAGAACCGGCCACAGTTTCCCGGATGATCCCTGGGAACAGCTTTGGGGCAGCATTTTTGCCGTGTTTGATAGCTGGCAAAACGAAAGAGCTGTCCTCTATCGTCAATTGAATGGCATCCCCTCCGAATGGGGAACCGCCGTCAACGTCCAAGCCATGGTCTTTGGCAACATGGGCACAGATTGCGCCACCGGAGTGGCCTTTACGCGTGATTCCGCCACCGGAGAAAACCTCTTCAACGGTGAATACCTGATCAACGCTCAAGGTGAAGACGTGGTTGCCGGCATTCGCACTCCTCAGCAGATCACCAAGATCGGCTCACAGCGTTGGGCTGAACTGGCTTCCATCAGCGAAGAAGAGCGCGCCGCCAAGTATCCCTCCCTGGAAGAAGCCATGCCCGAAGCCTACCAAGAGCTTTTTACCATCCAGAAGAAACTGGAAGAACACTATCACGACATGCAGGATGTGGAATTTACCATTCAGGAAAATAAACTGTGGATGCTGCAAACCCGCAGCGGAAAGCGCACCGGCTTTGCTATGGTGAAGATCGCCATGGACATGCTGCGTGAAGGAAAACTCACCGAAAAAGAAGTGCTGTTGCGCATGGAGCCCAACAAGCTTGATGAACTCCTGCACCCCGTCTTTTCCGCCAGCGCACTTGCCAATGCAAAAGTGATCGCCAAGGGCCTGCCCGCCTCCCCCGGAGCCGCTGCTGGCCAGATCGTATTCTTTGCTGAAGATGCCGAGAAAATGGCAAAAGAAGGCAAAACCCCCATCCTCTGCCGCATCGAAACTTCTCCCGAAGACCTGCGCGGCATGACCGTAGCCAAAGGTATCCTCACCACCAGAGGCGGCATGACTTCTCACGCTGCAGTGGTGGCACGTGGAATGGGAAAATGCTGCGTCAGCGGCACCGGAAGTGTGGCTATTGACTACTCCGCCCGCACCATGACCGTCGGCGGCGTCGTCTACAAGGAAGGCGATTGGATATCCCTCAATGGCAGCACCGGTCAAGTCTTGGAAAGCAAGCTCGAAACCGTCGATCCTGAACTCGGTGGAGATTTTGGTGCCCTCATGGACCTTGCCGATAAACATACCCGCATGAAAGTCCGCACCAATGCTGACACACCCAAAGATGCCACCGTGGCTCGCAACTTTGGCGCAGTCGGTATCGGACTCACCAGAACCGAACATATGTTTTTTGAAGGCGACCGCATCAAGGCGATGCGTGAAATGATCCTCGCAGAAGATGAAGCCGGACGCCGCAAAGCTCTGGATAAACTGCTTCCCATCCAACGTGCCGACTTTGAAGGCATCTTCGAAGCCATGGACGGCCTGCCTGTCACCATCAGATTGCTTGATCCACCTCTGCACGAGTTTGTGCCTACCGAAGAAGCTCAACAGATTGAACTTGCCAAAGACTTGGGCATCACTCTTGAAAAAGTGAAAACCCGTGTGAGCGCGCTGCACGAGATCAACCCCATGTTGGGTCACCGTGGCTGCCGCCTCGGCAACACCTATCCTGAAATCACTGAAATGCAGGCCAGAGCTATCCTCGAAGCCGCAGTGAATATGGCCAAACGTGGCATCACCGTGCTTCCCGAAATCATGGTGCCCCTGATCGGAACCGAACAGGAATTCATCTTGCAGGAAGAAGTCATCCGTGTTACCGCCGAAAAGGTCTTCAGCGAAAAGGGCCAGAAAGTGGACTACATGGTGGGAACCATGATCGAAATCCCACGTGCCACACTCATGGCGGACAGAATCGCCAAGAGAGCTGAATTCTTCAGCTTTGGCACCAACGACCTCACCCAGATGACCTTTGGATATTCCAGAGACGACGCCGGCGTGTTCCTGCCCATCTACATCGGCAAAAACATCCTCAAATACGATCCCTTCCAAGTCCTCGACCAGGAGGGCGTAGGCCAACTCGTGAAACTCGGCATCGAACGTGGCCGCTCCAGCAGATCCAAACTCAAAGTGGGAATCTGCGGCGAACACGGTGGCGAACCCTCCAGCGTGGAATTTTGCCACAGAGTGGGAATGGACTACGTGAGCTGCTCACCCTACAGAGTGCCGATCGCCAGATTGGCCGCAGCTATGGCAGCCGTAAGAGAATAAACCTAAGAGCCTGATAACATACAAAAAAGAGTGCCGGAGCTTCTGGCACTCTTTCTTTTTGATGTACGGGCGATCGCTGATACGCCGCTTATTCTACAACTCTGTAGGGTCGGTCGCCGGACCGACCATGTTCAGCCGGGTATAAATGTTCGGGTTGCCGGTTTTGTGGTCGGTTCGGCAACCGACCCTCCTTCAAAAAATCTCCTCCTGCACATTCATAACCCTGCTATTGGCAAGCTCAATGTAGCTTTGGTTCAGATCATAGCCCACGTAGTGTCTGTTTGATTTCACAGCGGCCAGGCTGGTGGTTCCGCTACCCAAAAAAGGATCCAGAATCACGTCTCCCACAAAGGAATAGAGCTTGATCAACCGCAGAGGCAGTTCTAAGGGGAAGGGAGCTGGATGACCGATGGCTCTGGCTGAAACGGCAGAGAAATCCCAGACACTTTTGGTGTAAGCCAAGAATTCATCACGGCTGATATCGTTTTCTTTCGCAGTTTTCTGGCGGCTGTAGTTGCCTTTACAAAACACGAGGATATACTCATGCACATCTCTGAGGACGGGATTTTTGGCAGATTTCCAAGTGCCCCACGCTGTGGATGGACTGGCACTACTGCCCTTGTTCCAAATGATCTCACCACGCATGAAGAATCCGGCAGCATGCATATCTTCAATGATATAGCTGTGCAGCGGGATGTATGGTTTGCGACCCAGATTTGCCACGTTGATGCAGGCTCGACCACCATTGATCAAAACCCGATAAGTCTCTCTCCACACCCGCCGTAAAAGATCACGGTATTCATCCAAGCTGAGGTCGTCGTCATATTCCTTGGTTACATTGTAGGGCGGAGATGTGATCATCAAGTGCACGCTATTATCTGGCAACTGATCCATGCTCTCGCTGGATTGACAAAAGTGACTGTCCAAGAACTCTTCAGGAATAGCGTTTTCCTCGTCTGAATGTACCTGATCATGGATGAGCCCCTCATACAATCGAGACTCATAGAAGGGCTGTGAATCATGAGACACCCTGCCCGGACTGCCAAAACTGCTGGTGCTGGTGCCCTTCCCAGTTTCTGTCATTTCCATGAGTCTATCCAATGACCTCAGTCATTTGCGTAGATAAGCATCCAAAGTTCATGGTAGTTAACCTCCTTCTTCACTTTCCCAACTATCAAAAACACCCATATTGTGTCAAGCATGTTGTTCGATCAAAAACCAAAAGCACTTAACACCCGCTAAATTTGTAATTGTTTCCCGCTGAGATCAGAGCGGAAAAAGACGGACATTTAGGAACGAAAAAGAGCAGCTCAGATCGGGAGAATTATTAAATAATCTAAACATTCGCCAAATTCGGCTGTAAAGCCCACATTGAGATTGACAAAAAAGCCTCACATTTTACCTTGGTAGACGGATCAAAACATTCAAAAGGGAGATTAGAATGAAACACCTTACGATGAAGTATATCCTCGGGCTCATGCTCGTGTTATCGTCAAGCATGCTGTCTGGGCATGTGGTGCCGGGCAAGGCTTTCAGATCAGATTATAACGTCTGTATCAACGAGATAATGGCCTCCAACGTCAGCACCATTGCCGACGAAGATGGAGATTATGAAGATTGGGTGGAAATCCTCAATCATGGCAGCCAAAGCATAAACCTCGAAGGTTGGGGCCTCAGCGACGATTCAAGCGACCTTTTCCGCTTTACTTTCCCTTCCACCGTGATTGAGCCTGGAGCTTATCTCTTGGTTTGGTGTTCCAAAAAGGATAGGGCTGTATCAGGCCAACCCCTGCACACATCCTATGGCATCAGCGCCAGTGGAGAAGAGATCATACTCACCCATCCCAATGGTGATCAGGTAGATTTGGTTCCCGCTACGGCTTTGGTTGCGGATGTCTCTTGGGGAAGGTATCCTGATGCCACTGGGCCTTGGTTTTTCTTTGATAAACCCACACCGCTGGCGGCCAATGCTTCCGTCTACTACGATGAAATCCTCGCAGCGCCTACTTTTTCTGCACCGGGTGGATTCTATACAACTGCCTTTGATCTCAGCATTTCCCACCCTGATCCTGAGGTTACGATCATCTACACGCTGGATGGCTCCGAGCCAGATATCAGCAATCTGGATGGCACAACTTACCAATATAAAAACAGTTTTCCGGGATATCCGGAAAACCCTTTTGGAGAGATACTTGAGAACTCCTTCCACACACTGATTTATAATGAACCGATCAGTGTTTATGATCGCTCTACAGATGAAAACTACTTTGCAAACATTTCTTCCACTGCTGATTTTGAACCCGACTACTTTCCTGAAAACCCAATTGCAAAAGCAACTGTCATCCGAGCTAAAGTAATCAAACCCGGAGCCTTGAACAGCCCTACCTTGACCCATAGCTATTTTGTCTTTCCCAAAGGCAGGGCGAGATACTCGCTGCCCGTGGTGTCGTTGCTGATCCCGGAAAACCACCTATTCGATTATTATGACGGCATCTATACAGCAGGGATTGATTTTGATACCTGGCGTTCTGAAAACCCTGACCCGATAGCAAATGGTTTGGAACCCGCAAATTGGAGCCGCAGAGGATCCGCCTGGGAATATCCCGGAAACGTGGAGTTTTTCTATCCGGATAAACAGGATGCTGTGATAAACCAGAAGGTTGGCACCCGCATTCATGGGAATCTCTCTGCCTCTTACCGGAACAAATCCCTGCGCTTGTATGCCAGAGATACATACGGGAAGAGCACGCTTGACCACAAATTCTTCGCCGATAGACCCCATTCGAGCTACAAAAGACTGATCTTGCGCAATTCCGGTCAGGATTACGAAGGTACCTATGTCAAGGATGCCAGTCTCCACGAGGTTGTTAAAGACTTGAATTTGGATATCCAGGCCTATGCTCCTGCCATCTCTTTCCTAAACGGAGAGTACTGGGGGATATTAAACATCCGGGAACGCTTTGATAAGCACTATTTGGCCAGGCTGCATGGCGTGGATAGTGAAAACCTTGATCTGATAGAAAGTGGTTCGGAGGTAGACGAAGGTGACCTTGTGGCTTATAACGCGCTGGTGGCATTTGCTCAAACCAACGACCTTAGTGTTGAGGCAAACTATGAGCATATCTCTACTCTGATGGATATAGACAATTTTATGGATTACTACATCACTGAAATCTATATCGCCAATAGAGACTGGCCTGGTAGCAATATCAAATGCTGGAGATTGAGGACTGACGGCTATCAGCCCTATGCTCCTTTTGGTCATGATGGGCGCTTCAGGTGGTTTTTCTATGACTCGGACTTCGCATTTGGGCCCGAGGATGTTTTTGACTACGACAACTTGCAAGCCGCATATGAGCACTGTGCCACTTCTTCGCAGATATTTGCTGCTCTTTTAAATAACGAAGGGTTTAAAAACAGGTTTATTACAAGGTTTTCAGACCTCATGAATACCACATTTGTCCCCTCCAGGATAACCGGCATCATAGACAAAAATATCCAAAGAATTACTCCAGAGATAGCGGAACATATTGCGCGCTGGGAGAAGCCTCGTAACATAAATACTTGGCTTGCCTGCATCGACGTCATGCACAGTTTTGCCAACGTGAGGCCAGCGTATCAAAGAGACCATCTCAGAGAGTTTTTCGATCTGGGTGAAGACCTGCAAGTAACCGTGGAAATTGAGAACATGGTTCAAGGCTACTTCAAGGTAAACAGCATCGATGTAAACCCAGAAATGCAGGATAACACCTTCTCATACATTTGGTCTGGAACCTATTTCAGCGGTGTACCGCTGAGAATCGAAGCCAAACCCAAGCTGGGCTACAAGTTCAGCCACTGGGAAGGTGACGTCCAGAGCAAGGAACCTGTGTTATCCATCACCCCCACTTCCGATTTAAACCTAAAACCTTGTTTTGAGCATGATCCTGACGCCTGGGTGCGCATCATCCACTATTGGCACTTTAATGATCTCCCCGACGAAGAGTTGGAGAGTGTGGAAGCGGATTTTTCGGTGGATGATGCTGGAGTGATCACCTATCCGGGCACCGGTGCTGGCTATATGGACAGACGGACGCACAGAGCCGCTGATCCCGTCTCAAATCTGAATCTTCAGATGGGACAAGAGCCGGATCAAGGTGCAGTCTTAAGAGTCCGTAACCCCTCGAATACCAGGGAATTGATCGTCACCGCTCCCAGCACCGGCTTTACGGACATCTTTGGCGCTTATGCTACCTGCCGCACCTCCAATGGAGCCACTTTGCAAGCACTCTACTATTCAACCGATGGCGGCGAACAATGGACACTGCTCAAGGAAGAATACGAGATCTTCGAGCTGCCGGATTGGAGACTGGAAACCTTTGACTTGAGAGGTGTTACAGAGGCTGATGACAACCCAGATTTGATGTTTAAATTCCTCTTCTTGGGAGAGCAAGCGGCTAACGACTCAGGAAATGACAGATTTGACAACCTCAGCATCCACGGCACACTCATCCGAAATGAAGGACCCGAGGTGGTCTACAACCCTGAATATGTCTATGTGATTGAAAATGGCGAGTCGCTGAGCTTGGATTGCTCCGAGTTCTTCAGCGACCCGGATCAGGATGAGTTGACCTTCATGGTGGAAAGTTCCAGACAGGACTTTACAGAGCTTTCTCTTGTGAGTAACCTCCTAAAAATCACCGGCTTAAGAGGGGGCGACACCCGCATCACCATCTCTGCGGCAGACGGACACAACCCTCCCACCCAGATGAGCTTCCAATGCTTGATCTATCCGGAAGCCTTTGCGCTTGCTCAGGGCGATTTCAGCTTCAACGAGTGGGATGCAACTACGCCTGAGCTGCAGTACCCCGAACATATGCTTTTCCTGCAATCAGATACAGACGATCCGGATGCGAATTACCCGCTCAACTACGCCTATTACATCGCTCCGGACGATTATCATGCGGACGATGCAGAGAGCATCGGCTTCCCCTATCAGCTCACCGGACGCTCAAGATTGAACGGTCTTGGCACAGATGGGATTTCCTTTATAAACACAGGCAGAGGCCGTGATTTGGGTGCTGCATTGGTGGCTTTAAACACGGTTGGTGTAGATAACGCCTCACTGAGCTGGTTAGTCGGCACTTTGCTGGAAAACAAGCGTAAATATGGCCTGCAGGTGCAGTATCGGGTGGGCATTGATGGCGAATTCCAGCTTTTAAGCCCCACGCAGTTGTATCAAGTTGGCTCAGATGCTGAAGTGCGGCACTTCTTGCCTTTTACCCTGCCAACCGAGCTACTGAACCAAGAGTATGTGCAACTGCTGTTTAGATATTATCACATGGATGGTTCCAGCGGTAAGCGAGCTATGCTGCGCTTGGACGACATCTCGGTCAGCACTGAAGTTGAGGATGACTTCCCGATTAGACTGGCGCACATATCGCTGAATTATACCGAGGAAAGCCAGATAATGATCAGTTGGGAAAGCTGGCAAGAAGACGGTTTGAAGGGATATTTGGTCTATAGAAACGATAATGAAGACTTTGATACTGCAGACAGGATCAGTCATTATCTCACTTCCACAGAGTCAGGTAAGAACTCAAGCTATCAGTTTGTCGACAACCAGCTTTTGCATGACGGCGTCTATTACTATTGGGTGCAAGGTGTCCTAACCTCGGGTGAAAGCAAGACTTATGGCCCCTTCAGCTACTATTGGGATTCCTCTTTGGGAGTGCCTGCTCCCGTTCCCAATTCCACCAGCTTGGGCAACATCTACCCCAATCCCTTCAAAAACCTGCTCTACATCCCCTATTCTTTGGCTAAAGATGAGGTGGTGAAGATCGAGGTCTACAACCTGCGGGGTCAAAGAGTTAGCAGCTTCAATCTGGGACAAAAAGCCAGCGGCACTCACTGTGCTGCCTGGAAAGCTCAAGACTCGGGCGGAAAAGCTTTGCCTTCTGGAGTATATTTCATCAAACTCAAGGTCGCCGGAAAGAGCTATGTGAAGAAAGCGATGCTGATCAAGTAACCCCTTATAATGCAGTAGACTGGCATGGTCTTTAGTCCTAGCAACCAAGCAAGCGAAGCTGGGAGCTGACAGCCGTTTGGTCGCTTCGGCTAACGCCGTACTGCGGCGGTTCGGCGACCGCCCGTACGCGAGCGACCCTACTTCTTCCTTGCTTAGCCGCCCGGTGATTACTCGGTGATACTCGGGAAAAACCCGAGTATCTGCACGGCATCGCCCTGCGGGTAAGTAAGGTAGGAGCAGTTGTGGCCAGCGAGGTAAAAAACTCAACTTCAGAGAAAAGTCAATCGCTTTGCTCAGGGCAAACTACCAGAGATTGCGTGACGCTGTCGATTCTCCACGACTAAGCAGTTGACAAAAAAACGCCCCTCAACAAAGTGGCGTAAATAAGATACTTTTGGATCCGTGTGTTTGGATTCGTCAAAGGAGAAACATGCAACGCATTATCATAGACGGGAATAGCCTCACTTTGGAGGATGTCGAAAGGGTAGCGCTTCAAGGTGTGGAGATTGAGATCAGCGCCACAGCACTGCAAAAAGTGGCTGCCTGTAGAGCCTATGTGGATAAGGTTATCGCTGAAAAGCGCGTGGTTTATGGTCTCACCACCGGTTTTGGAAAATTCAGCACCGTTACCATCGACGCAGAAAACATCGCCGAGCTGCAACTGAACCTGATCCGGAGCCATGCCGTGAGCGTGGGCGAGCCTTATAGCGAAGCGCAGGTCAGAGCAATCATGCTGCTGCGCATCAACGTGCTTGCCAAAGGGCATTCCGGCATCCGAACCGAGACCCTGCTCACCTTGGTGGAAATGCTCAACAAAAAAGTGCATCCCGTGATCCCCAAACGCGGCTCTGTGGGCGCCAGTGGAGACCTCTCTCCCCTATCGCACCTGGCTTTGGTTCTCTTGGGCGAAGGCTCTGCCATGTACGAAGGCAAGGTAATGGACGGAGCACAGGCTTTGAAACTGGCTGGGATCACTCCCGTTAACCTCGCTGCCAAGGAAGGTTTGGCGCTCAACAACGGCACGCAGGTGATGGCTGCCATCGGAGCTTTGGGTCTTCTGCAAGCAGAAAGGCTTTGCCAGCAAGCAGATGTGATCGCCGCCGCCAGTGTGGATGCCCTCTTGGGAACCCCTGCCGCATTTGATCCCTTGGTGCATATTTTGAGGGCTCATCCAGGCCAGAACAAGAGCGCACAAAACCTCTTTAACCTGCTGCAAAACAGCCCTTTGAGAGAATCTCACCGCAATTGTGACAACGTGCAGGACGCCTATTCCCTGCGCTGCACACCCCAAGTGCATGGAGCGGTGCGAGATGCGCTCGCCTATGCCAGAGGCGTGTTGGAGATCGAGATCAACAGCGCTACAGACAACCCTCTCATCTTCCCGGATGAAGATAGAGTGATCTCCGGTGGTAACTTCCACGGCGAGCCTTTGGCGATCGCTCTGGATACGATTGCTATCGCCATCTCTGAGCTGGCTTCCATCTCTGAACGCAGGATGGAACAGATGCTCAATCCGGCTCTAAACCGCGGCTTGAACGCCTTCTTGGCCAAGCGCCCGGGCCTGGATTCCGGCTTTATGATCATTCAGCTCACCGCCGCGGCCTTAGTGAGCGAAAATAAAGTTTTGGCACATCCCGCATCCGTGGATTCCATTCCCACCTCGGCCAATCAGGAAGACCACGTGAGCATGGGCTCAGTTTCCGCCATCAAGCTGTTGCAGGTGCTGCAAAACGTAAATGACGTCCTGGCAATCGAATTGATCATCAATATGACCGCTCTGGATCTGCGCCAGCAGAAGAGCAGTCCGGCAATCGAGAACGTTAAAAGCTTGGTGCGTAACAGCATCCCTGCCTTGGATATAGACAGAGTGATGCAAGATGACATCAAGGCGGCATCGGCAATGATCCAGGAAGCCGCCATGCTAAAGGTTTTGGGTCTCACTTTGGTGTAAAAACATGAAAACAAGATATCCCCTGCTGATTTTGGCATTTAGCCTGCTGCTGGTTTCCTGCGGCTTAAACAACACTATGTACAACGCTCGTAAGTACTTCAAGGCTGCGCAGGCGCGCCCACTCAACGCCAATGGAATGCCCAGCTATCAAGCGGTGGAGGAATATACCAAAACCATCCAAAAGTGCGGCATCATCATCACTGAAAAGCCCAACAGCAGGAAGCTGGACGATGTGGTGTATTTATTGGCTCGAGCCCTGTATTACAAGGCGAATAGTGCCTTTCAGGCCAAGGATCAGTTTGAAGCGCTGATCAAAGGATTCCCAAACAGCAAACACTATCCCGAAGCGCACATCTATCTGGCACGTGTGCTCAGGCAGATCAACCGTCCGGCTGAATCTGAAGCGGTTTTGGAAGGCTTCGTGCGAGATGGACGCTATCGTAAATATCATCCCAGAGCTTTGTTGGTGCTGGCTGAATTTGAAATCGAAGACAAGGATTACATCCGCACCCAGTATTGGCTGCAGAGGATTATCGATGACTATTCCGACACTCCAGAATTTAAGGAAGCCTTTTTCCTCTTTGGTAAAAACTTCTACGAACAAAAGGATTATGCCAGCTCACTGAGCCAGTTTGAGAAGTTTGTCAAGACACGTGGCATCACCAAAGAACAGAAGATGGATGCCCGTTATTACATTGCCCTCAATCACTTTGAACTGGGTGAGCTGGAAAAGAGCTCCAAAGAAGTCACCAGCCTTTTGAGAGATGAGAGCCGTCCGGAAAAGGTTGGACAAATCAGGGTGCTGAAAGCCAGGATCCTGATGGCTTCAGACAAACCGGCCTCCGGTGTTGAAGAAGTGGGTGAAATCTATAAAGCCTATCCCCGCACCCTAAGTTCATCCAACGCTTACTACTACCTGGGAGAATACTACTTTTACAGAGATCAAAACATCACCGAAGCGATCACCAACTACAATAAGGTAAAAACTGACTTCCCCTCCTCCACTTTTGTCCCCATCGCTCAAGAAAAGGTGGCTGCACTGAACCAAATCAAGGAAAATCAAAACCTTTCCCTCACCGGAAACCTCCAGCAATATGTGGATTACCACCTCTTGGCTGCGGAAAACTACCTGAACACCTTCGCTTTGCCAGATTCTGCCCTGCTGATGTATGATAGGATTTTGGACGCTCCGCAACAGGTGAGAGCCGGCATGGACAGCTTGAATGCGGAAATTGCCGTCCTAGAAGCCAAAGCGGATAGCCTGCAGGCATCGATCAGCGCAATGTCCCCTGAAGAGCTGCAAGCCGATACGGAGGAAGCGGTTGCGGAAGCTGATAGCACTGAGGTGGGAGAGCCTGAAGCTGAGCACGTTAATGATCAGGGTGAAGAGGTAGAAAGCCCTGAGCTTGAGGAAACTGAGGAGATTAAGAATCCGGAAACTGAAGAAGTCGAAGAGCCGAAAAATCTGGAAAGAGAGGAAGTTGAGGAGGCTGAAAGCCCGGAGGAAGAAGAAGTTGAAACCCCCGCTACTGTTGAAGCTGAAGAGATAAAAGAGGAACCGGCTGCGGAGAAAGGCGAAGAGACAGAACCCCCGAATGATGATGATATTGAAGAAGCAGAGAGTCCTACTGTTTTGGAAACAGAAGAGATAGAGAGTCCTCCGGAGGCAGAGGAAGCTGAGGACTTGGCTGATCACGAGCCCGAATCAGCAGAGGAGACAGATACACCTTCGATTGATGAAGTCGAAGAGGTGGAACGCCCTGAGCTTGAAGCAGATAAGGAGGTTGAGCCAGACGAGGATTCTGCTCTTGAGGACAAAGAGGAAGCTAAAGATGAAGAAGAGCCCGCTACCTCAAAAGAGCAGGAAAAGCCGCATCACAGCCTTCAGTCGGAGCTGCAGCGCACGCGGACAAGCCTGGCCTCCCTGGCTACCAAGATCAAAGAACGTCAAGGTATTTTGGAGAGATTGGAAAACGAATTTCTGCCTCAGGTCTATTTCACCAAAGCCAGTCTGCTCAAGAAGCTGGGCGATAATGACGACGCCCTGTCTGCAATTCAGGATACCATGCAAGCGGCTTTCCCAGAGAATAAATATACCAACGCCCTCGGGATGTTGATTGCCGATGAGCCCGTTCGCCTGATTGATCCAGAAGAAGACAGGCAAACCGAGCTTTTGGACAGAGCTTTGGGATTTGGCGCAGAGGAACCGGATTCCATGAGAGTTCTCCTTGAGCAGCTTGTGGATTCCAACTATCCTCAACTGGCTCTCAGAGCCAACTTTAGGCTGGGCTGGATGTATAGCTTTGAGGTGGTGGATACCACGCTGGCAAAACCCTATCTGAATGCCGTATTAGACCATCCGCAGGGCGGAGATTATGCCACTTGGGTGCGCAGATTTTACAATGGCAAAAAGTATGTCTTCCCTGAAGAACCCCAAGGAGAAGCTGAGGAAAGCTCTGAGATTGAAGCAGATAAAGAAGGGGAAAGTCCAGAGGTTGAAGATGCTGCCACTGATGAAGAGGTAGAGACTGAGGATATGGAATCTGAGGAGGAGAAACCTGAGATTGAGGAGCCAAAACCTGAGGGTGAAGAAAAACCTGAACCTGAAGAAGCCGATGACTCAGGATCTGATGAGGTAGAACAGCCTGACACTGAGGGAGTTGAGGATCCAACACCTGATGAAGCTGAGGAGACTGAGTCGGACGAGATTGGGAATGCAGAATCTGAGGATACGGAGAGCCCTGTTGTCGAGGAAGATGAGACAGAAAGCGAAGACCTTCCTGAAACTGACCCAGACACCCCAAAAGAGCCCGAATCCCCAAAACCCACTGAAGATACTGACGACGAAGAAGAAGCTCCCAAAAGCCCCTCTACGCAGCCCTAAAAGCATTTCTCTTTACCATGCTCACAGACCAGCACCTACTCCTCCGCCTGATTATCATGCTTGTCGCCTTCACCGGTAACTTGGGCTCCTCTTTTCGGCAATTGATTTTACAGAGTGCCCTCTTTTTGCTCTTTTTTCTCTTTGAACCAGCAGCTTATCTGAGGTTGTGGCAAGCTTTCAGGTTTATCCTCAGCTTTCTGACTGCCTATTGGCTGATCGCCACCCTCATAGGAACGCCTTTCCCCACCATGCTGCTCTTTACTATGAGGCTGCTATTCTTTGTTATCGTAAGCGTTTATACCTTCTCCCACCTCACTCTGCCGCGGGTCTTACACGACACCTCTTTCCTGCTCAAGTATCGTTGGGCTAATCTGCTCATCCAGTATCTCTTGGCCACCATCTTGTTTATTCAGAGCTTCAAAAAGCACTGGTCGGCTTCACAGATAGAATATAAGAATGACCTTTCCGCTCGATTCTGGCATAGCCTCAAGAGCTGTAACCTGGATACGGAAATCATCGGTCAAAAGGTGGAAGCAGCCATCCTGGATGAGCAAAGCTACGCCCTGGCCAAACCCGCTTCCAGCCTGCTGGGTCTTACCTTTTTGTGCCTTCTGATCATTTTGGGAGCGGTGTGATGCCACGCTTTTTGATGACCTTGTGCTATGATGGCAGCTCCTATGTGGGCTGGCAAAAACAGCATAACGGCTTGGGAATACAGCAGGTTGTGGAAAGAGCGCTGTCCTTGCTGAAGGCACCCGATCCAAGCGTCACTGCCGCTGGAAGGACGGATGCCGGTGTGCATGCCATCGCTCAAAAGGCTCACTTTGACTATCCTACCCGCATGCCTATCCCTTCCATGATCAAGGCTTTCAATAGCCTCCTCCCCTACGACATCAAGGTGATGGACATCAGGCCTGTGCCAGATGGCTTCCATGCCCGTTTTGATGCCTGCCAAAGGTCATACCGCTATCTTTTAGCCAAAGAAAGCCATCCCTTTTCACGGCTTTATCGTGGATTCATCCCGCATAAGCCGATACGCTTCAAACAGATGCAAGGTTACATCCCTGCGCTTTTGGGAAAGCAAGACTTTTCCAGCCTGGCGCAACTCAATCCCAATATCCCAAATAGAATCTGTGATCTGCAAAGCCTGGAGCTGCAGGATATGGACGACCATCTGGTGTTTGAATTTACCGCAGACAGATTTTTGCACAACATGGTGCGCCGCATTGTGGGAACCATGATCAACCTTGCCGCTAAAGATATGTCGATACAGGAACTACGGACAATCATCGACATGCAGGATCCCAAGCAAACCTTGGTGGAAACCGCTCCTGCAAATGGCCTGTATCTCACCCAAGTAAAATACCCCAAAGAAAAACTAAGTCCGGAGGATACAAATGAATTATAGCATCCCGCGTGGAACATACGACATCCTGCCAAGCCAAAGCCATAAATGGCAATACCTTATCCGCAGGTTTCAAGACCTCGCTGCCGCCTATGGCTACCACGAAATTTCCACTCCCATCTTTGAACAAAGTGCCCTCTTTGAACGCAGCTCCGGCAGCTCTTCAGACGTGGTACAAAAGGAAATGTACCGCTTTTTGGATCGGAAAGGACGTGAATTTGCCCTGCGCCCGGAAGGAACCGCTCCCGTGGTGCGCAGCTTCATCGAAAACTCGTGGGATAAGACTCAAGGCCGAACCAAGCTATTCTATACAGGCCCGATGTTCCGCTACGACCGCCCTCAGGCTGGACGCTACCGTCAGTTTTGGCAGTATGGCCTGGAGTTCTTTGGCTCTTCTCACCCCTTCTATGATGCGGAAGTGATCGCCTTTTTGTGGAATTTCCTTTCCTCGCTGGGCTTGAAGAAAATCCATCTGGAAATCAACAGCGTGGGCTGTCCCAACTGTTTAAAAGAATATGAGACTGCCCTGAAAGCCTATTATCACCCGCATTTGGACGAGCTTTGCGGGGATTGCCAAAACCGCTTTGAGGTCAATCCCAAGCGTCTTTTGGATTGCAAGGTGCCTTCCTGCGGCGTGATCGCTCAAAATGCACCCTCACAACTGGATTATCTGGATGAGGATTGCCGCAAACACTTTGAGCAGGTGCAACACTACCTCAATCTGGCCAACATCGAGTTTAAGGTAAATCCTCGTATCGTAAGAGGTTTGGACTACTATTCCCACACCGCTTTTGAGGTGATTTTCGAGGGCTTGGGTGCCCAAAACACGCTCGCCGGCGGTGGAAGATACAACTATTTGGTGCAGCAAATGGGCGGCAGAGCCACCCCTGCCATCGGCTTTGCGGGAGGATTTGAGCGTTTGCTGCTGGCCTTGGAAGAAGAGGGTTTGGCCTTGGATACCGATCTCGTCCCGGATGTCTACGCCATCGCCATGGGTGAATCGGCTCAGAAAGCCTTGATGCCCATCATCTTCTACTTAAGAAATCAAGGGGTGAAGGTAGACTATGATCCCGAGAAAACCTCTTTCAAAGCGCAGATGAAGGCGGCAAATAGCTCCCATGCACGCTATTGCCTCATCATCGGCGAGGATGAGCTGAGTTCGAACAGTGTAATCCTGAAAAACATGGAAACTGGAGAGCAGCAAAACGTGGCTATGGACAAGGTGTCCACTCATCTTCTGCAAATCCTGTGAGTTATGTGTTCGCTTTGCCATTGGATTTGTCTGGTGATGCTGCCGGTATTGGTCATCCATCCCTCTTTTCCATTGACAAAATCTTAGCACTCCAAAAAGGTGGTTGCTAATTAGCCCCTCTGGCTTATACTATAAATGTATCAAAATATCAATAGAACTATGGAGGTTCATACATGAAACTGAGACCTATCGAAGACAGAGTGGTAGTCCAGGTTGAGACTGCCGCTGCCGAAAAGACCATCGGAGGTATCATCATCCCGGATACCGCCAAAGAAAAGCCACAAATCGCTGAAGTGATTGCCGTTGGCACAGATGAAGACCTGATAAAGTGCATCAAGGTGGGAGACAAAGTTCTCTATGGCAAGTATTCCGGCACCGAGGTGGAACTCGATGGCAAAAAACTGCTCATCCTCTCCAAGAGTGACATCTTGGCAATCGTGGAATAAGGGATATAGAAATGAAAGAAGTAACAAGCGCCAATTTTGAACTTGAGGTTCTCAAGTCCGATATCCCCGTCCTGATCGATTTCTGGGCACCTTGGTGCGGGCCCTGCAAAGCACTCACCCCAGCGGTGGAAAAAGTTGCAGCCCAAACCGAAGGCAAAGTCAAGGTGATGAAATGCAACGTTGACGAATGCCAAGACATCGCCGGACGCTACTCAATCATGTCTATCCCCACTCTCTTGGTCTTTAATAAAGGCGAAGTGAGCGCTCAAATTGTCGGCCTGGTCAGACCAGAGAAGATAATGGAGAAGCTTAACCCCTTCTTATAATAGGATTTGCTCCCTATAATGGAAAAACCCGGCTTTGATGGGCCGGGTTTTTCTTTGGGCTTTGTAGGGTCGCTGGACAGAAAGCCAATTCTGGACTTGACAAAAGATACAGCTTCTATACGCTGCACCCACGAGCGGTTTTTCAATGCCGCTTATCAACTATGTGATACTTCAGGAGTAGTTATTTTGAAAAAGCTGAGTTTAATCCTTGTTCTGATTCTTGCTCTGGCAGCTAGTTTTGCCCAGACGCCCATACCATTTGAGGCTACGTATACCTTTGGCGCAAATGGCAACGTGCAGTCGTTTGTGTATAATGGAACCCCGTATTCGGGGATAAGCATGGGAAGTATAGAGAAAAAATTCTTGACCTCTGTGAGTAGTGCTGGCAACTTCAGGGCTAAGGGTTGGCCTGATGGTATGAGCTCACCTCGTATAGTTTTTACCATCTCTGCTGTCCCGGGATATAAATATACCGTCAATTCTATTACCTTTGGTTTAGGCAGAGCTGCCACAGGGGCCACGCATGCCCTGTGGAGAGGCAGTG
>JAKQWO010000062.1 GCA_029561955.1 Candidatus Cloacimonadota bacterium
TGCGCTTCCTTGTATGCGCCGCTGTTGATCAGGCTGAGGATGTAGTGGTATTGGGCTTTATTCTGAATCTGAGGATAGTCTCGATAGAGCACTCTGATACGCTTGAATGAAGTAGTGCTGCGGGTGTAATCTCCCTGCAAAAACATGATGTAGGCTAGCTCATATTCTGCCTGACCGCGGATAAACTGGTTAGCAGCGGAATCTAGGACTTGATTGGCAATCTGGGAGGCTTGCTCGTAGTCTTGGATCGAGATGAGGTATCTGATTCTATTGATCGTCGCTTGGGGGTATTCTGCGGCAAAGCTTTGCCCTGCTTCCCAGATGACTTCATAGTCCAGGTAGCCATTCTGCTCGGAGATTTCCAGCAGGGCGAGCCAGTTTGTGCCGTTAGGTTCCTTTTCAAAGAGCTCGGAATAAAACCTTTGCGCCTGCGCAAGATCGCCGGTGCTTTTGGCCAAATCTGCAAGAGTGGCAAGGCTTTGAGGGTCTTGAGCCTCGTCATAGATTTCGCTCACCAGTTGCTGTGCTTTTTGTTGCTGATCCAGTTGCACCAATGATTGCGCCAGCAGCAGGTCGAGCTCTGCCGTCTTGTGATTTGGGTATCTCTGCCTCAGTTCTTCTGCTTCCTGAAGCACCTGATCCCACAATCCTAAGTCTGCAAAGTGTTTCACCACCAGATAGTTGAGCTCAAACTGGATGTATTCGCTCTGGAAGGTGTCGGCCATGTCCATGAGTTCAGTGAGCATGGACACATCGCTTAAGTTGTCCAAACACAATCCAATGCCGTTAAAGGTGTCATGCAGGATGCCCAGCACCTCAGGGATAAAGCTGGTGTGCGAGCGGAAGCGGGTGAGGATGTTGAGCCAATCAGCGAAGGACTGCTTGATCTCACCCAAGTTGTAGTAGGTCTGTGCGATATGGGTGAGCACGCTCACGAAGAATTCGGATTCCGGGTAGCTGTCGATAAAGCGGTCATAGATTTCCATGGCTCGGTTGAAGGCTTTCCCAGCGTAAGCAGCGCGGCCTGCTTGATAGAGATAGCTGTCCACATCAGGATTTAGCTCGCTGAGGGAGAGGAAGAGCTGGGCGGCTTCATCAAAGCGTTTGAGAAAGTAGAGGGTATAGGCTTGATAGCTGCCTGCTTCTTGCTCCAAAGAAGGGTTTGTGGCCATGGTTTGAGCTTGCTGATAGAGCTGTAAAGCGGTGGCGAAGTCACGCTCATTAAAGCTGAGACTTGCCTCCAAGATCAAACTCTCGTAATCCTTGTAAATGTCGTTAACCTGGCTCAGGTATTGCTGCGCTAAAGTGAAGTCATTCAGATAGTAACAGCATTGCGAGATGCGTAAAAACACGGTGCGTGCGGAGGGGTTATCCGGTGAAATAGCCTGGTAGAAGGCCAAGGCTTCCTCATAGCGGGAAGCGATAAAGCTGATCTCGGCCAGGATGAAGTTAGCCTCATCAAAGTAAGCGGACAAGGGGTATTGATCTACGATGATATTCAGGTTTTGCTGGGCGAGCTGGTAGTTTTGCAGCTCATATTCAGTTTTACCGATGAGGAAGAAGGCTTTTGCACGGCCGATTCCACTGGGGAAGCCATTGAGATACTTGTTGTAGTTTTCGACAGCCAGAGTCTTTTGACCCATCAAGAGGTAGGCATCCGCAATCCCCATCTGCACTCTGTCCAACACATCCATGGGGAGCTCATAGTCTTTGGCTTGAACCCAGTATTTCAGTGCTTTCTTGGCGTCATCTGCCTCAAAGGCAGCCATGAGGACATACTGATAGCCCCTCATGTTGCTGGGGAGCGGACTTTCTATATAGTCCCGCAGCAGTCGTTTAGCTCGATCGGGATCGCTGAGGTGGACGATCTGCAGGTGCTCCAAATAGCTAAAGAAGGCAAGCTCTGGGTCTTCATTTGCAGTCAGAGCTCTAAAGATGCTGTCAGCCTGAGCAACTTCGCCTTCGTGCTTGTAGATAATCGCTTGAAAGAACCTTGCTTGTTGGTTGTTTGAGTCTATCTGAGCGAGTCTCGCCTGAGCCTGGGGATAATCCTGCAATTGGATGTCCTTTTGAATCAGGATGAGGTTTACGATCGTCTTTGCTTCCTCGTCCAAGGGCGGGTTTTCCTCCAGGAAGCTGTCCATCTCCTCATAGCGCTGATTTTGCAGCAGATGTCTCAGCCACTGGAAGTTCATATTAGCAACCAACAAGGTATCCGCTGCAGCCTGCGTCCTGAGCTGGATGGCGCTTTCTTCATGATCGATGCGCAAAAGCAGCTTGAAGTATTCCAGATTCAGCTCATTATTGCTGCTATCGATGGCGTAGGCCTTGCTATATTCATGCTCCGCAGATAGATATTGCTCCAGGGCCTGGTAGCATCTGCCTCTCAGCAGGCTTCCGTTGAAGATGTAGTAGGGATGATCGCTTTGCCGGCTCAAGGCTCGCAGGGCTTTCAAGGCTTCATTGATCTTGCCATTTTGAAATAGCGAGATGGCGTAATTGAGGCTCACATCCGCAGAAATGTTTGCATGCAGGCTTTTGGAGGTGAGCGGCTGATATAGCTCCTCAGCCAAGGTGTAATTTGCCTGAGCTAATGCGATGTTGGCCTTGATGTAATCCAGATAATCCAGATATTCGCTATTGGGATACGTCTGGACAAAGTAATCTATCTCATCCAAAGCCTCTTTATAGTCCTGCATATCGTAAAGCTCGATAATGTAGGCATAATCGTCTCTTTCCCTAAAGCTCGCAGAGAACAAGGGAACAAGCATGGTGAGGATGAGCAGGCTCATCAACAGGATTATTCTCTTCATGTTACCTCTTTGGGGGAAGTGTCAGATTCACTTTGTTGATAATCTTTGTAAGGCAGGATCATAAACACAGTGGTTCCCTCTTGTTCTTTACTCTTGATGGTGATAAACCCTCCATGCAGTTGCACAATGCGCTTGGCCATAGCCAAGCCCAAGCCCAAACCGCTGGATTTGTATTCCACGGTGCCCATCTTGTGGGAATTGATTTCATTGAGCTCAAAGAACTTCCTAAAGACGTTGTTAAGCTGATATTCAGGGATTCCGATGCCGTTGTCCTGCACGTAGATCACCAAGGTTTCCCGGTTGTTGATCTTTTCGCTGGTGAACACGGAGCGTCTGGCACCGATCACGATAGTGCCGAAGTCGTTGGTAAAGCGGATGGCGTTCAGCACCACATTGTGCACCATGCGGTGGATGGCTTCCCAGTTCAGATCTACCTTGGGCAGGTCTTCTTCCACTTCTATCTTGATGAACATCTTGCGGTTACGAGAGAGTATCTCCACTTCATGATGCACCAGCTCCAGGATTTCTGAGATGTCAAAGGGTTCCTTGGTAAGGCTGGTGGTGAGGTTATAATCGTTCATCATCATGATGTCCGTAGTGGTTAAAATCAGCTTGCGCACAGAGCTTTCCAGCTTTTCCAGCAGCTCTTTTTTCTCCTCCTCATCCGCATAGAGATTTCTCTTCAAGCGGGAAACATAGCCCTGCACCACCGCCAAGGGCGTATTGAGCTCATGCGAAACGATGGCCATAAACTCATCTTTGATAGCCTCATATTCGTTTATTTCCCGGCTTTTTTTGAGGATGGATTCATATTGATGGGCGTTTTTGTAGGCGATGCTCAATTGCGCCTGGAACAGACCCAAGATGTCGTCTTTGAGATACATCTCACGGCTGCTGTCGCCCATATTATCCAAATACAGATAGGCTACCGAGGTCTCATCTATCAGGATGGGGCAGCAGAAGATGTTGTGTATGGCGTAGTCCTGCACGCTGATGGCATGCTTGAAGCTTTGGTCTTCGGATGCATTGTAGGTAACCACCGGCTTGAGCGTGTTTTGGCACGTGCTCAGGGCTGTCTTGCTAACCCCGGCAGCTGTGGTCAAAATCTGTTTCCTGTAGTCCATCTGCACCTTGTAGAGGTTGTTTCCATCGGCATCCCATTTGATGAGAAAACCGCGGGTGGCATTGGTAAAGTCGATAGCAGAGGACACGATTTCCTGCTCAAGGTCATGCATCTGGACGATGCCCATCAACCTGTGAGATATCTGGATCAACTCGCCCATCTTCTCCGAGCGTTTCGTGATGCGGGTGTAGTCATTCACCCTGACCAGCAGGGCGGTGAGGTGCTGTTTGATATTTCTGAGCAGATTGAGCTCCGACTTGGTGAATTGCAGCTCCCCAGCATCGTTCAAGATCAAGTAGCCTATCCTTTTGGAGCCGGAAATCAACGGGATGGCCAGGTGGTTGCGTCCTTCCAACTCCAGCTCCGTGATCTGATCGTTTTCAAAAGCCTCCTCAATGATGGGGTTCAGCTCCTTGGGAATGATCTGGCTTTGGCTGTAATTATAACAGTGGAAGCAATAAAAGTTTGAGATTCTGTCCGAATAGGACATCATGATAAAGCTATCCGGATGGATCACTTTATTGAGCCCGATTTCGATGAGGAACTTTATCCTCTCCACGCTGTTGATGTTGGCGATGTTGTAGAGTAGCTCGTTCCAAGTGTTGCGCAAATCTTTTCCACGGGAGGCGATGGGGAGGATGCTGAAACGCTTCAATTGCTTTTGTTCTATGCTGTTAACCTGCAGATAGCTCTCTCTTTCTTCGGGATCAATATCCAAAGTGATTTGAAGCAAAAACTCCCGATACTGATCAATTTCCTGTCTCAGGGTCTTTTCCACCCCAAGCTCAGCCAGGGCTTGCAGGCGGATCTGCCATAGCTCAACCTGCAACTGATAATAGCTGTTTTCCTGGCAGATGGAGCTGAGTTGGTAGGCATCCCTGAGAATCTTCCTCAAAGGGATCTCTGGATTGATCATATCTAACAGCAAAAGCTGAATCTTGATCTTGGTTTCCCAGTAGAGGTATTGGTGTTCCTTGATGGATTCAAGGGTTTGGACGGCCAATTCCCGGGCTTTTTCATAGTTTTCCAAACCGTAATAGCAGCTTATTTGCATCACGTTGAAGACTGCGATGGCGTAGTTGTTATTTACTTCTCCGGCGAATTTCATTCCCTGATGCAGCTCGGACAGCGCCAGACCATAGTCCTTCACGCTGAGCGCTATCATGCTCTGCACGTTGTGATAAAACTCTTCTTGATGGGTGTGTTTGTAGTTTATATGCACATTCTTGCGGATCAAGCGGCGCAGCTTCTTCACGTTGGCTGTCTCGTGCAAATAGTAGAAATAGGTCTTTACCAAGGGGTCAATGCTGTCGATCGTGCCTTCAATAAGCTTGGGATTGGCCTCTTGGATAAACTTGAAGTAGTAGCCAAACCCGTGAATCTTGCTTTTGGCCAAAGCCAGATTGCGCAGGATGTTCTGATGATGTCTGGTGCTGTTGATGGAATTGAACAACTCTCTGGATCTATTTAGCAACTCCTCTGCTTTCATAAAGTTGCCCATCTTAATGTAAGCTTCACCTTGATTAAGAAGGGCTAATGCCTTGTTGGCAGTTAGGTTGAGCTCGCTTGAATATGCGTAGCCCTGTTGAGAATAAGCGAGAGACTGCTGCGTGAATCCCTGCTTTAAATAAAGGTCTGCCATGTTGTTATAGATCAATCCCAGATAGCGTTTGATGTTGTTGCGCTTCCAGATTCCCATGGCGATGTTGAGATGCTCGCTGGCTTCATCAATGTTTTTTACGTTGCTATAAAACACACCCAGATTGTTATGGATAGAGGCAAGATTGATCAACACCTGCGCGTCGTGATCCGGCGGCAGGTCTGCCAGGAAGTTCTCAATCATGGCGATGGCTTGTCCGGTTTCTCCGATGGAAGCATGGTAGATGGCCAATTGATCTACATATCTGATTTTCAGTTCTAAGTTTAGCGATTCTGTATCTATCTTGTCCAAATAGCTCTTAGCAAGATTGAGGTCAGATCTGGAGCAGATTTTGGAGAGATTCAGGTAACTGATCACCTTTTGGCGTCCGGTGAGGGCAAGCTCCGCTGCTGTTTTAAAGTGTTCCATAGCGGTGGGTATATCTTCAGCCAAGGATCTCAAGGTGCCCAAAACCTGATACTTCTCAAAGATTTCCGGGATCATGTCCGCATTTTCGATCACAAAGTCGGCCCGATGATAAAAGCCGGTGGTCTGCGTCTTATCATGAAACTCCCTAAGGTCTTTTATCATCTCGGTAGCGGGAATTCCGGGCTTGTTGGGGTCATCCGTCATTCCCAGAGCAAAATCTATGCGCAGCACATTGATGATGGCTTCGTAGGCCTTTTCCTGTTCAAAATCAGCATTGTAGATGGCGTAAAGCTTTTTATAGTATTCCCTTTCGCTCAAGGGATCTTGAGCCATGGAAGCGTTTTGGATCAAGCCCAGGCAGGTCTGAGCATCATCCAATCGACGATCCTTGAAGTAAGCCAACACTTCTTGGGAAATCTGGATCACTTCCTCAGGTGTGTTCTGGCTCAAGTACTTCTGATGTGCTTCCCAGAAGGTGTAGTAGTAATTCTTGCCCCTCTTGATGAGAATCTCATTGTGGATTGCATCGTTGAGCAAGCTATAAAGCTGATAATCTTTTAGCTTTAGCAGTTGCATTATCAAGTTACGGGTTAATGGGGTGCATGCAATTGCCAGTTTTTGCAGGTGGTTACTGTTTTTGCCGGCCACTCTGTTCATGCGGGCATCTATAGCCTGATTGAGCAGGGCGGGAAGCTTGTAATTATCAAGATTTTCAGGAAATTGCAAACCATCATCGTGGATGATTTGTTTCCGCTTGATCAGGTCTACCAGAATAGTGCGGATAAAGTGCGGATTACCAGCCGAACGCCTGTATAAACTGGTGGCCAAATCTTCAGGAAGTTGGCTTCCCAACAGCCGGTTCATGTAGCTGATAGACTCCTCTTCGGTGAGTAGCGGCACGTGGATGAGCACGCTATTCTCTATCTGACGCAGTCTGTTGAAATCGTTGCCGGCTAAAATCACCAAAATAGGCAGCTCTATGATGTATTTGGAGAAGTAATTGATGAAGTCTATGGTGTAACGGTGCACATATTGGAAATTGCGGATGATGAAGATAATGGGCTTCTGCCTGGATAGCTCTATGATCAGCATTTTGGCGGCTTCAAAATCCTGTTTCAGCTCTTGGGGATTTTGGCTAAGTTCTTTGGATTGTACGCTTGAGCTAAAGAGATAGCTGCGGAACTTATCGCTAATGTTGGCAAGGCTTTTCAGGTCTCTGATCTTATCTTCGGGTAAGGTCCGGAGGTATTCCTTGATCAGTGCAAAAAAGGCTTCGTGATCTGTGCGTGTACAGGTGTAATCCAGATGGAAAAACTCGCCTCCCAACAGATGATAGCGGAACAGCGAGAGGATGTTGTCTTTTCCCAAGCCATCTCCACCGATGAGTGTAATGATCTTGCCGTTGGAATCTCGGACGGCTGGGATATAATCCAGAATGTGCTGCGTATACTGCTTTCGAACCATGTAACTGTTGAAGCGCAACGTGTTTGCCAAAGACCAGCTTAGGCTGAAGGGATAGGTGCGCCCCGAGGTGCGATTCACATAGGAGATGATTTCTTGTGCTGATTGAAAGCGGTTTTCCGGGTTTTTCTCCAGCAGGTAAAGAATAAGCCTTTCCAGGTGGTTGGGGATGTCTTCATTGACCGAGGTGGGGAAGGGCGGGATGAAATGCTGCTGGCTTCCATTCATCATCGCCGTGATTTTCTCCAAATCAAAAGGAAAGTTTTGCGTGCAAAGCTTGTATAAAAGCACTCCCAGAGAATAAAAATCCGCCGTAGGCCCAGGCTCTTTACCCAAAAACACTTCCGGTGCAATGTAGGGCAGCGATCCGCTCACCGAGCGCTTGTCCTTTTCCTGATCCACCTTGGAAAAGCCAAAGTCTATCACCTTCACTTCCAAAGAGTTGCCTGTAGTGCGGTAGAGGACGTTTTCCAGCTTCAAATCCCGATGCAGGATATCTTGGCTGTGAAGTGCATGCAGGGCGTAGCTGATCTGCACCACAATGTCGTAAATCTGATCCAGCTTGCCTTTGCTAAAGCGGAAATTGGCCAGAGTAGAGCCCTCAAAGTATTCGCTGACAAAGTAGATATGATCAGACACATGGCCAAAATCAACCACATTGATAAGATTGGGATGCTCAATCTGCGTGATGCGGTGCATGAGCTCCGCACTAAAGTTGGCATAGAAATCCCCGCTGGAAAGGTATTGAAACAGCTTCAGCGTGTACAGCTTGTCGCTGCGGATGTCTTTCACCTTATACACTCGAGCCCATGCTCCGGTGCCCAGGACTTCTAACACTTCATATCTATGGTCTATAAACATTATACGGGTTCTCTCCAGTTTTTTGGTGACTCTAATCTTTGAAAATGAGCTCTGTTGTCAACTACAATTTTGCCTTATCTGAGCTTTTGTCCTTAAATTGAGGTTTTAGAGCCCCTTAATATATTGATATTGTTACCATTACAGGATCGTCAAGAAAAGAGGCTCACCAGACTATTTGTTTTTGTCGACTGGGGAGAGAGGGGATGAGGGAGTGCCGTGTGTTCTGAAAAAAGCGACACTTTGGAGTGGGTGATATGGGTTTCCTTCAGTCCGGTTATGATTTTCAGGCTCTTTACCTGCATTGCCCTTACTTAGCCGCCCGGTGATTACTCGGAGCCACTCGGGAAAAACCCGAGTATCGCCACGGCATCGCCCTGCGGGTAAGCAAGGAAGAGGCAGGGAGTGCAGCTTCGCTGCAGTTGTGAGTAATGCGTAGTGAGTTGTGAGCCGCTGTGCTGGCTTCTGGGATTCACGCGCTTTTTGCCGCAATCCGAATGGCACAGGGGCTTGAATTTGTTCCTATGAATTAACAAGAATTGGGGTCTATTTAACGCTGACTTGTGTGTTTTCGGCAGAATAATACCCGCTGCCAACCCTCAATCATCCTTTGTTTAATTAAGGTGGATTTAAGGTGGCTCGCAGGTGCCAAGTTGGAAAGAGGACACAAACAATTGACAAGAATACCCTCGCTAATATGCTGGTAAATGAGTCGGTTGGTATTGATAGGAACGCACGCAAGATTCAAAAAAGGGAGATAGATGAAAAGTATAAACGAAATACTGAACTACAGGCACCATAGCTTGCAACAGGAGCCAAGCGTATTTTATGATTGCGATGAATCATCAAAGCAGCAGCTTGTGCACAAAAATGGTGTTTTATACATCATCGGTGAGTTTTGGACCTCCAAGCAGAGGCAGGCTTCCAGCATCCACGAAGTCTCTTACAGAGCTTGTTTCAAGCCTCAGCTCCCCAATTTCTTCATAGATTTGTACTCCGAAAAAGGAGATGTGGTCTATGATCCCTTCAGTGGTAGAGGCACAACTGCTATCGAGGCAGCACTTTGCGGCCGGGAAGTGATAGCCAATGACATCAATCCCTTGAGCAAAATCTTGGCTTCGCCTAGGATCATGATTCCCCGCTACGAGGAATTTGAAACACGGCTCGAAAGCATCCCTTATGCTAAAAACAGGCAGGCTGAGCTTGATCTTTCCATGTTTTATCATGAGGATACTCTGTCTGAAATCGTCTGTCTGTGTGATTACCTGATCAAGCGTAAAGCCACTGGTACACAAGATTATGTGGACGACTGGATCAGGATGATCGCCACTAATAAGCTCTCCGGGCACTCTACCCACTTTTTCTCAGGTTATACTTTGCCGCCCAATCAAGCGTGTTCAGCCGAAAAACAAAGAGAATTGAACGAAAAACACAACCGAACGCCTAACTACAAAAACACCAAAGCGATCATCCTCAAGAAAAGCTATGAGCTGTTGAAGGATATCAACAACGAAACCAGAGAGGCCATGTTTGCCATCGGGAAAAGGGCTTTGTGGCTGAATTGCGATGCCGCCGACACCAAACAAATCCCCGATCAAAGCGTAAACTTGGTGGTTACTTCACCTCCTTTTTTGGATGTAATCGACTATGCTGCAGACAACTGGCTGAGATGCTGGTTCAACGATATCGACATTGAAGCTGTCAAGAATCGTATGGTCGTGACCAGTAAGCTTGAGGCTTGGGAAGAGTATATGGCCTTGGTATTTAACGAACTTTACAGGGTGGTAAAAACGGGTGGGCATGTTGCCTTTGAGGTGGGCGAGGTGCGGAGCGGTAGGATCAAATTGGAAGAGAGCGTGATCCCGATCGGCCAAAAAGCTGGCTTCAAGGTGCTTGCAGTGTTGATCAATGAGCAGAATTTCACCAAGACCTCAAATATCTGGGGTGTGAGCAATAACCGCAAGGGCGTGAATACCAACAGAATAGTGATCTTGAAAAAGGAAACATAAGCTCAGGGTCAATATGTAGGGAAGCTTGAGAGAATTACACCGGCTCTCAATGTTTTTAGACTTGGAGTTGCTTATAGATACAACATGCGGTACTGACTGTCCATCAAGGTGTTACCCTGCTTAGATTTCAGGCAGATTCAGATTGG
>JAKQWO010000037.1 GCA_029561955.1 Candidatus Cloacimonadota bacterium
CTCGTTGGCTATAAGGTCTACAGGCTGATGGCAGGATACGAGCAAATCGAATCTACCTGGACTCTGGTAAACCCTGAAACAATCACCGGGTTGAGCATCACCGACCCCGCCTGGCAGACCCTTCCCAACGGAAACTATCGCTGGGCAGTCAAAGCTGTTTACACCAATGACGTCCTCTCAGCTCCCAGCCTTTCCAACGTCCTCAATAAGTTTGTGCAAACTGGAATGATCATCGGAACGGTGAGAAACAAAGATAACATCCCTATCGTTGGTGCTACAGTCACAACCGGTGAGTATAGCGCCACCACAAACATAATTGGCGCATACAGCATCGCACTTCCCGTGGGGACTTATGATGTGACTGCCTCGGCGGAAGGCTACTCATCCCTCACCATCGAGAACAAGACCGTGTATCCAAACAGTAACACCACGGTAAACTTCATCCTGAGCCCCGTGGGCAACGACGAGAACACCCAGCCCGTTGTCGCTACTACCCTCAACGGCAACTACCCCAATCCCTTCAACCCTGAAACCACCATCAGCTACAGCGTGAAGGAAGCAGGTAGAGTGAAGCTCGAAGTCTACAACGTCAAGGGGCAGTTGGTGAAGACGCTGGTAAACGAAGATCAGGCAACCGGCCACTATAAACTGGTCTTCAATGCAAAAGATGGGCGTGGACGCAGCATTTCCAGCGGTGTTTATCTGCTGAAGATGACCGCTCCTGGTTACCAGAAGACCTCCAAAATGATCCTAATGCAATAGATATCTGCTTTCCGAAAGCAGACTATCTCCAAATAAATAGAGCCGGCTCGTGAAAGGGCCGGCTTTTTTGTCAGGTGTGAGAATTCGTGAATCATGGGCTTATGGTAGCTACGGCTAAGGGTTCCTGATTTTGGTCGCTTCGGCTAACGACAGTACAACGGCGGTTCAGCGACCGCCCGTACGCGACCGACCCTGCCTCTTCCTTGCTTAGCCGCCCGGTGATTACTCGGAGCCACTCGGGAAAAACCCGAGTATCACCACGGCATCTCCCTGCGGGTAAGTAAGGGCGAAGTGGGTGACGGGTAGAAAAGCTCAACGCGGGGAAAGGGTCGATTGCATTATCTGGGCTCAAAATTAACAATTCATTTTTGTGATTGGCATGAAACTTGCACAGATATGCCAGCAGACTGTTACAGACGCTGCCAAAGCGCCTTGACTGTAGATCTTTGAAGTACCGACGTCAACAAAGCTTGAGTTTTTTACCTCAAGTTTTAGCGCAGGGAGGCTGTTTTGTTCTCCGTGTGAAACCTCCCTTGGCTTGTAGTATTCATTGTCAGGATTAACAAACCGGATCATTCCGGAAATCGATCAGATACCGGAATCCAAACCAACCAGATAGGGAGAGATGTTATGAAAACTACACTTCGCATCATGCTGCTGGCCCTTCTCTTGGCCACGCTTGGCTTTGTCCATGCTATTACCGTGCAAGTGGGCGAAAATGCAGGTCGGACATACGGTTTGCCCACTACCAGCTATTACAAATACAACTATTCTCAGCAGATCTATACCCAGGCTGAGATTGGCGCTGTGGGAGCCATCAGCAAAATCCGCTTCTTTTACATGACAGGCACGGTTTCCAACAATACGATCTGGACTGTCTACCTGGGTCACACGCAGAGGTCTGCATTTGCCAACAGCAATGCCTGGGAACCTATAGCCAACCTCACGCAGGTCTTTGAGGGAGATGTGGCAGACATGTTCCCCGTCACAGTAAACAACTGGATCGAGATCGCCTTTGATACACCGTTCAACTACAACAACACCGACAATTTGATCGTCGCAGTCTATCAGTATATACCTGAAGTGGCTCCATATAACAGCACCGAATGGGGAAAACACAGCTCTGGAGCGCGCAGGGGCCTGTATTGCCACAACGATAACTTTATCTCGCCCCATTACGAAAATCCACCTCTTGCAGGCTATTGGGCTGAAGATATCAGCAGCATTCAGTTTGTCTTTCCAGACTTACAAGCGCCGCTGGCACCCCAGCTCACAGCACCGGCGACTCATGCCAATGTGGTGAATGGACAGTCGCTCAGGTGGGCTATGCCCGCCGGAAGCGCAGACACCAGCGGTTATGATCTCTACATCAATGGCAATCTTGTGGGCGACAACCTCAGAGTGCCCTATTACCGGCTAAACGACCTTGAGCCAGGCACATACAACTGGTATGTGGTGGCCCATAACAATGCCGGGATCTCAGTCCCATCTGATACCAAAACATTCACCATGAACACCGGAACTACTGTGGGTGATGGTAAAGCCATTCACAATTATCCCTTCGTAATTGCTGCGAATAATAATACATGTTGCCTGAGTCTCTACACTTTAGGTGAAATAGGTCATTTTGGCAATATCACCCATCTGGGCTGGAATATCCACACTCCCAGCACCAGAGCCGTCACTTACCAGGTCTATGCCAAACATACCTACGATACATCTCAGACCTTGAGAAAGTGGTATGACTTTGAATCTACTGCCACCCTGATAGCCCAGGGCACCAAAATTTTCAGTACTCCTGGCTGGTATCAGATTTCCTTGAATACTCCCATTAGCTATACTCAGGGAAATCTGCTCATCGGCGTGAAGGTCTTTCCAGGAACTGCTGGGCATGACGTTCCTTTTTTCTTCCAATCTCCCTGCACTGCAGGTTTGAATCAAGTTTGGCATAGATATAGTGGGCCTCCGGGATCAACCGGATACATGAATGAAGTGAGGCCAAATATCATGATGAGGATTGTGCCTCTTTCGCCCGATCCCATGCTTGTTATTGATCCTCCCGCGTGGAATATTGGCTCCACGGTGATCAATACCACCCAGACCCAAACCTTCAATATCGTCAACGCTGGATGTGGGACTTACACCCTCACAGGTATCAGCCCCAGGGTGGATGGCTTCTTTAGCGTAATCGACGCTCCTTCCCTGCCGGTGAATCTGAATCCGGGTCATCCCAGCTCTTTCACCGTCCGATACGCACCCACCGCTGCCGGCCAGCATACCGCCACTTTCACCCTCACGGATGGAAGCAGTACCACAGATTTGGTTGTGAGTGCAGACTGTGCCGATCACACCATCTCCAGCTTCCCACATCTGGAAAACTTTGATGGAGAGTGGACGGGCACGCCTGCCGCACCTGAAGGCTGGACGGTGATCAATGCCGATAACGACTCATTTGCCTGGAGACAGGGTAGCCACAATGTCCAGCCCGCTTATTCAGCTCCTTTTTATGCCTATGGAACCGGATGTGAAGACGACTGGCTGATCTCGCCTCCTATAGACCTCAGCGGTGTTAATGTGAGAGTGAAATGGTGGGATGCACTGCATAGATATGATTGGCAATACTCCTACAAAGTATTGTTGTCCACCACTTCACCCTATATAGAAAGCTTCACCACAGAATTGGCAGACATCTCCTGCAACAACATATTATGGACAGAACACGCACTCAGCCTGCATGAATACACCGGACAGACCATCTACCTGGCCTTCCATATATATAATTGCCTGTCCGAATCCACCGTTTTTGGCATAGACAACTTCCTGCTGGAAGAGTTGCCACCGGCTCCGGTTTTCACTCACTCGCCCAACAGCCTTATCTTCGGTGCCTGCTTCGTCGACTCTATGACAGATTATCAGGATGTAACCATCACCAACACCGGTTTTGGCAATCTGGTCTTGCCCCTAACAAACGTGAGCTTGATTGGTGCTGATGCCAGCATGTTTTTACTTGATCCCAGCAACTTTCCCCTGATCATCGCCCCCTACCAGAGCAGCACTATCCCGATTTGCTACTATCCCAGCTCAGAGGGTGTGCATAGTGCTACCTTGCGCATGGTTTACAACGGCGAAAATCATGATGTGGAGCTGAGCGGTATCGGCCTTGGCCCCTATGCCCTCTTTGAGAGCTTTGAAGATACACTCTTCCCACCGGCGGGATGGGCTATGCACGATGGCGGAAGCAGAACTTACTGGCACAGATCCCTTTCCAAGCCCAAAACCGGAATCGCACACGCCATGATCAGATACGATTACACCGCTCATGATGACTGGCTGATCAGCCCCAGGCTCCTTCCCACAGCTTCAAACCACAGATTCAACTTCTATGCAACCAATTGGCATAGAGCCGGCGATGATAGATTCAATATCCTCGTCTCCACCACAGATGCTGAACTCGCCTCCTTTACCGACACCTTGGCTGCAAACGTGAGTACGAGCAAATTGGAATATATGTTCCACAGCTTTGATCTCTCAGAGTTTATAGGCCAGCCGATCCATGTGGCGATCCAGGCAATTTCCACCATGAAGCAGCAGCTGTTGATTGACGATATTTCCGGGCCGGACATCGTGTCTGATCCTCCCTCAACACCTACATTGAGTTATCCTGCAAATGCCGCTTCCATGCTGCCCTTGCATCCTTTTTTGGTTTGGAATCCCACTTCAGGTTCCGTCCCTACCGGCTATAAGCTCTATTGTGATACCTACAATCCACCCACCACAGAAGTGGCTGATTTGACCACAAACAGCTACAGCTTCCCCGCTCCACTCGAGCCCGGAACAACCTATTACTGGACGGTAAAAGCCTATAATGACTGGGGTGCGAGCGATGCGTCTCCAGCCTTCAGCTTCACCATCTCGCCCGCCGGTATAGTGACTATCGGCACCGGAATCAACTCTTACTTATATCCATTCTGCATGCACCGCGGCTACATGCAGTCTGCATCTTTATACACGGCGGATCAGATCAACCAAGTCCCCGGAACGATCAACTTCATCGGCTGGGATTGCACCTCCACCGCCGTAATTTCTGTCCCCTACAAAATATACCTCAAAAACACCACGCTCACCGAGATCCCGGAAGAGACCTGGGGCAATTTCAGTACGGGCTTGTTCCTGGTCAAGGAAGGCTCATATTTCTTTGGATCCCCGGGGTGGCACACACTCACCTTCGATACTCCCTTCCAGTATACCGGCGGCAACCTGATCGTTGTCGTGGCAACCACTTATGGATATGAAGGTCATCCCAACATGAAGCAATTCAGATATACCTCAGCTCCTGGAATGCACGGAAGCTGGGGTTCCAACTACGGGGTAAGTGACCAGCAGGTCTGTACCGTGAGCGCATACCGTCCCAATGTCATGCTGGGCTTTTTGGACGATATTGGCATCATTACTGGAACCGTAACCGATGCCGACAATCAACCTCTGTCTGGAGTGTGGGTAACCCTTGAAGAGATTCAGCTTACGACAAGCACCAATGCAGGCGGATACTATCAGATGCGCAATATCCCCGCCGGTAACTATACCCTGTCCTTCAGCAAACGGAACTACCAAACCCAATCCCAACCCGTGACTATGGTGGCGGGTGGTAAGCTGCTGATAGACGTAAATATGGGGAATGTGAGCAACGACGAGCACACCCAGCCCGTGATCGCTACTGCTCTCAATGGCAATTACCCCAATCCCTTCAACCCCGAAACCACCATCAGCTACAGCGTCAATAAACCCGGAAGAGTGAAACTGGAAGTGTATAACATCAAGGGTCAATTGGTGCGAACCTTGATCGACGCAGACCACATATCCGGCCAATACAAACAGGTCTTCAATGCCAGAGACAACCGTGGAAATGCTGTTGCCAGCGGTGTTTATCTGCTGAGGATGGTTGCTCCCGGATATCAGAAGACCTCCAAAATGATCCTGATGCAATAAAGATAAAGGTCTAATCCTGAAAGTAGACTACCTCCTAGAGCTGGCCGGCTCCCTCATGGAGCCGGCTTTTACTTGCTGATAAGGCTACATTTCGGAAAAGCCTTGACGAAAGCAGCCCCTCATTTTCGTGTGGCATCAAATACATTTTTACAAGCAAGGAGAACAAGCATGAGAGATATCATTATTGCAGGCAACTGGAAGATGAATAAAGATGCTCTTCAAACGGCAGAGTTTTGCCGTGAGTTGAAGAGCAGGTTGTCAGATGTGAAGGCTGAGCATTTGAGGGTGATTGTAGCGCCGGCTTTTGTCCTGCTACCGGTGGCAAAAGGAGCCTTGGAAGGCAGCAGGATCGAAGTGAGTGCTCAGGATGTGAGCAGTCAGGCTCAGGGTGCGTTCACCGGTGAGGTGAGCGCCCAGATGTTGGCTTCTTTACAGGTTGCTTATGCGATCGTGGGCCACTCGGAGCGGCGTCAATATCATGCCGAGAGCAATGAGCTGGTGCGAGACAAGGTGCAGATGTTGCTTCAGCATCAGATCACGCCTATTATGTGTATCGGCGAGACTTTGGCAGAGCGTGAAGCGGGTGAGACGGAAGCTGTGTTGGAGAGCCAGCTTGCAGGATGTTTTGACGGGATTGAGCTACAGACAGGCAAAGAGTTAGTGATCGCCTATGAACCTGTTTGGGCGATTGGCACAGGCAAAACCGCTACATCCGATCAAGCTCAGCAGGCGCATGCCTTCATTCGCAATTGGCTCAGAGGCCGCTTCGGCGCTGAGATTGCGGCCAATATGTCCATCCTCTATGGCGGCAGCATGAAGCCCGAAAACTGTGAAGAGCTTATCTCTCAGGCAGATATAGATGGCGGGTTGATCGGTGGTGCTTCGCTGAAAGCTGACGACTTCGTCGCTATGGTTCATACCGGTATCTCCGCGTTAAGTAAAGGGAAATAAAGATGTTAGATATCAGATTTATCAGAGCTAATCTGGATTTGGTCAAGGCTGCCGTGACCAACAAAAACGAGAAGGCAGATATCAATGCTCTCGTCGCGCTGGATGATTCGAGGCGTGAGATGCAGTTTGCCTTTGAGAACCTGCGGGCGCATCAGAACAAGGTTTCGGGTGATATTGCGCTCAGGAAAAGAAACAAAGAGGATGCCAGCGAGCTGCTGGAAGAAATGGGCAAAGTGGCTGCCGAGATCAAGGAGATCAACAGCCAATTGGTAGAGCTCAATAAGCAGATGGATGCGCTGCTGCTCACCGTTCCCAACATTCCGGATGCTCAGGTGCCGGTGGGTAAAGACGAAAGCGCAAATAGAGTGGTGAAGACCTGGGGCGAGCCACCCAGCTTCGATTTTGAGCCGGCGGATCACATTGCGCTGATGGAAGCAAATAAGATGTTAGATTTGCAGAGAGGAGCCAAGATCAGCGGTTCCGGCTTCCCAGTCTACACCGGTGTGGGCGCCATGTTAGAGCGCAGTGTGATCAACTTCATGCTGAGCAAACACATCTTTGAGCACGATTACACCGAGCTACAGGTGCCGCTTTTGGTGAGTCGAGCCACGATGACAGGAACAGGGCAACTGCCCAAGCTGGAAGAAGATATGTATCACGTGGATCTGGATGACCTGTTTTTGATCCCCACGGCAGAAGTTCCCGTCACCAACATCCACAGTGGCGAGATCATGGATCTGGACAGATTGCCCTTGAAGTATGTGGCCTACACGCCCTGCTTCAGGAGAGAGGCTGGATCTTACGGTAAGGATACCAAGGGCTTACAGCGCCTGCATCAGTTTAATAAAGTGGAGATGGTGCGCTTCGTGGAGCCTGAGCAGTCAGAGCAGGCTCTGGAAGAGATGTTGGCTGATGCAGAGAGTATTTTACAGCATTTTGGGCTGCATTATAGAGTGATAGAGCTCTGCACGGGCGACTTGAGCTTTGCCTCAGCGCGCACCTATGATATCGAGGTGTGGTCGGCTGCGACGCAGAGGTATCTGGAAGTGTCGTCCGTGAGCAACTTTAGGGATTTCCAGGCACGCCGCGCCAATATCCGCTATCGCACCAAAGAGGGTAAACCGGCCTTTGTGCACACGCTTAACGGCTCAGGTGTGGCTACGCCCAGATTGATGATTGCCCTGATCGAGCACTTCCAGGCTGCGGATTTGCAACTGAGATGGGAAGAAATCTTCAAGCTGCTTGCCGAGCTGAAGTAAGGGGCTTGTGGCTGGGATAAACCTCAAGAAAAACATCCTCATCAGCTCTTTCTATAGAGTTTTGGGGATGTTTTTGGCCTTTTTAACCGGGTGGATTTCCACCCGTTTTTTGGGTGTAGAGCTCAAAGGGCAATATGGCTATCTGATTACCATGAGTAGCTTTGCCTGGCTGATCATAGATTTGGGAATACATCAAACCTATCCCTACCTCTTGCGCAAAGAACCCGAGAAGGGCAATATCCTCTTCGCTTGGTCGCTGCTGCAGTTTTGCGGTGAGATATTGTTCTTCAGTGCGGTGGGGCTGGCATTGATGCCCTTCCTTTCGAGGCTGCTCAAGTTTGATTTTACGCCTACCATCATCATCTTAGTGAGCGGTGCAATCTCGCTCACCAAGCTCAATATGCACATGCAGATGCATTATCTGGGACAGGATAAGGTGAGGTATGGCAATATCTGCCAGACGCTTAACAGCCTGATGATGTTGGTGGTTGTGGTGTTGGGCTACCTGTTTTTCACCTCAGTAGACAGGCTCGTCTATGTGCTGATCGCTTACAATCTGGCGATGTTGACCAGCATCATCGGCCTCGTTTTTCCCAAGCTGTTTACGCGCTTTTGGCGGGGATTTGACCTTTCCTACATCTTCAAGAGCTACAACCTTGGGTGGAGGGTGTTCCTCTCCTCGCTCTTTATCAGCCTGCTCATCCGCTTTGATATGATGCTGATCCGCAGGTTTTTGTCCTTTGATGCTCTGGGTATCTATGCCGTAGCCTCCAACATCGTGGAAATGCTGCAGATGGCATCAAATATGGTGGGTTCTCTGCTCTTGGTCAAACTCTCGGATCTGGATGACCAACAAGAGAGTTGGAACACACTCAAGAAGGTGTTTATCTTCTTTTTCGGGCTGCTCACTGTGGCGAATCTGGGCTTTGTAATCTTGGGTAAACCGCTGCTTAGCATCATGTATGGCAAGGACTTCACGCCTGTCTACAACGTGTATCTCTGGCTGATTCCAGCGAGCTTTGGCCTCTCCTTTGGTTCGCTTTTCAATACCTATCTGTGGAGCAAGGGATTTCCTTGGATCAGCGTGCTCTTGCCGGCCATAGCCCTTACTCTGAATATTGTGTTGGATATAATCCTCATCCCCATTATGGGCATCAATGGAGCCGCTTTGGCCACCAGTATCGGCTATCTGAGCTGGTTTATCGCCATCCTGCTCTATGAAAACCATAAAACTGAGGGACGTTTTCTCAGATATATGAAACCCAGCCGCACCGATCTTGAGGAAATGAGCTCAAGCGTGAAAGACTGGGCAGACCAGCTCAAAAACTCAAAACAAGGAGTGAAATAATGTTCACTTTTATCAAAGGCTTAGCCCCGCTGCAGGGGCTCAAAGAGAGGCAGTTGACTCTATCGAGCATAGAGGCTGCCGATTGTCATCTAATCACAAACAAGGCAGCACACAGCGGCAATGACTCATATCTTTATCAGTCTCAGGATTTGCTTGCCTGTTTTGACGGTATCTTGGCAAATGCCGACATGTTGGTAGATACCCATGCTACTCAAGGGATTAAGGGTTTGCTGGACAAAGTGTTGGTGGAGCAGGATACCAGTCTGCCGGCGCAGTTTTATGGTCAATTTACCTGCATGAGCTACCGGGCTCAAGGGCAAGGGAAGGGGATATTCTTTGGCAACCAGATTGGCAGCGCCAAGCTGTATTACTGGCATCAGGAGCAAAAGCTGGTAGTTTCCAGTTCTTTGGCCATGGTGGTGGCTGTTTTGAGGCACAATGGCATCAAGTGCAGCTTGGACGAAGTGGGCGTGAGGATGATGATGGCGCATGGTTTTACCTCTGTAGATTACACCACCATCGCCGGGATCAAGCACTTGGAAGCGGGCAAATTCCTGTTTTGGGATCAGGGCGTGGTCAGAGAGGAAGAATACAACACTTTCTTTACGGAGATAAGCACCGTTGGCCTCCACAAAGCTGTCTACATCATGAATGAACTGTTCGGAGAAGCGCTGCAGCATATCCATCAATGCGATCTGCGCCACCGAAGGAGGCACTTTTCTTTCCTGAGCGGTGGTCTTGATTCGAGGATGACGGTGTATACAGCGCTTGATCTGGGCTTTAAAGACCTCAGCGTGCTCACCTATTCACAGAGCGACTATAGAGATCACAGTATAGCGGAAAAGATCGCCAAAATAAAGGGCTTAAACTACAACTTTTACCCTCTGGACGGAGGCAGGTATCTGCTGGATGTTCATGACGCTATCTACTACAATGACGGTCAGATTGCCTACCACGGTGCTGCGCAGATGCATGCCGCAATCAAAGACATGGATTTGAGCGAGTATGGCATAATCATGAGCGGGCAGTTTGGAGATTTTAGCTTGGGATACTTCCTGGTGAAGCCCGAGCATGAGAAGCCAGGTGTAAGGTGCATCGGCACGCTGCCACATGATGACCCTGAGCTGGACGGGGTGATGACAGAAATCGCTTCAAGATACCCAAATCAGGAATTCTATACCATCCACAACCATAGCTTAAATGCAGGAATCAACGGAGATTTGGTCTGCCATCAAAAGAGTCACAGCATCTCGCCCTTCGAATATGCGCCATTTTTAACCTTTTGCCTCACCGTGGATCCCAAGCTGAAATATAGTCACCAACTGTATTTCAAGTGGATGGACACCTATCAAAAACAAGCAGCCAGACTGCCCTGGGATAAGACGGGGCTGCCTCCCTGCCTGGGGTACAAACTGATCAGCAAGGCGATGTTTGTGCGCAGAGTGAGAGAAAAGCTAAGCCTGATGGGCATACTGAGGCAGAAACATATGCACCCCTTCAACCAGTGGCTCAAAGATGATTCGGATTTGGCGCAAAGCTTGGATACTTTGCTTAAGAATAGCGATAAACACGGGGTGATCGCAGCATCCAATCCCGATCTGGCAAAACTATTTGAAAAGAACATCGCTTCGCCTGATTTTGGCATCCGGATGGCCGCTTACACGGCTTCGCATTCCCTGAACAAGATGTTGGGTGGCGATGATCACTGGATTCCTGAGCGGTTTACGGGTGGGTTTTAGCCATGCCAGAATTACCAGAAGTTCAAACTGTCCTTAGTGGTGTGATCCCAAAGCTGGGCTCCAAGGAGATATTGGGCTTGGAGTGTTATTACCCGGGCACCGTGATCGACAAGCTCTCCCCGCAGGATCAGGCTTTCCCGGCGAGGCTGCGTCAGGGTTACAGGCGCGGGAAGTATATGATCCTTGAAATGACCAGCGGTTTTGCGCTCATCATTCACCTGAGGATGACAGGTAAGCTGGTGTGGGACAAGGATGACGGCGAGCCTAAAGCCCATGAAAGGGCGGCGATCCTGGTCTCCGGCGGCCATCGCCTGAGGTTTATCGACATCCGCACCTTTGGCAAGATCACGCTTTTACCGAGTGCACGAGTGCATGAAGCTCTGCCCAAGTTGGGTGCTGAGCCTCTCTTGCAAGGTTTTGGTGCTGCTTACTTGAGCGAACAATTAGCCAAGAGCAAGCGCCCTATCAAGACCGCTCTTTTGGATCAAAGAGTGGTGGCCGGTTTGGGCAATATCTACGTCTGCGAAATCCTCTACGAAGCGGGTGTCAATCCTTTCAGACCTTGCAACGAGCTGGATAGTGAGGAGTTTGCCAGAATAGCGGCGGCTACCAAGCTGATTTTGGCACAGGCGTTGATGCACAACGGTACCTCGATCTCCGACTTCAGGAGGGTGGACGATAAGGCGGGCGAGTTTCAAAACTTCCTCAAGGTTTACCAGCAGGAGAGCTGTCCGCAAGGTCATGAGGTGAAGAAAGTTAAACAGTCAGGGCGCAGCACTTACCTCTGTCCTGTGTGTCAGAAGTAGGTGAAAAAAGTGTTTGGCTGTTCTCAAATTTACGCTACCTTATCATCTGATTTGATAAAACAAAACAAAGGAGAATCACAATCATGATCAGTAACAAACTCGAAAAAGCAATAAATGAACAGATCAACCACGAGCTATATAGCGAATATCTCTACATCGCCATGCAGGCCTGGTTCGCGGGTGAGAATCTGGATGGTATGGCCGCTTGGATGGAAGCGCAGAGCCAGGAAGAGCGTTTCCACGCCATGAAGTTTTTCCGTTATCTCTTAGACCGCGGCGGCAAGGTGGAGCTTATGGCCATCGACAAGCCTCCGGTGGATTTCAAAAACCCGCTCAACGCTTTCAGGGAAGCCTACAAGCACGAGCAGTTTGTCACCGGTAAGATCAATGAACTGATGGATCTGGCCTGCGCAGAGAACGATCATGCCTCCAAAAGCTTCATCCAGTGGTTTGTGGATGAGCAGGTGGAAGAAGAAGCCACCGCCGAAGGCATTGTGCGCCAATTGGAGATGATCAAAGACAACACCGCCGGCATCTTTATGATCAATGCCGAGCTGGGCAAACGCACCTTTACACCACCAACTACAGAAGAATAAGATCAGATCCCTTTGAGTAATAGGCGCCAAAGAGTTTCTTGCTTTTTGGCGCCTTTTCACTATAATCTACACTTTACCGCCTTGAAAAAGGCAAAATAACCCGATCAATGGAGGAATCTCATGCCGGAATTGGCAATATCTCGTATCTATAGCAAGGTGTTCCAAAGCTCCATAGTGGCCATTGGGATCACCGATCTGACGGGAAACTATATCATGGTCAACCCCGCTTGGTGTGCTTTTATGGGCTATAGTGAAGAAGAGGCGCTCAAGCTGAATGTCAGGGATGTGACCGTAGCGGCGGACCGTAACCGCAGCGATAGGTCTATGAAAAAGCTGACCGACGGCAGTGTATCCAGCATCCGTATTAAAAGGCAGTACAAGCGCAAAGATGGCAAAGTGTTTTGGGCTGAACTGCATGTGGCACCTCTCTTGGATGATGATGGTCAGATCGACGGCGTGATCGGGATGTTGGTCAATATCGACAGGCAGGTCAGGGCAGAAAAAAAGCAGAAAGAGCTAAACAAGAAGTTGGATATCATGGCCCGGCACGATTCGCTCACAGGATTATATAACCGCAGATCAATGGAAAGGATACTGGATAGAGAGCAAAAAAGAGCCAAACGCTATTGCCGGGGTTTAGCCGTCGCCATCGCCGATATAGATGATTTTAAAAAGATAAACGATACCTACGGCCATCAATGTGGGGATATGGTGCTCAAGCACTTGGCAGAATTCTTTAGAAAGTGGATTCGCGATACCGATAGCGTGGGGAGATGGGGTGGAGAGGAATTTCTCTTCGTATTTGCAGAAACGGATTGTAAAGGTGCTCAAACCGTGGCAGAACGTGTGCGCAAGAGTTTGAGCAAGGAACTTTTCAAGTGTTGCGGATATAGCTTTCAGCTCAGCATTACCATTGGCATCAGCTATAGAGCCCAACAAGCCACCCTCGAAGAAATGATAGAGGAAGCGGACAAGGCTTTGTATCAAGGAAAGACTAGCGGCAAAAACCAAGTGGTATGCTTTGGGGATTGAACCGGCGTTCAGACTCCAGATAGAGATAATAAGAATCAGCCAATCAGATGGGTGTAAACCACACCTCGCAGCGGTGTAAACAAAATAGACATAGTTATTCTCTGGTGAACTAAGGCATTGGCGAAACGTGGGATAAAGGTGTAGCGGCGCCAGCTATTTCTTGGTCGTAATGGCAAGCGATCCTGTACGGGCGGTATCTGAACCGCCGCTTCCCGAGTTGTCAGTGGTCAGCAGTCAGTCGCTGACGCACGTTTCGGGGTGCCCATGTATCAGGCACGGTTGCCATACAGCTGTTGTACAGAGGAAAAGATACGAATGAAAGCTGAAAACCGGCGCTTCAGCGAGCGCCCATGCACGCAGCGAGCGCCCGTACAAGGTGCCATTTTGTGCCTTAATTACCCCTGAAAAACCGAGAATATATCGAAACATTTGACTTTTTGAAAAGGTTCACCTCCTTTCTTGGCCCTTCCCCGCTCAAACGTGTAACCTATTGCAATCCTACTTGGTTCCTGCTCGATGGAGGAGGAGCCGAGCAGGGACGGGGCAGGGACGCCGCATAAACAGCGGCTTTGAGGATGGTCAAAAATGGCCGTTTCCTGTTACCTTTTCCCGTTCGACAGTCAAATTTTTCAAAGAAGACCTGCTTTTCCCGACGCCCGTGCTCAGAAATGAACTCCTACTAAAATAGTAGGTGTTTGAAAACTGCTTGTGTCTTTGCTTCAATCCAACCTGAGTGAACTTGGTCCCAAAAAAGCCCCCGCAGGATGCGAGGGCTGTCCTCCAATGTGAGGTATGCAATTAGTTAGGGTTTATTCTTCAGGTTCCGCTTGGGTCTCAGGGGCCTTCTCCATATCGATATCCAGCTCGACATTCCCTTCCAGGGTATCGATCATAAACTGGGCGGATTCGTTGAGGTCTCCGCTGGGGTATTTTTGCAGGAATGATCTGAAGAGGTCGATTGCCAGATCGGTGTTTTTCATCTCTTCGGCTATCAGGAAGGCTTTCATAAAGCTGGCTTTATAATCGTCCGTGCCGTTGGGATAGTGTTCGATGATCTGGTTGTAGTAGTTGATTGCATCTTTAAATCTGCGCATTCTGGCGCTGTCATCAGCCATGTTGAAGAGCTCTTCCACACTCAGTTTCAATCTGATCCTGTCCGTGTGCTTTTGCAGGTTGTATTCTTCAAAGAGTTCGTTTGTCACCTTGGTCTGTTGGGTGCTTTCTTTTTCCTTTCTGAGGATGCCAAATATGCGGGGTTCCATCTCGGTGAGGCTTTTTACGATGGGAGGATTTTCTTTGGTGGTGCGGAAGAAGAGGATGTCACCTCGGGCGTTGGTAAACACGGGACTGAGGTATCCGACGGGATTTTCCCAGATCATCTTGGAAAATTCTTCATCGGGGCCGAGGCCGGTGATGATGCCGTTGTCATATTGGTTGTCCAGAATGCTCTGGCTTGGGTTTTTGGAATCTTTGTCGATGATCTTTTGCATTCTGGTCTCGTCGCCCAGCTTGAGCATGCGGGCAAACTTCTTGCGGGCAGATTTGGCTTTTTTCTCGCTTTCTCCCCAAAAAACCTGGATGCAGCGTGAGGCTGGGGTGGAGTAATCGGCGATATTGGCCTCGTAATAGGCTTCTATCTCATCTTGAGGCACTTCAATGGTGTCTACGATTAGTTTTCTGTAGATGTTGTTGAGGACGTAATAGCGCTTCATCTGGATGTACTCTTCTTTTTCCTCAATGATCTGCTCATAGTTTTCTGCGATTGCATCCTGGAGCATGAGAGCACGGATCAGCTCTTGTTCCACCACTTGTCCGGCACCTTCTCCCTTTATGTAGAAGATCTGTTCTTGGGGAGAGAGTTTGTTAAAGGATTCCATTATCCTGCCCACGGTGAAGGTTAGTTCCGGTATTGGAGCTTCAATGGCGATTGCGGAAAGGACTTCTTCATCTTTCTCGATGATGTTGAGGTCTATCTGCTTGATTACCTCATCGTGGATGGTTACTCCATATTTGAGGAGCAGTCTTTCGCGCATCTCGTCCAGTATTCTCCTCTCTACAACGGGGCGGAGGCGTTGCTCAATCTCAGGCATGACTTCGTTGTAGGTTTTGTCGTATCTGGGTCTATAATCGGTGATCATAAAGATGTGCCAGCCCGTGGGGGTCTGCACCGGACCGATTATCTGGTTGAGATTGTCTACGTTGGCTTCGATGATCTGTTCCAGCTCTGTGTCGGTTCCGATGCCGGGGATGTTGCCGTTGAGACGGATATTGTTGATCACGCCCTTGAGTCCTTTGACATAGTTGTTCATGCTGAAAGCGTTGGAGACGTTTTCCCAACTGACACCATCTTTCAGCTCGGCCAAAGCTTCTCTGGCCTGCTCTTCGTTGCTTGGGTTGATGTAGTTGATATTGATCACAGGCAGCATCACAAAGAGTTCCGGGTTTTCTTCAAAAAAGGCTTGTTTATCAGCTTCGGTGAGCTCTACCTTGTCGCTCACATTTACCTTGTAATACTCTTGGATGAGGAACTGGCGGCGTCCCGCATCGATGCGCTGGTCAACTTCTTCATCATTATCAATGCCCATTTCTATAGCTTTTTTCATCAAAACATCTTCCAAAGCCATTAGATCCAAAACTTGGATTTGGCCTTCAATGGTGCGAAAACGGCCTTGCTGGTTTGGAGGAATTTTGGAAATACGATGGTCTAAATCCTTGCGGGTGATGGTGCCACCATCATACTCTACCAATACGACGTCTTCGCCCATTTGGTTTTGATCACGAACGGTCACAACTGCCTCTTCTGCTACGAGCAAACTGATGCTCAGGCAGATAAGAAGCAGAATGTTCAACAGGTTAGAATATGGCTTCATAATTGAATTTACTCCTTGCTTGAGTCTAATAATAATCACGAAACCCAAAAAAAGGATGGACAGGAAACCGTCAAGTATTTTATTGTACCCGTAACGTAATGAGAACTTTTTTTTACAATTGGCTCGTTCCGTGCATCGTGTAATCAGAACACAAAAAACATTTCCCAGGAGGAAAAGCGAAAATGCTGAGTAAACTCAAGAACCAAAAGGGTTTCACCCTTATCGAAATCTTGGTGGTTGTGATTATCGTAGCCATCTTGGCGGCCTTGGCCGTGCCTCGTTATCTAAGGTATGTGGAAAAATCACGTTCCACTGAAGCCCAAACAGCTATTAGCACCCTACGTAAAGTCTATGACGTCCAATTGCAGACAGCCGGAACCACTGAAGGTTTCACCAAAGAACAAGCCCTCAAAGAAGCTCGCCTTGGTGAAAGCACAATCCGCAACTGGCAATTTGAAGTCACCGGTAACCCCCCTACCAAATATATTGCTACTTCCACTGCTGATTTCCCCGGCGGCGAAGGCAAGCAAGTTTGGTATGATGTTAAAGAAGCCAAATTCCATGGTTATGGTATCGATACTTGGACAAACCCGGAATCCGGAGGAACCGAAACCGACTGATCTGGAGGATTTAAGTTGACTAATATCAACGAACTACTACGGTTCACAGCCGAAGCAGGCGCCTCGGACTTCCACGTGGCTACCGGCGCTCAACCTATGGTGAGAGTCAACGGTCAGATGAAGAAGCTGAATCTACCCGTCCAGACCTTGGAAGAAGTAGAAAGCCTCGTGTATGGAGTGATGAACGAAAGTCAGAAGGTGCTTTTTAAGAAGAACCTTGAGATAGACTTTTCGCACAAGCTCTCAAACGACGTCCGCTTCCGTGTGAACGCCTTTCATCAAATTAACGGCATCTCTGCGGCCTTCCGTGTGATCCCAAATGAGATCAAGCCCTATGAAGAGCTGCACTTGCCTGAGGTGATCAAAAAACTAACCCAAAAGGAAAAGGGATTGATCTTGGTGACCGGCCCCACAGGTAGCGGTAAATCTACCACGCTTGCAACCATGATTGACACCATCAATGACACACGTTTTTGCCATGTGATCACGGTGGAAGACCCCATCGAGTTTGTGCACCGTAGCAAAAACTCGTTGATCAACCAACGTGAGCTGGGGCATGATACCTGGAGCTTTACCGCTGCACTCAGAAGTGCTCTGCGCGAAGACCCGGACGTGATCCTTGTCGGTGAAATGCGTGACCTTGAGACGGTATCTTTGGCGCTGACGGCTGCAGAGACAGGGCACCTTGTTTTTGCCACTTTGCACACTGGAAGCTGTACCAAGTCCATCGACCGTGTGATTGACATGTTTCCCAAAGAGCAGCAACAACAAGTCCGTTCCATGCTATCCGAATCTTTGGAAGCGGTGATTTCTCAGACGCTTATCCAAACCAAGGACGGCAAGGGACGTGTGCCTGCAGTGGAGATCATGATTGCCAACGCTGCGGTGAGAAACTTGATCCGTGAGGAAAAGACCTATCAGATTCCTTCCGTGATCCAGTCCAGCACCAAAGAGGGAATGCAGACGCGTGATCAATCTCTGTACAACCTTGTAATGAACAATCTAATTGAACGCGCAGTAGCAGAAGAACTGGCGGACAACCCCAAACTCTTTGCTACCGGTGCAGGATTTTAAATAGGAAGCTTCCGATCATGGGCGAAAAAACATACTCTAAAAATGAGATAGCAAACCCCATGACCATACTTCGCCAAGCCAGGGGCTTCACTCTGATTGAAGCCCTGGTTTTGGTGGTGGTGTTGGTCATTCTCATCACCAGCCTGTATATAGGTATCATCTACGCCGAGAAAACCTTGGCGAATAACTATCGTGACAGGGTGGTCATGCAGCTCCTGGCAGGGCAATTGGAGTTGGAATACTATCGCCACCAAAATAGCATACCCTTCCAATTGCAAAACAACAAAGAATATGTGATCCAAGTGCCGGAAAAAGGCAGACCTATTACTGGGAAGATGACTATTACCGCTCAGGTCGGAAGGGATGAGTCAAACGAAAGGTCGATTAAATTTACCGCCCTTATAGCTACAATGGTCTGGAAAGACCCCTACACCCACCAAAATCGATCCCTGAGTATGCGTGAGGATTTCTTCTAATGAGACGTAACCGCCTTAGACTCTCAAGCATTGTATCCAACCAAAGAGGCGTCAGCTTGGTAGAGCTGATCGTAGTGATGACCATCACCACAATCTTGATCGTGATATCGGGTACCGGCGTGTCTGTTTTCTTCAGAAAGTTTGAAGAACTGAAGAAATATGCCGAATTGCAAAACGATGCCATTGAGTTGCTAAACTACATCAAATTTGGTGTTCCCGTAGGGGATGAGGGAGCTGCCGTTACGCAGACTGGTCTCGGTGACTACCAGTTTAGAAAACCGAAAGAGTATTATGGTGTAAACAACGCTGTCACTATCCAATTTTTGAATGTGCCTATGGGAGCCAGACAATCAAACTCCATTAGAGTGATACCCACAGCGTCCTATGAGCAGGGGGTTGTTCCCACTGATTATGCAGATTTTTACTACACCAATGGTAGTGTGCGCTGCCGCCGACTCTATAAAGGCTCAGGGTCTTCGACGGCCCTGGTACTGTTTCCCAAAACCGGTAAAAGGAGCTATATCAGTTTAGACGAAATCATGTTTAAGCAGATAAACAATGGCAGTAGTGTCAAGATACTTGATGTGACCCTCAGAGCCAAGGTTGAGCTCGCACCCAAAAAGTTCAAACATGTACACTTTCGCACCCAAATGGGGAGGAAATAACAGCACATTGGTGTGTTGTTGAGGAGAATACGATGAAAGCTATTTTAAGAAACCCAAGCGGAAACGTCAGCATAGCCATGCTCTTGATGGTGATTTCCGTGATGTCCGGTTTTACCATGGCGGGACTTGCCTACCGGGATATTTTGAGTTTTCATTATGACTACGAAAACGTTCAATCTTTATTGCTGTTGAGAAGTGAAGCGCATAGAGGTCAGGCCATTATGGATGCTCTGGGCGCGATTATGGTGCCCCTCGTCACCAGTGAGCGCACTGTGGAAGTTGTCTCATCTGAGGCGAAAAAGACCTTTAAGATCAAGTCCTTGCTCGTTCCCGGCGGCTCAGCACTTGTAGATGAAAACATCACACAGGGAGACACAAGGCAGATCACCCACGTCCATAGCCGTGTATATACGCACAAGGGTGTCAGGTTTGCGGCCGCCAACAGCCCCAGGTCCATCGTGAAAAAGTATGGCGTTTATACCCTGGAATATGAGACCTTTGCCAAGTTTATGTATTTTACGGATTTTGATAAAGACCCCAACGGCCTTCCGATTCGTCACTATGGCCCAGATGTTTTTTACGGCAGAGTTCACAGCAATGAGGATATCTGGATCCGTCAGGCAGGTGGTGGAAACAACGGTGGCTGGCCTACCTTCAACGGCTGGGTGACTACTGCAGGGGAAATCAGAGTATATCCCGGTGGTGGGCATGATTTTCCCGAGGATAATATCTTCCTGGGAGGGCTCACCGAACACTATGCCTATACCAATTTTCCTGAAGAAGCTACCACCATAAGAAATAGAGGAATTCCATTTGGCCCTTCCGGCTATGATCCAAAGTACATCATTTATCTGGATGTTGACGGGTCTTCTGCAGAAGCCCATTTAGGTATAGTAGTACGCCGAGTGCACAGAGATTCCATTGATGTCTACCCACCCAATAAATATCCACCAGGGAATCCGGCAGATTTCCAATATGCAAACCGTTACGCTGCGTATGATACCACCTGGTCATCAATGGGTGGTGGCGGCCTCGCAAATAAATCGCATTATTGCACTAATAAACTCTGGCTCAAGGGATCTTTTGAAGGCTACCAGACCTTTGGCTGTAGAGATACCATCTTCATCATTGGGGATATTCTGCTCAAAGGCACTCCCAGGGGTCAATCTCCGGAAACCAATAAACGAGATGTGGTGGGCTTGGTGGCCGAGAAATCCATAGTGGTCAAATATGGCTATCGTAGCCCTGTTGACTCCCTGCGCTACCATGAGACCTGTGGCTCCGGCACTTCTGATCCCAAAGGGGGGGTGTGGATCTATGCGGCAATGGCCGCTTTGGGGGATGGTGGAGATAATGCCAGAAAAGATGGGGTGTTTACCTTTGAATATCAGCACCCGCATCCATCGGTGCCAGATGTGGTGATAAACAACACCATATATACCTGGATTGATTTGCATCGCAGGAGATTCCCTCAACAGGGTCGCACCGGTTGGTTCAATTCCACCGAGCAGATAGATTACCCTTGGTACAATCCACTTTGGCCCGAAAGAGCACCCTATTTGGAGCGGGGATATATCAACGTCCATGGCTCAATCTCGCAGCGCCGACGTGGATTTGTGCATCGCAACTATGAAGATCAGGATTATCCAAACCCTACGGGCATTTGGGATCAGACAATTGACCAGTGCGGAGGAACCAGTGCGCCTGGAGCGGTAACACACCAAGACCCGGTCATGGGATTTACCCTTACAACGAGAGACTTTCCCGGTTCTTCCGGAGGCGGTATTGGCTACAAGAAGAACTATCACTACGACAATCGCTTTTATTACACCTCACCCCTGGACTTCCCCGAAGTCACGCGAGAAGAATCCAAAACCTTCACCGGCGTGAAATGGGAAGTCAAGAACCCTCTTAATATCCCACATGCTATACAATAATAAGGTCCATACATAAAGAGGAACTATGAAGAAACAAAAATCGCTCAAGTTCAAGGAATCGGTTGGAATTGATCTTGGCAGCCACAGCGTTAAGGTCGTGCATCTTAAACGGCTGAACGAAGGCTTTAAGCTGCTCAATTATGAAATCCGACCCACGGTTGCTCATGGAGTGGAATACATTCCAGGCGACCTACGTCCTGAACGCTACGGTCCCGTGCTGGTGGACATCTTCAAAACCCTGCGTATCAATCCCAAAAGAGTGCAACACTTAGTCACTTCTGTGGGCGGAGACAACACCAGCATCAAACAGATCAAAACCATCTTTCTTCCAGACGAAGAGCTGGAATCGGCCCTCTTCTTTGAAGCCAAGAAACACATCGCCATTTCTGGATCAGATATGGTGTTGGATTATCAGGTGCTCAGCGTTGAAGAGAAGACAAACAACATGAACATCCTCTTGGGTGCTACCTCCAAAGAGCTGATCAATGAACACACCAACATCCTGCAAACTGCCGGTCTGGCACCGAACTTGGTGGATATTGATTCTCTGGCTGTAGCCAATAGCTTCATGCTCAATGCCTACGTTGAAGAGGGCGTTTATGTCTTATTGAACTTGGGAGCTCACCGCACCAATATGGTGATCTGGGGCCCCGAAGCGAGATTCTTTTCCCGTGATATTCCTTTTGGTGGCTACAATTTCACCAGAGACATCATGCGCAAACGCTCAATGGAGTGGGAACAAGCAGAAAACTACAAGCTGGAATTTGGCCTTTTGGACGATCCCAACAATCCTGAAGTTCGCACTCTAAGCATGCTGGATATCACCGAGAAGCCCACCGAAGAGGCTATCGTTGAAGAGATACGTCGTTCGCTACGTTTCTACGTCAAAGAAGCTGGCAACAGCGATTTTCGCAAAGTGTACTTGATGGGCGGAACTGCCAAATTGAAAGGCCTGACAGAGTTTATCGCGGAGAAGGTAAATCTTCCCACCGAGGTATTCCTGCCTTTCATCAATGTAGAGATGCCCGAAAAGTTTATCGATAAAAAAGACCCTCAATTGGCTCTGGCAGTTGGCCTGGCCATGCGGGCGGAATAGGAAGCTGGTATGAATCAATTTTATTTCAAAATCAACCTCAACAAATACGGCGATCTGAAGATACAGGCTGAGCGAGAAAGCAAGCAGTTTGTCCAGGCTGTCATCGTATTTGTTGTAGGAATCGTGATCCTTTTGGCCGCCCACTTCTACATCAGCTCACAGTTGAACAGAAAGGTAGCCAACAGGCAGAAGTTCCTAAAAGAAACGCAGGCTCAGATCGATCAGTTTAAGACCAGTGGAGAATATCTTTCCAGCCAAGACTTGGATCGCTTGGGAAGAACCTTCAACGACCGTATCTTCTGGGCAAACAAGCTGGTGTCTCTTTCTCAGGAGATCGACCACAAGTTAGCAGTGCGCAAGTTTACCTTTGCCAATGGTGTGCTGACACTCAATGGTATCACACCCGTGGATAACAATGTGCGGGAGATAGATTTGATCAACGAGTTTATCCTGCGGTTAAAATCCAACCCGGAGATCAGCAACGATTTCCCCTACATCAAATCTGGATCGATTAACAAGCAGATAGTCAAGGACACCGCAATCATGGAATTTGTGATCGAGTGCTACAGCAAAGAGCCCTCAAGAGTTCCAGGAGGTGAGATACAATGAGAGAAAAATACCTCGTATTCATCGTGTTGATGATCCTGATCACCGTGCTGATCTTTACCGCCAGCGCCAACAGCCTTAAAAACGGCCTGAGGAAGGTGAGAGATTATGACGATAAGATCAAGACTGCCCAGGAAAGACTTAATAGCGCCCGCATCATGGATGAAAAACTATCTCAGTTTTCCCTGATCATCGACAACAGCTTGTCCAAATCCGGTAAGTTTACCTTTGAAGAGATCAACGACTTCAAAAAGCGTATCGGTGAATTGGCACACGATCGCAAGATCTCTATCAACAAGCTTTCAGACTCCAATAAGTTCTCACTGCCGGGGCTGATTGAAACCACCTACAACCTGGAACTGGAAGGAACCTTCGTGCAGATGGGACAATTCCTTTCAGATTTGGAAGCGCTCGACAATATCATTAAAATACACTACATAGATGTCACCCCTTCTTCCGAAGGCGATAAGAAGACAGAAGATTATGCGGTGTCCAAGTATAAAATAATGCTCGAACTTTCCATATTCAAAGTGAAGAAGGAGGCGTAAATGCAACTGAGATACCTAAAAGACCTTGCCGTCACTTTGATCGTGATCATCTTCCTGGTGTTGGGTGTTCGCCTTTACACAAACTACTTCAAGATGAAGAGCGTCCCAGATCAATCCGTTCACTCCAAGGAATCCGTATCAGATTCCCTGCTCACAAAGATCAAGGCGATCGAAAACTCCATCCAAGACCGTAAGGAATTTGTCTTCACCATCACCCGTGACCCGCTACGTCAGGGCAATATCATCAAAGACAAGCTTGATTTGGAGCGTGAGTTCTTGGATAGTGTGAGAAATACCTTCAGGCTTTCCTCCACTTCTATCTTGGAAAATGGACAGAAATATGCAACCATCGAATATCGTGACCAAAACTACTATGCTACAGTTGGCGAAACCGTGGAAGGACGCAGGATCGTTGACATTGGTCACAATTGGATCAAGTATTATTATGGTGGCAACACGGTAACCGCCTACTTGGCACCCCGTCCACCCATGCCAGATTTTGACAAATTGAACGTCAAGACTGACACCTCAGGAAATTGGTAAATAAATATAAATGTAAATAATGGGAGAACCTAAATGACACTTAGCCCAAACTCAAAATCATTTTTGCGAATCATCCTCTTGTTGGCCATGGCATGGCTGGCTCTTGGGCTGATGGCGCAATCCAGCAAACTTACTACTAAAGTTAGCTACAATGCCGATGATGCAACCCTATCCTCGGTATTGAATGCCTTGTCACGCCAAAGCGGCTGCAACGTCGTGTTGGCTGCCGATCCCGGTGCGGGCGACAAGGAAGAACGTAGAGTGACCCTGAATATCAAAGACGTGCCCATCGAAACAGCAGTGTCTTTGGTGGCCAGAGTTGCTGGGCTTGCCTACAGAGTAGAAGGTGAAAACACCTTTGTCGTGGGTACCAAGCAAAACATTTCTGAAGAATCTGGAGAACGTAGCAAGATCATCTACCTCAAGAATCTCGATGCTGCCAAAGTAGCCAAATCCTTGGAAAACACCTCCGGCAAGGTGGTTCCCTTGGAAGGCCAAAACGCAGTGATGGTCTATGCAAACCCTGAAACTTTCAAAAACATTGAAGACTTGATTACCGGCATTGATGTGGATCAAAATCAGATTGAGATTAGAGTGCGCCTCATTGAGGTACATCTCAATCATGCCAGAAAGATGGGCATCGACTGGAGCCGCCTCAACCATCTTACCACCATCTTGGCCGAAGACCCCGTAAATGCCAGAGGCACAGGTCTTCCCTTCAACTACTCTGATGTAGAGGGATACCTGCCGCATGGAGACCCTACAGACTTCGAGCAGCTTCCCAGAGAGCAACACTTCCAACGCATCAATGGGTTCAAAGACATCGGCCACTTCAGCCGTCAACTCACCGCGTTTGACATCACTGTAGATTGGCTTTTGGAAAACAACGCTGCCCAGTTGCTCACAGACACCCGCGTCACCACCATGAACGGTTCTGAGGCCACGATCCATATGGGTGAAGTGGTTCCCTTCGTGGTGACAGACAACGAAAAGCAGGTTCAGGTCGAGCGCGAAGAGGTTGGTATCATCCTTACCGTCACACCCACTGTCAATTCAGACGGCATGATCACCGCTTCAATCGCTCCTGAAGTGAGCTCTGTGACTGACCTCGTGGGTGGCTATGTGCCCCGCACCAAGGTGCGCAAAGTTACCTCTACCGTGACTGTTCCCAACGAACAAAAGATCGTTATTGGTGGCCTGCTAAATAGCAGCATCAGTAAGAAAACCAACAAAGTGCCTTTCTTGGGCGACCTGCCTTTCATCGGCAAGCTTTTCCAACACCATTATGAAGTGGTGGAAAATACAGACCTCATCATGGAGATCACCCCTCGTTTGGTGTCGGTCTTCGAGACAGCTCCCGAGATCAAACTGGATGAAAGACTTACACGTCAGTTGATCGAATATGAAGAGGAAGAAGTAGAAGGCGAGGAAACCAAAGGACAAGGGGGAGAATAATGAGACTTAAAACCAGACCCTTAATGCTGTCTATCATGGTGCTGATGCTCGTGATTTTGGCCACGTCCTGCGATAAACGCAACATCCCCGTGGCCTTGGAACAGAACGTCTCGGCACAGCGGTTTATCACCTCTATAACAGCTTCGCCGGATACCATTTATGCCGATAACAATATCACCATTTCCGAAATACAGGTACAGGTGAAAGACGGCGAAGGCTTTGGTGTCCCAGGCCAAATTGTAAACTTCAGAACTGACATCGGCAACGTGCTCGCCAACGTGCCTACAGATAGCACAGGCGTAGCTACTACCACCTTCTGGGATAATGGAGCAGTGGGCGAAGCCACCATCACTGCGGTGGTTCGTAGTTATTCAGAGGGAAGCTATCAATCCCTGGTCTCTGAAGATACCAAAACCATCAAAGTGACGATCCTGGAAGTCCCTGGTATAGAGTCAATCAACCTGAAGGCTCCTACAAACTCAAAGGTGACCCAAATCCACTCCGTTACCGCTACAGTGAAAAACGAGCTGGGACAAAACGTACCCAACAACACTCTGGTAACCTTCGACTGTGTCATGGGTTCTTTCTGGACGGGTGCGGGAGAAGCAGGTGAAGCCGGAGCAGAATTGGGCAATTCAGCCGTTGCACGCACGGTAAATGGTATTGCCAAAATCACTTATAAAGCATCCAACCTCATCACGGACGCTGAACATGTCGAAACCATTACTGCTTCTATCGGAGCGGTCAGCAAGAGCCAGAATGTGACAATCACCGCTGGCGATCCCGCTTCGCTGAGCTTGCAAACATTTGTGATTGATGATGGAGAAGCCATCGAAACAGATACCTCACCTTTGGAATCTGACAACGAAATCCGCCTCTCCGCCAGGCTTACAGATCAATTTGGCAACGTTTGCGGTGGGAAGAGAGTAAAGTTTGGCACTGATCTGGGAACCTTTATCAATACCTCCCAGCAGATCAACATCAACACCCAGCCTAACGGTATTGCTCAGACCCGTCTGATCCCCGGCTTGCAGGCTGGTGCAGCCACGATTACCGCCTCTGCCAATGGAGACACTCTCCAAGCCGAAACTGTGTTCACCATCACTTCCAGCCAGATCCACTCAATTGGTTTTACCCAAGAGAGTGTCTTGAAACTGAATGTGAGGAACACCGGTGGAACAGAATCTGCGATCTTGAGAGTGAAGCTGAAAGACATCAACGGTAACTTGGTAGACACCCAGCAACCAGTAATTTTCCAACTGGTGGGCACAATTCCCGCTGGTGCAAACCTGAACAATCAACCTCCCAACCAGCCTGTAATGGTGATGAGTACAGGAGGTGAAGCCCAAGTATCGGTCATTGCCGGAACTGAATCCGGAGTTTTGGCAGTCAAAGCCTCACACACCAGAGATTCTGATGGAGTAGAGATTTACGCCACCAAAGCCAATATCGTCATTTCTGGTGGCCCTGCTGCCAACATTACGCCCTTTATTGGTCGTATCAATACCGGACAGGCTATGGGTGGTGGAATGTGGAGAGTCGTGGCAGGTGCAAACGTCACTGACGTCTATGGAAACCCCGTAGCAGACGGCAACTTGGTTTTCTTTGATCTGGTCAACAACACTGCCAACTGTCACGTTGATGGCGTCGGAGAGGTGGGTAACGTGAGCGTGGATGACGATTCTTTGGCCGGCACGGCTTATACCTTCATCACCTATCATGGTGAATTCACCAATGAACTAATCTACTTGCAAGCTTCCACAACTTCCGAAGGGAATCCCACTATCTCTAATACAGCAGAGCTTAAATTGCCGCTCAATGAGCCGACTCTGGGGTTATTGGCCGACCCCTCGAATCTTAATTTTGGGCCACAGGGACCACCTGTATGGAACTATTCCAGCGTCTTGTGCAATGTCGTTGACGGACAAGGCTCGCTGATAGGAAGACAGGAAATCATACTCACGTCTTCATTGGGCTCATTTGTGTATGTCAATTCGACGCAGCCAAACCTGACGCCACAACAACCGGAAGACAGCTACTACGGTACGCTTAACGATCCCGTTACGCCATCGGTTATCTGCACATTGACCAAGTTCTATCCACACATACTCTCGCCGGACCCTGCCTATGAACCATACCATGGAAAGGCTAAAGGCAGGATCAAGTTTCATATAACTCAAGTTCCACCAGCAGAAGGTGAGGGTTTGCCCGGACAAGCTACGGCCACGATCACCGCTACTCTGTTTGAACATGACGTTTCCAAAACCACTAACATCCAGCTCTACCGCTGGTTTAATAACTTCTAATAAGACAATAACCATATCATGGGCACCGGAAGGCTCCGGTCTTCCGGTGCTCGATAATAAACGATGAAAGGAATTCTATCGACACAAGCGGCTCTCAAAGCCTACACTTTTATAAAATATCATTTAAGGAAGAGCCAATGAGCTATAACCCACAATTTGCCCGTATCGGCGAGGTGCTGATAAATGAGGGCTCTGTAACCGAAGAAATGGTCAAAGAAGCCATGATCAAGCAGAGCAATTTCGGCCTGAAAATAGGAGAAACTCTGATCAAACTTGGCTATTTGAACGAAAAACAACTACTAACTGCATTGCATCTTCAACTGGGACACGAGATAGTGGACCCCAGCGAGCTGATGGACTTGGATCAGGATGTGGTATCCATGATTCCGGAACCCTATGCTCAGCAAAACCGTGTCATCGCTCTACGTGAAGAAGCCGATGGGACAGTGGTGGTGGCCTTTGCTGACCCCGATAACCTCACAGTTTTGGATGGTGTGAAAAGGCTGATCGGCAAACCTATCAGGCAAGAACTGATCGGCGATACCACGCTTACCGATACCATCGAAAAATACTACAAAAGCATCCGTACCACCAGTCAAGTCGAAGACGCAGTGGGAGACTTTGATTTTGTTGCCGTAGACGAAGATGAAAACGAGATCACCATTTCTGCCTCCTCCTCAGATGCGGATGCGCCCGTAGTAAAGCTCTTAAACCTCATCATCAACGAGGCTATCAAAGCAGGTGCAACTGACATTCACATTGAACCATTGACCAAGACCTCACGCATTCGCTATCGTATTGACGGCGCCCTTCGTGAGGTTATGACGCCTCCCATCGGTATGCACGCCGGCTTAATTTCGCTCACCAAGGTGATGTCCAAGCTCAATATCGCCGAACGCCGCTTGCCCCAAGACGGTCACATCTCACTCAAGACGGCCATGAAAAGTGTGGACGTCCGTGTGTCCATCACCCCTACGGTTTTGGGCGAAAAGGTCGTGATGCGCCTGCTCGACAAGGGAGAATTTGGTTTCAAGCTTTCCACCTTGGGTTTTGAAGCAGAGGACATGGCGATCTTTGACAAGATCATTCGCAGACCCTATGGAATCATCATCGTTTCCGGTCCCACCGGTAGCGGTAAGTCCACCTCGTTGCACGCTGCACTCAAAGAGATTCAGGATATCGAAACCAACATCATCACTGTGGAAGACCCTGTGGAATATCGTCTGGATGGCATCACACAGATTGAGACGAAGGAGCAGATTGGCCTCACCTTCGGCGCTGCCTTGCGTTCCGTGTTGCGTCAAGACCCTGACGTCGTGCTCATCGGTGAAATTCGTGACGAAGAGACCGCTGACATCGCCATCAAGTTCTCACTCACCGGTCACCTGGTGTTTAGCACGCTTCACGCCAACGACGCCCCGTCCACGATCACACGTCTGATAGATATCGGAATCAAACCCTATCTCGTAGGTTCATCCCTGTCCCTGGTGATGGCCCAGCGCTTGGTGAGAAAGATATGTCCCTATTGCATAGATGATTACAAGCCCACAGTGCAGGAAATCAGCGATGCAGGACTCACCGAAGAGGAAGCTGCTACGGTCAATTTCAAGCTGGGCAGAGGCTGTGTACACTGTGACAACACCGGCTTCGCTGGCAGAACTGGTATCTTTGAATGCCTTACCGTGAATCCCGAAATCAGGGGTATAATCTATGACGGTGGCAACCAGGATATGATTCGAGATGCTGCACTGAGAGCCGGTATGCGCACTCTGCACGATGCAGCTATCATTAAAATGAAACGTGGCATCACGACTATTCGTGAAGTCATCAAAATGACAATCGTCGAATAATAAACACTAAATAAAGGTAATACCATGCCAAATTTCGCTTATATCGTAAAAGATGCTAAAGGTGCTCGCGTTGAAGGGGTTATCAAGGCGGATACCTTGGATATAGCAGTGGATAAACTGGCCAAAGAAGGCAGCACCATCATCAGTGTCAAAGCTGCGTCTGAAGGAGCCTTCAAAGGGAAGCTCTCGCTCTTTGACAAACTGATGTTCACTTTCTACAAGTGGCGCACAGGCGTCTCCTTGCGTACCTTGGTGTTCTTCACACGTCAGCTTTCCACTATGTTTAGTGCGGGTCTCACCATCGAAAAAGCCATTACGGACTTGGAAAAGGAAGAGAAAAACAAACGATTCAGCCGTGTGCTGCGTAAGCTCTCAGACGACATCCGCAAGGGATACTCGCTCTCGGAAGCAATGCAGCAACACCCTGGCGTGTTCAATCCCCTCTATGTGGCACTGGTTACAGCGGGCGAAGTTTCGGGTACTTTGCACACCGTCTTGGACGAATTGGCAGAATACTTGGAAAAGATTGAGGATACCCGCCGCAAGGTGGTATCAGCAATGGCTTACCCCGTATTTATCTTGGTTTTCCTGGCCGGAGTTACCTGGGCTCTCTTCTACTATATCATCCCGATGTTTGCCGGTGTGTATGGTGACTTTGGAGCTGACCTGCCCGGTCCCACCTTAGCCGCAATCGCCATTTCTGACTTTATTGTAAACAACGTGTTCGGCACGATTCTCATCGTGATTGCTGTGGTGATTGGCCTGTTTTTGATCTATCTCACAGATAGAGGCCGTTATGTAATCGATGGTTTAAAGCTCAAAATCCCTGTGATTGGCGGAGTGCTGTCAAACTCCATCATGAGCAAGTTTGCCCGCACTTTCTCCATCCTGATGGCAGCCGGTGTGCCGATTATGGATACCATGGAGCTCACTGAGAACGTGGTTCAAAACGCCGTCGTGGAAGGTGGTGTGCGCAAGGCAAGAGTGCTGGTCAAAGAAGGTTATGGAGTGGCTAACGCCTTCCGCAGAACCGGTCTTTTCCCACCCACCTTGCTGCAGATGATTGCCACCGGTGAAGAAACAGGGGATATGGACAAGCTCTTGGGTAAAGCAGCCGAGTTTTATGAGAAACTTGTGGACGCTGTGATTGACAGGCTCACATCGCTGATCGAACCCCTCTTGATCGTGATCATGGCCGCCATCGTGGGCAGCATCATCGTCGTGATCTACCTGCCCATCTTCGATCTCGGTGATGCCATCAGCCAAGGATTTAACTAATAACACATACTACTTACTCCTTAACTCTGAAAAAAAGGGGCGAAGTTCAAACGACTTCGCCCCTTTCATATTTGGATCATTCACAAAGGTTATCAGCCTTCAGCCGGCTACACCATTGCGTTAATGTGCCTCAAACCAATTCTTGCCTATGCCTATATCTGTCTTGAGCTGGATAACTTCTCGATATTGAGCCGGCAGCGCATCTTCCATAGCCTTGCGGATCAGTGCACTCGCTTGCTCGACCACATTCTCCTCCACATCAAAGACCAGCTCGTCATGCACCTGCAGGATCATCTTGATCTGCGGGTTATCCTTGATCTGTCTGTCTATCTCAAGCATGGCGATCTTGATCAGGTCGGCGGCTGAGCCTTGAATGGGCATGTTTACCGCCACGCGTTCCGCCTCACTTTTGAGTCCCGGATTGGCGCTGGTGATGTTGGGCAGATACAGCTTGCGGCCAAAGAGTGTGCTGCAAAATTGCTGTTGTCTGGCGCTATCCACGCTGCTGTTGATGTAGGATTTGATGGTGGGAAAGCGTTCAAAGTAGTTTTCTATCATCTCCTTGGCTTCATTACGGGTGATGCTGAGCTCTCGGGAAAGCTTGATCTGTCCCATGCCGTAGAGGATGCCGAAGTTGATGGTTTTGGCTTCACGTCTCTGATCTGCGCTCACATTATCCACGGGCGTATTGTAGATAATGGCTGCAGTTTGTCTGTGGATGTCCAGATTCTGGGCGAAGGCCTTAAGCAAAGTATCATCTTGGGAAAACAGTGCCAAAAGCCTCAGCTCTATCTGTGAATAATCTGCCGCCAGAATCACTCTACCCGGTGCAGAGGGCACAAAAGCCTTGCGTATCTCACGTCCCAGCTCCGTCCTGATGGGGATGTTTTGCAGATTTGGGTTGGAGCTGGACAGCCTGCCTGTGGAGGCCACGGTTTGGTTGAAATTAGAGTGAATCTTGTTTGTCTCGGTGTTTACCAGTGCGGGTAGAGCGGCCACATAGGTGGAATCCAGCTTGTTCAGCATCCGATACTCCAGCAGCTCTTTGGCGATCTCGTGATCCACAGCCAGCTCTTCCAACACGCTGCTATCCGTGGAAAAGCCGCTCTTGGTCTTCTTCTTGGTCGGCAGAGCTTTTTCTTCAAAGAGCAGTTTGGCCAGTTGCTGAGTGGAATTGATATTGAACTGATACCCCGCATAGTCGTAGATGCGCTCGGTGAGCTCGCTCAGGCGGTTGTTGATCGTCCTCGATAGCTCTCTCAGCATTGCCGTATCCAGGCAGACGCCGTTCATCTCCATGTGTGCCAAGGTCTTGATCAGCGGTAGCTCAATCTTGTCGTAGAGCTTATCAAGCGAAGAAAACTGCAACCTGCGCCGGTAGATGGGAGCGAGTTTGAGCGTAGCCCAAGCATCTTCTGCCGCATAGATATAGGCCTTATTGATGTCAGCCTGATCAAAGGTGATAGCGCTTTTGCCGCTGCCGATGATCTCTTTGATCTCGATCATCTGGTGATTCAGCTCTTTTTGCGCACATTTATCCAGGGAAAAGCTTGCACTTCCCGCATCCAAGACATAGGCAGCCAACATGGTGTCAAAGATGGGGTTATCCACCGTCCAGCCATGCCGTTTGAGCACGATGAGGTCATATTTGAGGTTGTGCCCGATGATCAGCTTGCCAGCCAGCGCTGCTCTGAGGCTCTCCAGCGTCTCTTTGAGGGGCAGGTTGTCGTGAAACTGATGTGCCAACGGCAGATACCAAGCCTCATTTTGCCGGTAAGCCAAGGAGATACCCACCAGGTTGGCCTGCATGGAATCCACGCTGTCCGTCTCGGTATCCAAGGCCACTTCAGCGTAAGTACGGATTTCTGCAAGTATGCGCTTCAGATCATCTTTGGTAGCCATTTTGGCTATAAAGTCAGGCGCATCCGGCTCTTGCTCCTGAATCGGCTCATCGGCAAAGATGTCGCTCTGGATGGTTGCCTCCGGTTCTTGGGCAGCAGCCATGCGCGTCAGAATCCTGCGCTTGAGCGTAAAGAGCTCATATTGATCCATAAAAGCCAGCGCCTTCTTTAAGTCCTGCACCTCAAAGCTCTGCGGTGGCTCTGATTCTATGGGCACATCCCGCACAATGGTCGCCAATTGATAGGAGAGGAGAGCGGTTTCTTGCTGCCCTTCCAGCCTTTTGCGATACTTGGGCGGCACCGCTTCCAGGTTTTTGTAGATGGCTTCCACACTTTCAAAGCTGTTCAATAGCTCCACCGCACTCTTAGGCCCAATGCCTCTCACGCCGGGGATGTTGTCCGAAGCGTCTCCCGTCAAAGCCAGATAGTCGATAAATTGATCCGCTCTGACGCCATACTTTTCTTTGATGCCAGCCTCGTTATAGCTCTGGTCTTTGGCGGGATCCCAGATGCTCACATCCTCATCCACCAATTGCGAATAGTCCTTATCCGCCGTAACCATCACCACCTGATAGTCTTGCTTGTATTTCTCAGCCAAAGTGGCCAAAACGTCATCCGCTTCATAGCCATCCAAGGAGATGTCTTTGAGTCCGATGAGCTTGAAGAACTCCTTAACCGGCTCCACCTGAGTGACCAGTTCCTCCGGCATAGGCGGACGCGTTGCCTTGTAATCCGCGCTCAATTCATGCCTGAAGGTCGGCGCCTTCCTATCAAAGCTGATCATGATATACTCAGCCTCTTTGAGCTCCAACAGCCGGAGGAAGCTATTGATCACACCAAAGATGGCGCTGGTGTGCTGCCCCTTGGAATTCACCAAAGGCTTGGCAATGAAGGCATAATAGGAACGGTACAGCAGCGCTGTCCCATCGATCAAATAAAGCGTGGGTTTCATCTTCTCTCCCTTAAAAGGTCTTCTCTATTTTATCAGTAACATGCGCTTGGTGAGGCTGCCTTCTGAGGTCTGCAAGCGGTAAAAATACATGCCGGAAGCCAAAGAGCGGCCAGCGCTATCTTTCCCATCGAAGACCAGGGAATGCTCGCCCGCATCCAGTTCCTGAGCCAGCAGCTTGTTCACCAATTGGCCTTTCAGGTTGTAGATGCTCAAAGCTACCCTCTCCCGCTTGGCCAAGCTGAAGCTGATCGTGGTGCTGGGATTGAAGGGATTGGGATAGTTTTGCTGCAGAATGGTCTTTGCAGGCGGGATGGTGTCTTCACTATTGGATACATAGCCGGTGGAGGCCACACTACCCTGACGCAGCAAGCTGCCTCTATACACCTTCCAAGGCATTTTGTCACGCATGGGTAGCCTCAGGTTGATCACCACCACCCCAGTGGAATAACCACACACCAGCTTCATCCAGCCATCACCATCAAGGTCTACCAAAGTGCCGGGTGTATTGCCGTTATACAGAGTTTGGAAGGGGAATCCGGGCAACACGCTGCCTTGCCTGTCAAAGGCATAAACGCTGCTCATATAGTTTTGGAGCAGGATGTCTGGATAGTTGTCTCCGCTTAAGTCTGCGATCAGCGGTGGTGAGGTAAAGCTGGCGCCCACGTCCACGGGGAAGCCGCTGAAGTCATTGCCTTGTTGGTCGATGAGATAGAGCATGCCGTTGATGGTGGTAAATACCAGATCATTGATCCCGTCGAGGTTAAAATCTCCCGCCACAGCTCCGATGTTGCAGACTCCGCTCAGGTTTTTGCTAAAGACGATCTCACCATTGGGCTCGATCAAAACCAGCTTATTTCCGGCTCCCACGGCGATGCGATTGTTTTCCAAGACCAGGGGTGCGCCTTTGATGGGTTCTCCCAGATTGACCGGGAAGCCTGCCCGGGCATTGCCCTGATGGTTTAGCACGTGCAGCTTTCCGCCAATGGTGCCAACGATGATCTTAAAGTAGCCATCTGAGTCCAGATCCGCAGCGGCAATTTCGCTTGCGTTAGCTGAATCCAATTGCACCGGGAAGCCCGGCAGCAGGTTGCCGTCACCATCGAGTGCATGAACCTTGCCATCGAAAGAGACATTGATGATCTCGAGACTGCCATCTGCATCCAGATCGGCCAAAACAGGCGTGTAGAGGAAGGGAGCCCCGCTACTGTAATTGAAAATGATGCCACCCTCGATGGTGCTGGCTATTATCTCTCCGGCGCGCCCGGCAAATACCAGATCCGGAGTCCCATCGCCATTCACATCTCCAAAAGCACCGCTACGCATCAGGTTGTGATTACCGTCAAAATCAAATCCCCCAAATTGCTGGGCATCATTCTGCAGCAGGTACACCTCACCAAAGACGTCTTGATAGAGTATGTCCAGTTGGTCGTCAGAATCAAAATCATAGACTATCGGCGAGCTGTTGCTACTATGCAGACAATCCCAGGGGAAGCGGTTGTCTATCAAAGTCAATTCAAAACTGGCAGGGAAGGTGCGCAAACCTATGCTCTGTTGTGTTTGAGGATGCTGAGCGTCGATCAACACTGTGATATTAAATTTGCCATAGGGCATGGATTGAGGCAATTGAAAGCTGAGATACAGGTTTTCATCGGAGCTGTTACCCGAAGGCAGGGATGGGATCACCAAGCTATCGCTCACCATCTCAGTCCCTTCAGGCAGCCCGCTCAGCGTCACCGTCACATTTTCCGCTCCGCCCCAGCCTACTGCGTTTTTGATGGTTGGATAAAAGCGCAGGATTTCGCCGGGGTTGATGCTACCGTCATTGTCACCGTCGATATCTGAAAAGTGATAGCTTTCCAGGCTGAGCAGCGGCATGTAATGATCTGCTCGTTTGGCTGCGATGGAGGGGTCGCCAAACAGTACCACTTCATAGTAGCACCAGCGCATTACATCCCATTGTAAAGCGGCATTGAGGTTTTGGATTCTGCTGTAGGTGAGCGCTTCTCCCAAGCTGGTGTCTGTATCTTGGTAAAGCCCGATGAAATACTCACGATCATAATACTGAGATGCACCGTCCGTGCTGCCCGGCATATACCAGCCATAACGTGAATTGCCGATGAAGCAAAATACGCCACCAGCGGCGGTTACAAAGTGTTCGCCCACGCTTTCACCATCAGAATTGGCACCGCTTGTCCTCTGGTCAAAGGCGGCGGGATAGCAGCCCTGCGTGTAGAGAAATCCATATTCGGTGTTTTCAAGACGTCCGATGCTGCCGCTACCTTGACCCATCAGGATGTTTTCGTTGGCGTGTCCCATGTGGTTCATTGCATTTGCACCGTTGTTGATCGCATGCCACACTTCGTTGCTGCCGTAGGTACCATCTCTCTGATACAGGGTGTAAAATTCATAATCACTTGGCATGCACTGCATTACTTCATCTTTGTAATCTCCACCCCAGGTAAGCGGGTTGTTGTTGAGGTTTTCGCCGAACATGATGCTGATGTTGTTGCTATAGGTATCGTTTTCCACGTAAGCCATGGTTTTGCGAAACATATTGGCAAATTCAGCCGCAGTTTCTGCAGGAAAGCGGCCGATATGCACTTCCGGAAGCATGTCCACCTGATCATTTGATTCACCGTAGATTTGGTTTTGGTTGGCGTTCCAGTTGCCGTCCAGATTGCCGAAGTACATGTCTGTAGGCATGCGCGTATCCACCGTGTTGCCCACGCGTCCGTAAGCGCCTCGCTCCGGAACCAGCTCGTCATCTCCACCCAAGATCACATATTCCAAAGGCGTAGCGGTGTTGCTCCAGCTTTGATATGCGTCTTGGATAAAGGCTCTGACCTTGGCGGCATTGTCTTCACCCGAATAGGCGGCATAGATCTCATTGGTGGTGTAGACGGCTGTGCTGACGCCTTTTGCATTTCTCCAAGCCACATATTCAGCCCACCATTCTGTCGCATGACTGGTGGTGATCACAATCATGCTTTTGGGCTGAGACAAATCTATCAGCCTGCTCTGGGGGTTGTGAGTGCGCCAGAGCGAGCTTTGACTGTAGCTGCTGATGTTTTCCGGGTTTACGATGATCTGCTTAAGCTCACCGATAGCCTTGGCATCGCTGCGCAACATATTGGCCTGCTGGCTCTTAAGCTGGTCGTTGCGGCTGCCCTCTATGGTGATGGAGATATCTGTATAGGTGAAAAGCTCTTTGCTGATGGGATTGTATTTGTAGGGATAGACGTTGAGGATGGCGATGTTGTAGCCACGCTGCATCTGAGTGCCCAAATAGTCATAATCCTTGCTCGGCCAGAAGCTATCGCTTTCGTAGACCTCCGGGTTGGGGATTGTTTTATCCACACTGGGAAAAGAGACCGGCTGCTGATTCTTGGCCATCGGCAGCTCCATCCGGCTATGCTTGAGCACGGGATTAGCGAGCTGCACCTGCACCTCTGCTACATCCATGCCAAAAGGCAGCAGGATATTTACGGGATAATAGGCCAACATCGGCTCACCGGCTTGGATGAGCACGTTTTTATTCTGCTGCTGCAGGGTGTAATCTGGAGCTTGGAGATCAATCTGGTAAGCGGCCAAAAAAGACCCCGTCAACAGCATCAAAGCGATGAGACAGAATGTGTTAAGTTTCATTGAATCTTCCTGTATTAGATGACTGTGCACTTTAACATGCAAGAAGGATACCTATCTGCTGAGAAAGTGCTGGCGTCAAGAGAAATTTTGAAAAACTCACCTGTCGGCCAACACTCCCTCTATAATATACTCTGACGATGTCGTCGTGATGACGAAAAAAGCAGTTTCGCACCTCTCATAACTCTCGCCACATCAAGAGCTTGAGAAAAGCTGCAAATATCGTCTCTTTCTTTGCAGAAGTGAAATACCTGGAGAGGCTGACTGCGTCAGCTTTTTCCAGTTGTTAGTTGTTAGCGGCTTCGCTCAATCCGAAGACAAATGCTACTCATGTTCATTTGCAGACTTTCCTATTCACTCATCCGTGAACATCCGTGTGCATCTGTGGAAGAAGAAGGCCAGCGGTAGCTGGCCCCATAATTCGTGTAATTCGTGGGCAAAAGAAAAAGCTCCAAGCCTGTGTGTACCCCCACCGCAAGTACCCGTATCTCCGGCACTTGCGCAGCGACTGACTACTGACTACTGACGACTGGCAGACGAAACCGCTACTGCGTGACGATAAACTTGAAGGGTTGCAAGTCTTTACGATTGCGGGCTCTGGCCAAGTATACACCTGCGGGTAGCTTTTCGCCTTTGAAGCTGCGCAGATCCCAATTGATGCTGCCATCCGCTGTGAAGCTTAGCGTGTTCACCTTTTGACCCCTGATGTTGTAGATATCCAGCTCCACCGGCTCCCGTAAGGTGTGTTTAAAGCAGATCGTATCCTGAACGCTGACCGGGTTGGGGAATACGCTGAATGTATGCACCGTTGGCACCGCCACCTCATCATCGCTGGAGACGGTATAGGTGACATCGAAGTCAAAGAGATTATTCTTGCTCACGAAGAGCATCCTGTTCTCGCGTGAGAATATCTTGCTGTATTCGTTGCGCAGATTGCCATCAAAAGGGCTGTCAAAGGTGTAGAGATGTGTTGTGGGGCTGTCCAGCGGGCAATAAACACCGATTTCGATGTGATCGGGTCTGCGGGTAGATACCGCCACCAAACCATTTCCCACGGCGTTGATGTGAGTTATATTGGGCCCAGAGTCAGTCTGAATGAGCACTTCTGAATTGTCTGCATAAAGGCCGTTTACCAATTCATAGCCCGAGATTTCTTCCCAGTTGTCATAGTGCCAATAGGCTCTGAAAATCATGTCGTCTGCAAATTTGACAATGTGATAGCTGGGCCCCGTAGGCAAGCTGCTCTGAGGCTGATCCGGGCGGATATAGATACTCAGAGAGTCCGGCGTGGGGAAGTGGCATTCGAGGATCAATTCATCATACAAAACGCCGGGCATGGTTAGATAAAACCTGTCGTTGATGAGGTTGAAATCTTTCTCCCAAGAGGCGTCAAAGCTGGTGAAACTCTCGAATCTCGGATCCGTGAGCGAGGTGGTGCACACCTGGTTTCCAGATTGATCAAACACGATGAAGGTATGAGTTATATCTGCATAACCAGAGAAATAGGTGAGCAAAAAGCGCCCATCCGGGATGGCAATGGTCTTTTTAAAGCCTGCCTCACTTGGATAGCTGGGCCCATCAAGGATGTTCCACTGGCTCCCATCGCTCAAATTGTAGCCAATCAACTGCGTTCCCAAGGCAATGGCCAAGGTGTTTTCAGCTACGACATCCACGTGATGTTGAGGATCAAAACCTATCCCCCAGGGTAAGTCGTTAATCACTTGGTAATCCATGCCTTCAGCGCCAAAACTGATGACCACCATTCCCTTTATTGCCCCGGTCCTGGGGTATTTATACGCGGTATAGAGCTTGCCAAACCGATCTGCTGTAATCGACCTTCTGGGCATGCCATCGAGCCCGGAAATCACTCCCAGCTCGGTGACTTCCGTAAAGGTATTGCTCTGAGCCAGATACTTGAAATCTGAGACACTCAGACCTGTCCTGTTGACGGTGAAGTTCAAAAAGCGCAAATCACCGTTGGGAAGCATGAGCACATCATTATAGCTATCAGGGATGGTCAAATTCCTGGTCATGTTGACCGAAATGACCGGCGTCTGGGCAAAGAGCCCCAAGCTGAGCAACAAGAGTGCCAATGCGAAAGCGACATGTGTTAAAACTGACTTTTTCATCTCCTATTCCTTATCTATTTAGATGAGTTAGATATTATGTATTAGCTGATCTGAAGCCACTGTATGCCCCAAATCCCGATTGAATCCGTGTTGTTATCTACCTCCACAGTCATATGGCCGATAGACAACTCAGGACATGCTTTATAGCTTGAGCTATTTGTCAAATACTATTTTCAGCATCCGAGGCAGACAGCGCTTTCAAAGGGCAATCTACATCTAATACCAGTTCGCTGCCCAATTCCTTCAACTTATTGCGAGGTAGTGATGCAGCTTTCTGCATCTTCAGAGCTCTGTTTTTGCCATAAAGCAGCGTAAGCTCCCCCGTTTTTCAGCAGTTCATGATGCTTGCCCACCTCGATGATAGAGCCATTTTGCATCACGAAGATAGCATCTGCTGAGGTAATAGTGGCCAATCTGTGAGCGATAATGATGGCTGTTTTGCCTTTGACGGCAGAAAAAACAGCATCCATCACACTCGCTTCGGTTTTAAAATCCAGATTTCCAGACATCTCGTCTGCGATGATGCACTCAGCATCGGACAGAATGGCTCTGGCTATCGCCAGTCTCTGTTTTTCGCCGCCGGAAAGATTCGTCCCCAGTTCATTGATCGAGGTCTCAAGGCCGCTGGGTAAGGAGTCGATAAACCTCTCCAACTTCAATGAGCTCAACACCTTGCCTATCCGTTCGTCGTCCGCAGTATCGGTCCCATAGATCAGGTTTTCGTAGATCGTCCCCGGCAGCAGGTAGCTGTCTTGAGGGATGTAGCCAAATAGCCGTCTGAGTGAGTCCTGCTCAACTTCATTGATGGGGTAACCGTTGATCAGAACTTCACCGGATTCCGCCTCAAAGAAGCCCAAGATCAGCTTGGCCAGCGTAGATTTACCTGCACCGGAATCTCCCACAAAGGCGTAAATCTTGCCCCTCTCAATCGTAAACGAGAGGTCTTTGAGAATACTCCGCTGCTGGGTTGCATCATATCTGAAACCCACATCCCTGAATTCCAGGCTTTGAAAGTCAGGCAGCATCTGCTCGCTACCTCTTTTCGATGAGGTGCCGCTCGTAAGGATGTTGCTCACCCGCTCCAGAGACTGCTTGAACCTTTTCACTTCGGATGCGATGCTCGCCACCGTCTGAACCGGATCCAACAGCCTGCCCATGTAGGAATAAAAGGCTATCGCTGTCCCCAGAGTGGTTTGTCCCTGCACGATCATGATGATGGCATAGCCAAAGATCCCTATGGACAGCATAGAGCTGAACAAAAAGGAAGCCGAACTGGCTTTCACCTCTATCATGGTCATCTTCATGTCGGTGTCGTAATATGAGGACGAAGCCTCGCAATACTTCTCTTCTTCGTATCGCTCCTTTCTGTAGGCTTTGATCACCTCAAAACTCTTGAGTACCCGGTGCATGGCTGAAGTCAGCCCGTCGTGCAAACGATAAAAGTCTGGAACCAGCCTCTCCAGCTTCTTGCCCGCCACCGTGTAGATCACGTAGTACAAGGGGATAAAACACAGTGCTATCAGCGTGAGCTTGACGTTCAGGCTGAAAATCACGATCAGAACAGAGATGAACACCGCCAGTTGCGAAGCAATCGGGAATATCTTTCTATTCAAAAAGGATGCGATTATATAGGTATCCTTCTCGATGATGTTCTGGAGGGTGCTTTGGCTATGCGTAAGATAAAACCTGTGATCTTGCGCCAACACCCTCTGCACCAAGCGGTTCTTGATCCCGATATCTATGCTTTTTACGACCCTGGAACTCAATATCTGGCTCAGATAGTAAACCACCGTTTGGACAACAATCAGGATTAGCAGCAGGAGAAAAGCTTTTGCTACCACCGCTATCTGCATGGTGGGCAGAGCCTTATCCACCAAATAGCGCATCATGAGCGGGTTGACCGTTACCAGAGCTGCCTGAAAGAGCGAGCAGATGATAAACAGTAGGATCTGTGGCCAAACGCTCTTGACTACCTGGGCCAAGTCACTCCGTTTCACTGGAACCACCGGATTTGTCCCCCTACGGAATCCTCATGACAGGTCCCGATAATATGGATCGTATTTTGCATAGCTCGTCACTCCTTTGATTGAGTCTACCATGTTGATTATAGCCACTCTTTCTATCTGGATAAATTAGTCAAGCACTTTCGAGCAGTTAAGACCAGATAATACAGTAGTGTGGTATGGTCGCTTGCCAAAGCGACCAACTCTGTAGCCGGCGGTCGCCGAACCGCCGCAATCAAGCGCAGCTTGATACTTACATCGGCGTGGCGAGTTTTACTCTCAGTGGTGAGTTGTGAGCCGCTGTGCTGGGTGATGAGGATAGGAGAGATTTGTGGTTTAGCTGGCTGTGTTTATGGGGTTGGGTTGTGGAAGCAGGCGGGGCCTGCTGGCGGCGCTACGGCGAGCGCCGGCTACCTTTGGGTCGCTACGGCGAGCGACCCTACTTCTTCCTTGCTTAGCCGCCCGGTGATTACCCGGCGCCTCCCGGGAAAATCCCGAGTATCGCCGAGGCATCGCCCTGCGGGTAAGTAAGGTAGAGGCGGTCGCTGAACCGCCGCAGTACGGTCGCTCGCTGCGCACCGAAGGTACCGGCGTAAGCCGTACCGACCAGGTAATTGTAAGTGAAGGGCAAAAGCTCAACTTCAGAGAAAGAGCCTCTTGATTTATTCAGGTTACAAACCTTAGCTCTCTGGCTGGCATGAAAATAGAGCTTGACTTTTTTTGCCCCAAAAAAGACAATGCCTCAAGCCGTCGGAACATCAATATCAAGGATAGCGAGGTATGCCAAAAGCGTCCCAGCATCCGAAAAGACAGCGGTTTAGTTTTTGCACCCACGCTTGAGGTGCATCCACACAAAGTCAATTTAACTCCAAGGAGTACAACGTGAAAAAGCTACTCTTACTTTTGATCTTAGTGGTCATCTTCAGTTGTTCCGTAAATATTGCTGAAGAAAGTCGGGGTGTCAGTCATGGCATCTCAAACACGGTTGAATTTAGTACCGGTGACGCTCCCGCAGTCACCAATGTTCGTGCTGTCCAGCGGGCAGATGGGTCTGGGAAGGTGGATATTTTCTACAGCTTGTCAAACTTAACCGGTGATCCAATGACTGTTAAGCTGGTGGCTTCCAACGACGATGGTAAGACATGGGGCATCCATTGCAACACCGTTTCCCAAGACGTGGGCATGGGTGTCAACCCCGGAGCTGAAAAACACATTATTTGGGATGCGGCAGCCGATTATCCAAACATCTCCCGTGCCAGTCTCAAGTTCAAGGTAATCGCCCATGAAGGCAACATCCAGCCTATTCTGGAAGAATTTGTCTATGTCAGTGGCGGGAGATTATGGGTTCCATCCCTTATACAGATTATGGACTGGGTAGCAATTACCCCGTTTACCAGGTTTCCTGGTATGCCATCTTGAAATACTGCAACCTGCGCAGCTTGGCGGAGGGACTTACTCCGGTATACACGATCGGTGGTAGCACCAATCCTGACAAGTGGGGCCCCATCCCTGCCTCCAGCGATACTTCTTGGGATGCAGTGACCTGCAACTGGGAGGCTGACGGCTACAGGTTGCCCACCGAAGCAGAATGGGAATTCGCAGCTCGGGGAGGAAATATGAGCAAAGGTTACCTGTATTCCGGCTCCAACGATTGGGACTCCGTAGCCTGGAACAATGCCAATCGCAACCAAGGCGTGCACAAAGTAGGCTCCAAAGCTGCCAACGAACTGGGCATTTACGACATGAGCGGCAACGTCTGGGAATGGTGCTGGGATTGGAGTGATCACTTATATTATGGCAACAGCCCGCAGGATAATCCTACTGGTCCGGAGAGCGGTTCCTACCGTGTGAATCGTGGCGGTGGCTGGCACCACGATTCAAATAACTGCTGCAGTGTAGCTAACCGTGGTAACTACGTTCCGTACCTCATCCCGTACATCAGTCCCGTCAACCTCGGGTTTCGCCTCTGCAGGACTGCGAAATGAGTGGCTCTTAGCTGGCGCAGCAGGGATCGCCTACCATTTTTGCTATGCGTGGCAGGTTCCGAAATGAGAAGACATTGGCATTATCAAGCGAAGGAAAATAAAGCTTGACTTTTTTCACCAGTTCAAAAACAATGCGGCAAGATCAATCACAAGAACAGGTTAACGGATGAAGAAACACACTATCGCTATTCTTTTGCTTTTCTTGATAGTCGCAGCCTATGGGGCGCGCAAAGCCTTGGTGATCGGCAATGCCGATTACACCGTTGCGGCTTTGAGCAATCCCGTAAATGATGTCATGGCGGTGGAAAAGCTGCTGAAAGGGCTGGGATTTGAGACCACTCTGCGAGTGAATCTGAATAGACGCGACATGGAGCAGGCTATTGACAGTTTTGCCGCTTTCCTGCATCCGGTTGATGAGGTCGTGTTCTACTACAGCGGTCACGGAGCTCAGGTGGAGGGCTCAAATTATCTCATTCCTGTGGGCGAGGTGATGAATAGTGAGGAGGATATAAAGTATGACAGTGTGAATGCCAACAAAGTCACGGACAAGCTTTCTCGGGCTTCAGTTTCAATCGTAGTGCTGGACGCCTGTCGTAACAATCCTTTCAGCGATGCGAGAAGCGGTAGCAGGGGTTTGGCCTTGATGCGCAGCAAAGGTAGCCAGTTCATCATTTACAGCACAGCCGATGGCGAAATCGCAGAAGATGGCGGCCCCTCCGGACTCAGTCCCTTTACCGAGGCTTTTGTCCGACATGCCGGAACACCTGAGCTGTCCATTGATGATGTGATGTATTTGGTCAAAGAAGATTTAAAACGCTCCACAAACAACAAACAAAAGCCCTACACCTACAACGGCATGGAGCAGCGATATTATCTGGCTCGGGCGGATGGCTCGACCCCCAAATATACCTCACCCAGACCCTCTACTTACACTCCCCCGCCAGCTACGCAGGTTTATACTCCGCCACCAGCTCCCAATGGCATGGTTTACGTCGGCGGCGGCAGCTTTATGATGGGCTCAAATGACGGAGACGAAGACGAGCAACCGGTGCATCAGGTGACGGTATCGTCTTTCTGGATCGGTAAATACGAAGTTACCCAAGCGGAGTTTTCTCAGTATATGCAACCAGGGAAGGCTTGGGCAGAAGATTATGGCATTGGGGATAACTATCCCGCCTATCATGTCTCTTGGTACGCCATCATCAAATACTGCAACTTGCGCAGCTTGACAGAGGGGCTGACTCCCGTCTACAGCATCGCTGGCTCTACCAATCCCGCCCTTTGGGGTTCTGTTCCAACCTCCGATGATGAAACTTGGAATGCGGTTATCTGCAACTGGGACGCCAATGGTTACAGACTGCCAACTGAGGCAGAATGGGAATTTGCCGCTCGGGGAGGAACCAACAACCCGAATTATCTTTACAGCGGCTCGGACGATATAAATGCTGTGGCGTGGCATGATAATAATTCCTCAGGCAGCAGCCAACCAGTCGGTGCCAAAGCAACCAACGGCATTGGAATTTTCGATATGAGTGGTAACCTCTGGGAATGGTGCTGGGACTGGTATTCAGACGCCTACTACAGCAGCAGCACCCCGAATAACCCTGCCGGCCCGAACGTCGGCAACTATCGTGTATTGCGTGGCGGAAGCTGGTCTTATGATGCTACAGGGTGCCGTGTGTCCTGCCGCAACTACGACCGCGCATCCAGCGTCGACGTCTACTTCAGCGACTTTGGCTTCCGGCTCTGCAGGGCTATCAAGTGATTGATCCTTTACCTTTGAGACTGCCGACGTAGTCGCAAATTGGGTTTAAGCCGGTTTATGCCATCCAAAAGCAACCGGTTATTATCAATTCACATGATAAAGTCAATAGAACACTTTCTAAGGAGTGAATTATGAAGAAGATAGCGTGGCTCTTATTGATGCTTTGCCTGTCGGGAGTGCTACTCGCCTCCCCATTGAAGGCCATAGGTTATGGCGACACCGCAGAAAGTGCCCGCAGTGATGCTCTGGCCAACTTGTCCATCCAGTTGTATGTGCGGGTTGATGCCAAGGTATCAGACCTGCTTATGGAGGAGAATTACGAGGTCTTCCAAAGGACGGTCAAGGAAGTGACCACCTCCAGCAATCTGCCCATCCTGGGTGTGGATTACCATGAGGAGAAGCATACCAAAAAGGAGTATCGGGCTACCGCGATGTTGGAACCCCAGCGGGCTCTGCCTCTGTACAGTCAAAAACTGAGTGCTCTGCACGACCGCTTGGTGGAAGCGAGCGTATATCTGGAAGCCTCCGGAGATGAGTCCTTACGCTTTCAAAAGCTGCTGCTGGCCAGGCAGGACTTGGAGGAATTTGACATCTACCGCTTTATCTACCTCGCCTTGGGTGGGAAGGCTAATATCTCTGCTCCCATCACGGTACAAGCACTGGATGAGGCTCTGCACGAGCTGACCTCGGTGTTTTCTGATCTGGATTTGGGGCTGAGACTGAACGTGAAGGAATTTGCAGCATACGAGAATATCCATGTGTTCTACCCTTCTGTCTATCCCTCAGATGAGACCACAGAGTTTGCCCGTGCGGTGCACTATCGCCTGCAGGGGCTGGTATCGAGCTGTGAGAGTCCGCAAAATGCCTCCTGGTTTCTCCGCTCATCTTATGAAATCCAAGCCGACAGGATAGACCTGCATCTGCGGCTTGTCGACAAACAAGGTTCCGCAGTCAAATCCGCCCAGATCAGCTTTAGCCCTCAGGCTTACCAAAGCTATGAATACGAGCCACGCACCATGGATTTGGCCAAGCTGATGGACATGGGTGAACTGGTCTCCAACAAGTTGAACATCAAGCTGCGGGGTTCCAACGGCACAAGCCAGCTTTACTTTACCGAAGGCCAAACAGTGCAACTGGAGATCAAGGCCAACCTCCCCTGCGAATACTACATCGTCGTTCACACCAATACTGCTTGGGGTGTCTATTCCTATGTAATGGAAATGAGTAGAGGAAATCCGGTTGGCAGGATCAGTGCTGATCAATGCAATCGCTGGGTGCAGTTGCCGGAACTTGAAGTTAAAGCACCCTTTGGCGTGGAAACCCTGCATGTGATCGCTTCCACCGGCAGCCTGCAAGGGTCAATTCCTCCTCACCGAAGGGATGATTACGATCTACTGCGCATCTCAGACAATCCCCTTGATGCTGTAGCCCTTACCCGTGGCCTGGCTCTGGCACAGAAGGAAGTAGAGACCACCGAGGCAAACCTGACGCTTACAACCTCCAAGCGGTAACTGCTAATCTCACACCGGGCTGAAAGAGAGATTCATGCTCATTGTTATGGGGAAACAGTCAGGATGTTTACAGAGGACCTCAGTGATCTGGATGGCGGCAGCACCAATCCAGAGAGTTGGGGTGCCGTTCCTACTTCTGCTAACGCTACTTGGAACGCCGTCACCTGCAATTGGAGTGCCAACGGCTACCAACTGCCCATCGAAGCGGAATGGGAGTTTGCTGCCCGGGGTGGAAAAATGAGCCAGGGCTATAAGTATTCCGGTTCCAACGACCTCGGCTCTGTGGCTTGGTACGGTGACAATTCCGGCAACAAGACTCACGTAGTAGGGACCAAATCCGCCAACGAGCTGGGCGTCTACGACATGACCGGCAACGTCTCGGAATGGTGCTGGGACTGGTATTCCGAATACAGCAGCAGCCCACAGGATAATCCTACCTGGCCTAACAAAGGTAGTTATCGTCTGCTGCGTGGCGGTAGCTGGTACGACGGTGCTACTTACTGCCGTGTGTCTGTCCGTTACGTCGTCAATCCGTACTACAGCTACTCCGACTACGGTTTTCGCCTTTGCAGGGCTATAAACTGATTGATTCTTGGTTTTTGGTATTTGGCCTTTGGTACGGTCGCTGAACCGCCGCATGTAGGGTCGGTCGCCGGACCGACCATCTACAAAACTATCTCACAGCCCCGCATGTATGGTCGCTCGCCGAAGCGACCAACTCTGTAGCCGGCGGTCGCTGAACCGCCGCAATCAAGCGCAGCTTGATGCCTACAGCGGCGTGGCGAGTTTTGCTCGCAGTTGTGAGTTGTGAGCCGCTGCGCTGTGGGATGAGGATGGGAGAGATTTGTGGTGTAGCTGACTGTGTTTATGGGGTTGGGTTGTGGAAGCAGGCGGGGCCTGCTGGCGGCGCTACGGCGAGCGCCGGCTACCTTCGGTGCGCAGCGAGCAACCCTGCCTCTTCCTTGCTTCGCCGCCCGGTGATTACCCGGCGCCTCCCGGGAAAATCCCGAGTATCGCCGAGGCATCGCCCTGCGGGTAAGTAAGGGTGGAGTGGGTGACAGGGCAAAGAGCCTATTGCATTATCTGAGTAAATTCCACCGGAAAGCCGATAAATTATCGAAACATTTGCCTTTTTGAAAAGGTTCACTTCTTTTCTTGGCTCCCCTTCGCCCGAACGTGTAACCTGCTGCTATTCTACGTGGTTCCTGCTCAATGGAGGAGGAGCCGAGCAGGGGCGGGGCAGGGAAGCCGCATAAACAGCGGCTTTAAAGGGTGTCAAAAACGGCTGTTTCCTGTTACTTTTTCTCGATCGGCAGTCAAATATTTCAAAAAGGCCTGCTTTTTCCGGTGGCGGTCGTCACTTGGGAACGCCTACTATTTTAGTAGGTGATTGGCCTGCTGGTGGCGACCGCCCGTAACATGGTCGCTTAGTCGAGCGCCCGTACAAGCCTATCTTATTGTGAGGCGAGTATTTCTTTCAAGATAGCGATGGCGTGGGCTTTTGCTCCGGAGCCGTTCTCAGCCACAGGGCCCACGCAGGAGGGGCAGCCCTCGTCACAGGGGCATCTTTCCACCAGATTGAGGGCGTCTTTGAGGATGGTATCCTGCAGGTCGTAGAGGCGGCGAGCCAGGCCAATGCCGCCGGGGGTGGTATCGTAGATGGCGATCATGGGGTTGAGGTCGGTGTGTGAGGAGCGTTCCTGGAAGATGACGTCGAGGTCGCGGCGGTCGCACATCACATAAAAGGGGGCGAGGTTCACGATCAGAAAGGCCAGGCCGGCGAGACCGCTTTGGATCTTCACCTGCTGTTCGGCAAGTCTATGGCAGCGAGGGCAGAGGGTGATCAGATTGTCCGGCTGGTTTGCCTCTTGGGCACTTGCGAAGGTTCTGAAAGGTTTGATGTGATGCACGGCGAAGCTCTCCTGATCCTGGCTGGCACCGCAGTGTTGACACCGGAATTTATCGCGCTCTTTGATCTGCTGTGATAGCTTGGGCCAAGCTGGGCCGTAGTCGTTGATCTCGTTGCGCCAGAGCCCCATTTCTTGCACCTTGTGCACCACCTGGGCGGAGATACTGAACCACCAGGCTTGGGTGTGCAAGATGGAGGGCGGCAGGTTCAAATCTTCGCAGCCCAAAAGCTCCATAGTGATGTATCTCAGTCTTTTATAGGCAGTTACGATGCTGGTGACCTTGACGTTGCCAAAGTATTTCTTGGTCTTTTCCGTGCTGCTGGCGCGTAGAACGCTCAGGATGTCCATGTCCGATGACTGGATGGCTTGGGTGTAATAGTTTGCATCCGTTGGGCTTACCCTCACGACTCCTGCCTCAAGATCGAGGCTGTTTACCAGGTAGCTATCGCCCTGATCGAGGTAGATGGCACCGGGGTGGGTCATCCAGTTTGCGCTGGCGACGTCCACCGTGCCGATCATCTCCTCAGCGTGCATGATGCTGAGATTGTGGCCGATATTGCGCAAAGAGACCTCGCCGGCGGGATAGGCGTCCAGTTTACCGATCCAGCGGTCTTGATACTTGCGGATGTGGTCATCTTGCTCAAGGAGAATGAGATGGGGGAGGATGTGTTCGGGGCCAAGGCTGCCAAAGCCTTCGTCTTCATGCAGGGAGAGCTCATGAACGGCGCACAGGAGCTGCGCTTTGAGGATTTCCGAGTGGTCGGGATCGATGAGAGCTTCCTCAGGATTGTTGTCAAAAAGATAGTCGGGATGCTGGCAGATGTATTGATCCAAAGGGTTGGAGGAAGCCACCAGGATGCCCAAGGATTTTTTGCCCTTGCGTCCCGCTCTGCCTGCTTGCTGACGTGTGGCGGAAATGGTGCCCGGATATGAGTTTATAAACACAGCATCGAGGCCACCGATGTCTATGCCCAGCTCCAAGGCGTTGGTGCTGATCACTAAGGACAGTTTGCCCTCGCGCAAGTCCTGTTCTATCTTTCTGCGCTCTGCGGGCAGATAACCGCTGCGGTAGCTGCTGGCCTTGTCTTTGAAGGCCGGATTATCGGTCAGATAGCGGTAGAGCATCTCCACGCTGCGGCGGCTGGAGCTGAAGAGTAAGGCCTGTCCGCCGGTATTGATCCACTTTTTGGCGATTCTGATGCTTTCCACCATGCTGCTGCGGCGGATGCCCAAAGCTGTATTGACCACGGGCGGGTTAAAGATGCAAAAGAGCTGCTCACCGCGGGGTGAAGCGTCTTTATCTATCAGTTTGACAGGCTCTTCCACGAGATTTGAAGCGAGGCTGAGGGCATTGGCCACCGTGGCTGAGGTGCAGATGAATTGCGGCTTGGAGCCGTAGAGGGCGCAGATGCGCTTGAGCCTGCGGATCACATTGGCAAAATGGGAGCCGAAAACGCCGCGGTAGATGTGAACTTCGTCGATCACCACGTGCGTAAGACCGGCAAAGAAGCTGCTCCAGAGGCTGTGATTGGTCAAAATGCCGGCGTGCAGCATATCGGGATTGGAAAAGATACTGCGGGCTTTGGCTCTGATCTGGCTGCGTGCCGAGGAAGGCGTGTCTCCATCGTAGGTGGCGCAGCTCAGTTTGGTAAATTCACGCGCATCCCGGCTGAGTTCAAAGAGGAAGTTGTGAAGTTTATGCTGTTGGTCACGGGCTAAAGCCTTGGTGGGGAAGAGGAGCAGGGCGCGGGCTTTGGGGTTGGTGATCTGGCTTTGGATGATGGGAACCTGATAGCAGAGGCTTTTGCCGCTGGCTACCTGAGTGCTGATCACTAAATGCCGGCCTGCCAAACTGGCCTGGATGGCCTCAGCCTGATGTTCGTAAGGCTGGTCAATGCCCAAAGAGCGCAGGCTCTGGATCAAGGCGGGAGCCAAGCCCTCCGGCCAAGCGGCAAAGCTGGCTTCACGAGCCTCAAGCTGCTGCTGCGCTACGATGTTTTGGGAGAGCTGCTCATCGCTATAGAGCTGCTGGATAAAGCGGTCTACGGCCATGGGAGCCTATTTGCAGATCACCAAACGAGCTGTGTGACGGATGCCCGCCTGCTCGACCTGCACGATGTAGATGCCGTTGGCCAGCTTCAGATGCTGGTGTTTGCTGCCCTCGTGTTGGATACTTTGATGGACTTTGCGGCCTTTGATGTCGTAAATCTTCAGCTCATACTTTCCTTTGATGCCCTGCAGGGTAAATTCACCACGGTTGGGATTGGGTGAGATACAGAGCTTGGCCACGGGTGCAAGTTCATCATCATTGCCCACATAGCCACCGGTGCCCCTGATCTCGATGTCGTCCAAAAAGAGAGCCATGGCATCGTTGGAAACCGCCTGCCAAGCCAGTCTCACGCTTTGGTTCTGATAGGCGGCCAGGTCGTATTCATAGCAAGTCCATGTGGCAGGGATGTTTAGCCAAGGTGAACCATGCAGAGGGGTGAAGCTGTTTGGCTCAGCGCCGTTAGTGGAGATCAGCACCTTAAGCCGCTCTAAGCCATAGTTATCCGTAAGTGAGCGCGCCCAGAACTTGACGGATGGATTCACACCCAAAAAGAGGGCGGGTGAGATCAGCCAGTTGTTGTCCGGTGGGTTGGTTGCATCGGGCGACATCAGCATCTTTATGCCGCTGTAAGTCTGTAAAAACTCATGGGGCGGCGTGGTGAAAGCGGGCGAAAACACCATCCAGCCGCAAGGTTCGCCACTGTGCGGGAAGTCGTATTGCTCCCACTGCCAGGTGGGACTGCCGTCCAGATCAAGGACAGTCCAGCCGGGGATGTAGGAGTTCCAGAGCGGCAGAGCTTCAAAATCTTGAAAGACGATGCAGTTGGGGTCACTAAAGGGAATCGTCACCTGCAGGGTGGGCGTGGGCTCTGAGAGCTGGTTCTGATTGTTGCGGGCTTTGAGGTAGTAACTGTAGGTGTTGCCGGGGCTTACATCGTTGTCTACATAGGAGAGCTGAGCGGTGTTGGCCAGCAGCAGGTCGTTTTTGTAAATGATGTATTCGATTGCGTTGCCGATCAGAGGCGGGTTCCAGCTCAGGTGAACGCTGCCATTTTGATGCCAGGCCTGGAAGTTTTGGGGTGGATCAATCTGCTCACCACGGGTGAAAAAGCTCCAGACTTCGCTTGGATAGGTGTTGCCTTCCTTGTGTGCAATTACCTGCCAATAGTAGCGTTGTAGCATCTGCAGAGGCTCTGGTAAACTGAAGGCGGGCTGGCTGAGATTGCTCTGGATGAGCTGCAGTTGATTTGGCTGACTGCCAAAGTAAAAGTCGAAGCTGTTTGCCGTGCTAACCCAGGCGAAACCGGTATCCAGCGGGACATTTGTGGCATTGTGAGCGGGAGAAGGCATGATCGGCGTCACTTGAGTGCTGATCAGATCAAGGCGTAGGTTGGCGTGGGCTTGGCGCACGTGGGTGTTGGCGGTGGGGAAATCTCCGATGTCAAAATCTTCTGTATGGGCACAACTGATGCCACGGCTGAGCGGATAGGTGGTGCAGAAAAAGTCGTCCTGCGTGTGGCCTCTACCGGGGCTATCTTCCTTCACGGCAATGAGTAAGTTGGCTTGCTGCGTGTATTCGAAAGGTGTGTCCAGCTCGATGTGCATCCATCCCGTGCCGGGCAGACCTGCAGAATAGGCGGATTGGGGGAGCTGGCCTTGGAAAACCAGGCTGAGGCTGTCAGGATCCACCCAGTCAGTCAGCTCAGTGAGCGGGCTGCAAGCCATCCAGACCCGAATCTGGCAGTTGGTTTGGTAGTAGGCGGTGCTGTGGACGTTGTATTGAAAGGAAAGTCCGGTGATCAACCCCGGACTGCCGATCTCGGAGGCGTAATAGAGCTGTTGGGAGTAACTGTAGTGGAGGTATGGCTTTAGTGGCAATCCTTGCCGCAGAAGGCTGCCGCTGCCAATCTGGATAGTCTGGCCAAAAGTAAGGCTCAACCAAGTGGTGAGGATGATAGCGATGAAAAGGACTTTGCGGCTCTGCATGGCGTTAAAGGGCTTTGGTTAGATCTCCAGCCTGTCCTTGTTTTTGGCGAAGGTGGCGGGGCCGATCCCTTTCACCTTCATGATGTCTTCAATGGCGGTAAAATCGCCATGCTCAGCGCGGTAATCGAGGATGGCCTGAGCTTTGGCGGGGCCTATACCTACGAGCGTGCAGAGCTGCTCCAAGGTGGCAGTATTGAGGTTGACCATGGTGGTGAGGTCTGCCTTTTTGACGCTTTCCTTGCTGCTTTCGCTTTCTTTTTTACTTGATGTGCTGGCTGAGGTGCTATTCTTGTCTATGAGTGCATCGCTGCCAAAGACCAGCAGCAGAGGCCGCATCTTTTCATAGGTTTTGAGCCCGATGCCCTTGATCAGCATGATCTCATTCACGTTTTGGAAAGGGGAGTGCCGGCGGTGTTCGATGATTTGCTGGGCTCGCTTTTCGCCGATGCCGGGCAAAAGGATGAGCTCTTCCAGGGTGGCGGTGCGGATGTCTATGATGGGGATCACATCGGTTTGCAGGGAGTCCTCAAAGCTTTCCAAATCAGTGGAATGCGCATCCTTATTGGCAGCCAGGGGAGAGATGGCGGGAAACCCCAGCCGATTGAGCAAGCTGCCTGCAAAGAAGCAGATCAGCAGGAACAGCAAGGCTTTCTGTTCAGAAGGCGTCAAAATCGAAGAAAGAGGATTGCGCATTTGTGGCTCCATCAAGAATATGTGTTGATCGCATCCTAAATAAAGGCTCGGATTCTGTCAATAGCAAAAAAAAGGAAAGAGCCAGCTGGCCCTCTCCCTTTGGTCTGTATATACTTGCCCTCTTTATCCCTCTCCTCCGAGGCATGAGGTAACTCTCTCTATCTTAGATAGATAGCTGCTGGAGAATCCGTTTTACTTGAGCAGCATCATCTTGCGTGTTTTGATAAAGTCGGGTGCGCTGAGGCGATACATGTAGAGGCCGCTGGAAACGCTCTGGCCTTGAGCGTCACGCCCATCCCAAACCACTCTATGCGTACCTGCACTCAAGGTTTCATCGACCAGAGTGCGCACTTTCTGCCCTTTGATGTTGAAGATTTCCAGCTTGATCTTTGCGGGTTTGTCGTTGGCAAAGCTAATGGTGGTGCTGGGGTTGAAGGGATTGGGCATATTGGGATACAAGGCAAAGGAGCCGATCTGCGGGCTGAGGTGGTCTTCGTTGCTCACTGCCGAGCCGCTGAAGACGCGGATGTTGTCGATAGTCCAGCCGGGGTCGGTGAGTTCTACGTGCGTGGATTGATCGGTGAGCCGGAAGCGCAGGTAATAGTCGCCGGTGTATTCTGACAGATCAACGTAGATGCGTTGCCACCAGTCTTGGCGTCCGGAGTCCGTCCAAAGGGTAGTCCACTCCTCACCATCGGCAGAGATTTGCACTCTCACGGGGTCGTATTCATGCTCTGTGTAGAGGTGAGAATCAAAGCTGAGCAGGCTGTTTCCGCCGCTGGGGAGGTGGATGGGGTTTTGGGTCTGGATCCAGACATCGCAATTTTGAGCGTAAAAGCCGTTGCCGCCCCAGCTATCGGTAATCGCTTTACCGGAGACGCTTTGCTCTTCTTGCAGCATCCATGGGCCGTTGATGTCCCAGCCGGCGAGACCGTCTTCCCAATCTTCTTCAAAGACGAGGTTGATGGGGCTGAGCTGGAAGCTGAGATTGTTTGTCCCGGGAGCCAAAACCACCGTGCCGATATATGGATAATAGCCTTCGGCGTGGATGGTGACGGGATATTCTCCCTCAAAGCTCTCATAAACGTAGCTGCCATTGACGCTGAGGCTATCCACGTAGACGTCACCGATCACGATCAAAGCGGGGATGTCCTGCTCGCCGCTGTACACTCTACCACTCATGGTAGCGGGCTGTCTGGGTGTGAGCTGCACATTCCATTCAGACCAGGAGCTGTTGTTTACACCCACGGTCATCACTTGGTCAAAATAGCCTTGCTTGCGCACTCTCAGCGTGTATCTTCCCGTAGCCAAGGGGCGGTAATAGCGTCCGTTTTCGTAGGAAAGTCTGGGTCTGAACCACGGGGCATGATGCTCTTCGATGATGATCTCGGCTTGCAAGCCCTCACCCGTAATGGCGTCAGTTACCATGCCCGTCAGCATTGAGTTGCTGGGTAGATTGGATCCGTTCATGGCACGGTTGAGCAGCCAGCGTGTGGCATTGCTGCAGCGTTGCACGGTGTTCACCATCAGGGTGCTGTCCGGCTGTAGGTCTGAAGTGCCACATTCGATCAGGGTTTGGAAGGTGCCAAATTGCTGATACATCCAGTCATGTGTAGCGCCTTTGCGGCTGAGATTGGGCGAAGGTTCATAGGTGGTGCTGCCGGTTTGTTTGACGATGGTGGCGGCCAAACCTTCACCTATGGAGGCGGAAAAGCTCAGGTCTGGAGAAGGGCGCACCTGTTTCCAATTGAAGGGATAAAAACACTTTTCGCTCAGTGTTCCTTGGCGTGAGGAGTGCCAGACGATGGAGTAGATAAAGCGGCGTTCTTCACAGAGCCTGTCCAAGGCTTGGACTTCGCTTTCACTCATGGGAGCAGGGCCGCGATAGTAGTCCCAAAGCTCAGGTGTTGCAGTGGTGGTTGGTGCGAAAAGCGTGTCACCATGCACCCAGTTGAAGCTAAAATTGCGGTTGATGTCCACACCGTCTATATCATAACCTGGGCGGATGTCATAGTCAAAGATGCCATTGTTGTTGTTGTCCCGCTTGTTTTTGCGGAAAGATGTATCCATTCTCGGATTGGCGGTTACCACGTTGTGCCCTTCGGGATTGAGAGTGGGGATAAACCAGATGTCCAAGTAGTAGAGCCACGGACCATAGGGGAGCTGCTGATTGTTGGTCAAGATTTCGGCGATGTTGCTCATGGTGATCTGCACGCCTAATACCTCTTCAGCATGCACTTGACCAATGAAAAGGAGCGCAGGCTTATATTGTTCCTGACCCACATTTTGCGTGAGACGAATGGCATAGATCGGCAGATTATCCTGTTGAGAATGTCCGATCAGCACCCTTTTGGCGATATTTGGATACTGAGCCTCATAATCAGCTAACATATCCGAAATCTGGTCGTAATTATAGTAATAGGAAGGCAGAGGTGTAGCTGCAAGAGCTAACACACTCATTAGCAGGGCTATAATGGCGATGAAACGCATTGATTCTCCTAAAGTATGCGGTATTTAATCGGATGGAATGCAAGAATCGATCCAGAACGGGGAAAGATTTTTGCAATCTGGACCTAAAATGCCCTGAAGTCAGGAAGGGTTTCCTGCCTCCCGAGTTTTATCCATTTAGTTACAGCACTCTTACCATGATCATCGCAGCTAATCTTCTATCCAGCACGTATCTGGCATCACCGACGGCGATGACGAGGTTCGGCTCGTTTGGTTCGTTGCGAAACATGGTGATCCTCATGCCTTGATTGAGGCCGCGCTCAAGGGTGGCTAAGTTGCTGTTTCGTGTGATGATAGCGCTTTGATCTTCCTGCAGTTGTTTGAGCGGGATACATTCGCCTTTCTCGCAGGGGCAGGGACGTGGAGTGAAGAAAAGCCTTGATCCAAAGCGACGTAGACGGTTTCTATTTCTGTTGGAAAGCATTGTGTTTACTTCTCCCCATGAGTTTCATTGAATAGTAAAATGCCGCTACCAAGAGGATGACAATGCCGATCCAGATCATGGATGTAGCGGTAAAACAGATGATTTGATACACCAAAACGGCCATGATCCAGGCCAGGATGGTGAGGTAGACAAAGGAAAAGGCCATCCACTTGAAGCCGTGTTCTTTGAAGAGGACGGCCAAAGCGGCGGCGCAAGGTGCATAGAGCAACACGAAGACCATGTAGGCCAAGGCGGCTGCACTGGAGCCAAAGCCCTGCATGATGTTTACGGAAGCGGCTTCCAGACTGCCTCCTCTTTGGTAGAGGCTTTGCAGCGTGCCTACGATGGCTTCCTTGGCAAAGAGTCCGCTCACCAAAGACACTCCCGCTTCCCAATTGTGGGTAGCGATGCCCATGGGGGCCAAAGTCGGAGCCATCGCTCTGCCGGCAAGCTCCAAAAGACTGGCTTTGCCTTCCTCGTTGCCAGCGAAAGGCACGGTGATGAGCTGCAGGAGGTTCATCAGGATGATGGCGATCAGGATAGTCTTTCCCGCTCTGAGGATGAAGTCCTTGAGCCGGAACCAAGTGTGCCCCATAATGCCTCTGAAAGTGGGCAGATGGTAAGCCGGAAGCTCCATCACGAAGCTGCCGGGAGGGCTTTTGAAGATGGTTTTCTTGAGCATCAGGCCAAAGAGCATGGCCATCACCACGCCGAACATATAGAGGCCAAAGATCACAAGATCCGCCTTTTTGGGGAAGAAGATCATGGCCAAAAAGGTGTAAACGGGCAGCTTGGCACCGCAGCTCATGAAAGGCGTAAGCAGCGAGGCAAAGATGCGGTCTCGCTTGCTTTCCAAGGTGCGTGTGGCCATGATGGCGGGAACAGTGCAGCCAAAACCCACCAAAAGCGGGATAAAGGCACGGCCGGGTAAGCCTATGCGCGTGAGAAACTTATCGGCGACAAAGGCCGCTCTGGCCATATAGCCGCTGTCTTCCAGCAGAGCCAAGCTCAGGAAGATAAAGAAGATGGGTGGGATGAAGGAGGCGATGGTGGTGAGGCCGCCTCCCAAGGCATCGGAAAGGATGTAGATCAGCCAATCAGGCAGGTTCCAATAGCTCAAGAGTGCACCCCATTGCTCGATGAAGAGCCATTCAAAACCTGTTTCGATGAGGCCGATGATGGGGTCGCTGAGCTTGACGGCTACCAAAAAGACCAGATACATCACCACAAAGAACATTGGCAGCCCAAAGATGCCGCTAAGCGCAACTTTGTCGATCCGATCCGAATAGGTGAGCTTCTTCGCCTTGCTGCGGTTGATCACGTCCCTGGCCAAACCACGGATGTAGGCAAAGCGGTCATCGGCAATCACGTTGGCTATCTTCTGCCTTCGGTGCTTTTCGATGCCGTCTATCTCTTTGGTGATCAGTTCCTTAAGCTCTGGTGCCACATCGGGGCTAAGCTTCTGCTCCAGATAGTTCAAAGCCTGCTTTCTGGCTAAGGAGGTGTCTTCTGTTTGCAGCGAAGCCTGGATCTTCGTCAGAGCATTTTCCACCACCTCGTCATAGTGAGGGGAGATGGGAGCGGAGGGATTCTGCACCGCCTGCGCAATTTCCTGCATCACAGCATCCACTTCCAAGCCCTTGGTCAGCGTGGCAGAAATCACTTTCACTCCCAGATGTGACTGCAGGTGCTCTATGTCGATAGCGATGCCGTTGCGCTCGGTGATGTCACACATGGAAAGCAGCATCAGCATGGGGATACCGTATTCCATCAACTGCAGGCTGAGATAGAGGTTACGTTCCAGATTGGAGCTGTCTACGATGTTGACTACCAAATCCGGCTTTTCATTGAAGATGTAATCACGGGCGACCTGCTCGTCCGGACTGCCACCCAAAAAGGAGTAGATGCCCGGTAAATCCACGACATCGTAGCGCTGGCCTTGATATTGGTAATAACCCTTTTTCTGTTCCACGGTCACACCAGGCCAATTGCCCACCACTTGACGGCTGCCCGTCAACGCATTGAACAACGTGGTTTTACCCACATTGGGGTTACCGGCCAGGGCGATGGTTATCTTCTGCTCACTCACTGCTTATTGATTCCTATTCTCATTTTTGCATCTCCAACAAAGACCCATCAGATTCAAGCTGAAATCTTCCAGTTCAAAATGCTGTTCCTGCGCCGCACGCTCCAAAAAAGGCATGATGTTGTCCAAAGAAGTTTCAGACACAGAGCCACATTGGCGGCAAATCCAATGTAAATGACGCGGATGCCCAAAGATATGCTCATAGATATCCCTGGATTCCTGACGCATGGAATGCTGGATCAGACCTGACTCCAACAGCAAAGGCAGGGTTCTGTAGACAGTGGCCAGCGATACTTCCGCATTCCGGATGCGCAATACATCAAAGAGCTGCTCAGCATCAAAGTGGCTATGCAGCGAGAATACCGCATCGAGTATCTGTTTACGGGGCAGGGTCAAGCGCAAGCCTTTCTTGGCTAAGAACCTGCTGAAGATTTGTTCATGGTCTTGCATATAAGTAGTCCTTGTTGAGAATGAATCTCATATATTTAGACCCGCCTTTTCTGTCAAGATATATCTGAAAAAACTTGACAACATCAAGCTTCACAGCACGATGGATCACGGCCTCCGGATATGTCAATGATCCGAAAGAGCCATTACCAAACAGGAGAGTTTGATGAAAAGGTTACCTTTGCTTTTGCTTATTGTGCTGTTGCTGCTGTTCGCTTGTGAACGCGGCACCAAGCCTGAAGTTTATGGAGAAATGCCGGTGCGGATCAATCTGGAGCCGGCGCTGGCGCAGGGCGTGAACGTCACCTTGGTGCGAGTGGCTATTACCAAGGGCAGTTTCTCGCAGCAAATGGACTTGCCCATCGTAGGCAGCATGGCCGAAGGAACGTTTAGCGAGCTCGAGATGGGCACCTACGCCATCGATGTCAGCGTTTACAATGGTTCCCTGCTGATCGCCACCGGAAGCGGAACGGGGATTGTCAAACCAGGCGAAACCACGACCGTCCATATCACGCTGCACTTCGTCCCCGGCGGGCTGGAAGTCACGGTAAGCTGGGGCTTGCCCTACGAAGAGAGCCGGCGGGTTCTGTTAGTGGGAAACAGCCACACCTATTGCAACGGAGGAGTGGACGCCCATTTACAGTATCTGGTCAACGCGGCGCATCCGGAATGGCGCGTCGTGGTGGAAGCCCAGACCGCAGGTGGATTCACCTTGGAAAACCATTGCAACGATCCGAACACGCTGACTGCCATCGCCACAGGGGATTGGGATTTGGTGATCCTGCAGGAGCAAAGCAGCAGGCCCCAAACCGATCCCGCCCTCTTCTACCAATACGCCGCCCAACTCAACACCGCCATCAACCAAGCCGGCGCCCTGACGGGGTTTTACATGACCTGGGCCTGGCGCAACAATCCTGAGATGTATGTGCCCATCCGGGATGCGTATTACTATATCGGCGCTTATTTGGATGCGCTGGTCTTGCCGGCCGGAGTGGCTTTCCACAACGCCAATCAGGACACACTTTCCTTCAGCCTGTATGCCCCGGACAACTACCATCCCAGCATCTACGGAACCTATCTGGTGGCCTGCACGATGTTAGCCGGAATCTGGAACATCAATCCCATCGGCAACAGCTACCGCCCTCCGGAAATCAGCCCCGCGCAGGCTCTGCTGCTTCAAACAATAGCTTGGGAAACCGTGCAGAGCGAACGCCATAAAGTGGCGCAAAGACATCCAGCGCCACCTCTGCCGCAACCGATAGAGGCCTTGCCGTCTCTGATAATACCAAAAGACGAAGTGGCGGCCTGATCGGGTTTTCGGACTAACGTAACACCACACCGGAGACCAGCGAAGAACGAGCATCGACCACTGAGGCGTTTTAATCCTCTGCCTCGGTCATTCCCTGCTCCGCGGATCAACCCCGCTCATGGGCTTAGTTTTTGTAGGCCCTCACACGGTAGAACATCCTGGGCTGAGTCGCTCCCACCATGGAGTGGGTGTATGTAGTGCTGTTGTAGGAGGTGCTGCCTTGCAATGTGAACCCTCCCAAGGGGTCTGAGGATTTGTAAATGCGGTAACCATCCGGCGTGATGGGCTGGCCGTGGGTATTCTCCGTCACCGCGTCCCAAGTGATCACAGCGTTTTGCCCGTTCATCGTTACATGCACATTCTCCGGTGCTTTGGGCAGAACATACGATAACTTGGCGATAAAGATATCGTAATCTCCAATTGACGTCAGGGTATGGTTGCCGAAAGTGGCTGTGCCTTCAAAATACCCGGTTACAAAGACCTTGCCCGCGGCATCCACGGCAATGCCAGCTCCATAGTCATTGTCATGCCCTCCCGCTTTGACACCCCAGAGCCAGTTTCCCGAGGTAGTAATCTTGGCGACAAACACATCACAATTTCCACTTGATGTCAGGGCACTGCTGCTGAAAGTTATTATGCCAGAAAAAAACCCGGTCACATAGGCTTTGCCCGCGCCATCCACGGCGATGCTATAACCCAGGGCTGAAGATGCTCCCCCAGATTTGACAGCCCAAAGCCAGTTGCCGGAGGGGTCCAGCTTGGCGACAAACAGGTCAGCGTCACTTGTTGACAGGGTTTGGCTGCCGAAAGTGGCTGCGCCCTGAAAATGTCCGGTCACATAGGCGTTACCCGCCCCATCTAAGGCTATGCCACGTCCCTCGTCAACATTCGATCCCCCCGCTTTGACAGCCCAGAGCCAATTGCCGAAGGGATCCAGCTTGGCGGCAAACATGTCATGGTTACTTGCCGTCAGAGTTTGGCCGCCGAAAATGACTGTGCCAGTAAAATATCCGGTCACATAGATGTTGCCCGCGCCATCCAGAGTGATGCCAGTTCCATTGCCCGCGCCTGTCCCTTCCGTATTGATGGCCCAGACCCAGGTTCCGTCTGGATTCAGTTTGGCGACAAAAGGTCCACCTCTCGTTAGGGTAAAGTAGCCGAAAGTGGCTGCGCCGTTAAAAAACCCGGTCACATAGGTATTACCCGCACCATCCACGGCGATGCCATGTCCTTCGTCATCGTGTGTCCCTCCCGCTTTGACAGCCCAGAGCCAATTGCCATTTGGACTCAGTTTGGCGACAAAGATATCTTTTCCGCTTGCCGTCAGGGTCTGGCTGCCGAAAGTGGCTGCGCCCTGAAAATATCCGGTCACATAGGCGTTGCCCGCGCCATCCACGGCGATGCCACGTCCCGCATCGGTGGATGGCCCTCCCGCTTGGACACCCCCGAGCCAGTTGCCACTTGGTCCCCGCCTGGCGATATAGATATTCATGTTTCCGCTGTAAGTAATAGCCCCAGCCACATACTGATTGCCCTGGCTGTCTATCGCTATGGAACGGCAATAATCCGTGCCACTCCCTCCCGATCTGCGAGCAGATTCCCATTCGGGCACCTGCGCCATCAAAACCGCCGCTCCGCAGAGCAGCACACAACACAAAAACAAGTTTTTCATCTCTTTCATTTTTTTAACCTCCTAAAG
>JAKQWO010000066.1 GCA_029561955.1 Candidatus Cloacimonadota bacterium
AGTGCAGACCAAGCTTCTGCTCTGTTGCTGACCCCCACCTTGATTCCCGCTACCAACACCAGCACCACGCAGGTGTACAACCTGGAAGACAAGGATGTGGAAATCGGCACCACCTACTGGTATTGGCTGGAAGCCGTCGAACTTACCGGTGCAGGCCAATTCTATGGTCAACCCGTGAGCGTGACAGTACAGGGAGAAGTTCCTCCTGTGCTTCCCACTGCCTCCGCCATGGACAATGCCTATCCTAACCCCTTCAAACAATCAGCCAGCACCTCGATTGATGTCCGCATCAAGGAAGGTGAGAATGGCACCGTGACCATCTATAACATCCTTGGTCAAGCCGTGAAGACCTTCAGAGTATCTCAAGGCACTCACAAGCTTACCTGGAACGGTCAAGATGCACGTGGAAATAACTGCGGCAGCGGTATCTATTTCTACAAGCTCAGCACCCCCACCACAAACGTGACCAAGAAGATGGTTATTGTGAAATAAAGTCCCTTTTTGGACAAAAAAAGCCTCGGGGTTTTCCTCGGGGCTTTCTTTTTTGTTAGTCGTCAGTCGTCAGTCTTCAGTCGTCAGTAGCTGACGCATTTGCAAGGATACGAATGAGCTTTACACAAATAAGGAGTAATAATGGCAGCAATAAAGAGTTTTAGAGATTTGATAGTCTACAAAAAGTCCTTTGAATTGGCGTGTAGAATATATGAAATCACAAGATCATTTCCTAAAGAAGAACAGTATTCGCTTACAGACCAGATCCGGAGGTCGTCGAGGTCTGTATGTTCCAATCTTGCAGAAGGATGGGGAAGGAAAAACTATCCCAAAGTATTCGTAAACAAACTCAGCGATGCTTTGGCTGAGCAAATGGAAACAGAAGTCTGGTTAGCTTTTTGCCTTAGATTTAAGTACATTGACGAGGCTACACACAACGCTCTAATTGAAGAATACAGTGAGATTCGTAGAATGCTAACATCTATGATGAACAACCCAGAAAAGTTTGACCCCAGGCTGAAGTAGCTAGTTGTCAGTCGTTGTTACTAGTCGTCAGTAGTCAGTCGTCAGTTGTCAGTCGCTGCGCAAGATTGAAGATAAGCGTGCTCTGTAACGTAGATTGAGGCCAAAGATAGAAAGAATTTTTACACAGATGAACACGGATGTTTTAAAGAAAGTCCACGAATTACACGAATTAACACGAACCTGTCGAAGAAGGAGAGAGTGAGAGAGTGAGCGGGTGCGCTGGTAGTGCATATGCATGTGTCCTTTGTGTGGTCGCTTGCCATAGCAACCATACAAGAGAACCCTCACCTACACATCTTGCGAAGCGACTGATGACTGACGACTGCGACGAAGTCGCCCCATTCGTGTAATTCGTGTAATTCGTGTAATTCGTGGAAAAAAGAAAAAGCTCCACAGTGGCCTCGATCTTTGCCGAAGAGAACTCTCACCTACACATCTTGCGGAGCGACTGACGACTGACGACTGCGACGAAGTCGCCCCATTCGTGTAATTCGTGTAATTCGTGGAAAAAAGAAAAAGCTCCACAGTGACCTCGATCTTTGCCGAAGAGAACTCTCACCTACACATCTTGCGAAGCGACTGACGACTGACGACTGACAACTGACGACTTAAAAAGACTTGACACCCCAGCCCTCCCAAAAAGTATAGTCATTCCTACAAATATCACAAGGAGCCCCAATGCTTGCGCTGGAAAGTGGCTTGACCAAGCTACGCAACCACATAGATGATAAGCAGTTATTTGCCGCAGGTGCAAAGCTGCTTTTAGCCGTGTCCGGTGGTTCGGACTCGCTGGGGCTGTTGTGTTTATTTTCCAAGCTGCGTCTGCAGAGCTCCATCACCTTGCTCTGTTGTCATGTAAATCATGGTCTGCGGGGTGAGCACAGTGATAGGGACGAGGCTTTGGTCAAGGAGGTCTGTCTCAAGCTCAACGTGCCGGTGATCTGTCGGCGGGTGCAGCTTGAAGAGGGTGGAGATTTGGAAAATCGGGCTCGTGAGGCTCGTTTTGAGGTTCTCTATCACCTGCTGGATATTTACAATTTTGATTACATCGTATTGGGTCATCAGAAGGAAGACCAGGCTGAGACCATCCTGATGAATATGTTTCGGGGCACGGGCATCAACGGCATGGCGGGTATCCGGATCAAGCAGAACAGGCTCTTGCATCCGCTTTTGGATTTTACGCGTGCGGAATTGCAGGCTATCGTGAGCGAGTGCGGATTTCAGTGGGCCACAGATGCTACCAACGAGGACATCAGCTTCAAGCGCAATCATTTACGGCAGGAGTTGATTCCTTATTTGCAAGCCAATTATGCTCCTGATCTTTTGGATAAGCTGTCACAGTTGGCCTCTGTGATGGAGGATGCGGATGCCTATTTTAAGGCGCAAGCGGCAAAGCGATTCAAGAAGAGGCGCATAGAAAGCGAGCCGGGGCTGATCAGCTTTGAGATCAAGGGGCTGAAAAAGCTTTCGGATACCGAGCTTTACTACTTTTTCAAGCATTGCTACAGCCAGACCTGTCTGGAAGAGATGGACTTCTTCAATTCTCACTTTATGGCGATCAAGGCTCTGATGGAGGGAGGCGGCAGTGCCAAGCTGCATCTCTCCAACGAGGTGGTCGTCTATCGAGAATATGATCTGATCAGCTTCAACTGGGGTGAGCTGGAGACTCCGGACTTGCAACCGCAGACGGTGGAAGAAGATAGAGTTTGGGCGGTGTTTGGCAATTACCGCTTCCAGTTTAAAAACCTGAAGCTGTTGCCCAAGGGTTATGAACCCAACGAGATGAACGTGGTTTTGGCTGCGGATGACATCGCTTGGCCGCTCATTATCCGGAGTCGTGAGCCGGGTGATCGGTTCATCCCTTCGGGTATGAGCAATCGTAAGAAGCTGAAAGACTTTTTTATCGATGCCAAAGTTCCAAAGCGGCTGAGGGATCAGGTGCCCATCATCTCAGATGGAGGGCGGATTCTCTGGGTGGTGGGCTACAGAGTGGATGAGCGGGCTTTGCCCCAAGCGAGCTCGGCCAAGCTGTTGCAGATCATCGCCGAGCCTTTGGACGAAAGGCCCAAGCGCATGTCCCGAGTAAAACAAAAAGGAAAGAAAGAATGAGCACAATGAATGAGGATATCACTGCGGTTCTCTTTACTGAGGAGCAGATCAGGGCTCGCACGCAAGAATTGGGCAGCCGCATATCCCAAGAATACGAGGGAAAGATGCCGGTTTTGATTGGCATCCTTAAGGGTGGGTTTATGTTTATGGCGGATCTGATCCGGGCGATCGACATCCCGCTGGAAGTGGATTTTATGGCTATTTCCAGCTATGGCAGTGGTGTTACTTCCAGTGGAGCTGTGAAGATCCGCAAAGACATCGATGTCAACATCGAAGGCCGGCATGTGATCGTGGTCGAAGACATCATCGATAGCGGGCTTTCCATCCGTTATATCAGAGATTATCTGATGCGTCACAAGCCTGCCTCGGTCAAGGTTTGCGCTCTTTTAAATAAACCTGAGGCACATGCCAAGGAATTGAAGATCGACTATGTTGGTTTTAACGTGGGCAATGAATTTGTGGTGGGTTATGGTCTGGATTATGATGGTTTATACCGCAATCTGCCTTATATTGGAATCTTGAAGGAAAGCATATATACATGAGAAAGATAACTCTAATACTGGCGCTGCTGCTGGGCATCGGTCTGATGTTTGCTACGGTGGACAGCGTGGCTACAGGGGCAAAGCCTGCTGCAGAAAAAGCTGAAGCTGCAGCCGAAGAAACTAAGAGTCTAACTGAACTGCCTGCGGAGGAGCTGGGTGGAGCTTTTACCAGGTTTGGCAAGCTAATGGATTGGTTTATCGGGATCATTGTCGTGATCAGCCTCTTCAGCATCATCCGCATCATATTGGTCAAGCGTCGCAGTAAGAAGCAGGGTTTTAAAAGGCCTTCCACTATGCCGCCTCCGGGGCAACAGCAACAGCAGCAACAGGATAACCAGATGCCACCGCATCTGCCGGTCAGTCCTCGCAGGCCCTTTGCTCCCTTTACCTATTTGCTGCTGATCATAGCCTTGGTCTATTTCTTCTTCACCTTTTGGGGTGGAGGCCGGGCTAAGATCAAGAATACCAGCTATTCAGAATTTACCGCCAATGTGAAGATAGGCAGCGTGAAGAGAGCTGAATTTACCGAGCGTGACATCTTTTACACCGATATCCAAGGCGCAAAATATCACACGGTGATGCCCTTTGCCAATCCCGCCCTGGTAGACAGCCTGGTGGAGCGGGGCGTGACGGTGGTGACCAACAAGCCCTCAAATTGGGGACGTGTGTTGGAGCTGATGCTGCCGCTGATCTTGCTGGTCGCCTTCTGGATGTTTTTCCTGCGGGGTATGAATAACCAAAATACTAAGGCTTTTAGCTTTGGCAAGAGTAAAGCACGGCTGCATGTGCCCAGCAAGACCAATATCAGCTTCAAAGATGTGGCCGGAGTGGATGAAGCCAAAGAGGAACTGCAGGAGATTGTGGAGTTTTTGAAAGACCCCAAGAAGTTTCAAAGATTGGGTGGCCGTATCCCCAGAGGTGTGCTTTTGGTAGGACGTCCCGGAACGGGTAAGACGCTGCTGGCCAAGGCGGTGTCCGGCGAGGCCGGCGTGCCTTTCTTCAGCATCAGCGGCTCCGACTTTGTGGAAATGTTTGTGGGCGTGGGAGCAGCGCGAGTGCGTGATCTCTTTGATCAAGGCAAGAAACATAGCCCCTGCATCATCTTTATCGACGAAATAGATGCCGTGGGCAGACATCGAGGCACGGGACTGGGCGGTGGACATGATGAGCGCGAACAGACGCTGAACCAGCTTTTGGTGGAGATGGATGGCTTTGAGCCAAACGAAGCGGTGATTATCATCGCAGCTACCAACAGACCGGACATCCTGGATCCTGCGCTGCTTAGACCCGGACGCTTTGACCGTCAGGTAACGGTTGATCTTCCCGATATCAAGGGTAGAGTGGAGATTCTCAAGGTGCATGCTGCCAAGGTTCCGCTGGCAGAGGATGTCAATCTGGAGCTGATTGCACGGGGCACGCCTGGTTTCAGTGGAGCGGATTTGGCCAATATCGTCAATGAAGCTGCTTTGATTGCCGCCAGTGCAAACAAGAGAGAGATCGGCATGCTGGACTTTGAAGAAGCCAAGGATAAGCTGGTCTTGGGTAAGGAAAAGCGTTCCCGCGTCATCCCTGATGACGATAAGAAGCTCACCGCCTATCATGAGATCGGGCACGTTTTGGCCAGCATCTTTCAGCCCAAGACAGAGCCGGTGCACAAGGTGTCCATCATCCCCAGAGGTTTTGCCATGGGTGCGACGCACTTTTTGCAGACGGATAGAACGGGTTATTCACGTAGCTATCTGGAGCAGTTGATGGTGGAGCTTTTGGGTGGTAGAGCGGCGGAACAGGTTGTCTTTGGCGAGCTTACCACCGGCGCAGGCAATGATTTGGAAAGGGTGAGCGAGATCGCCAAGAAGATGGTCTGCAGTTGGGGCATGAGCGAAAAGATCGGGCCGATGACCATAGGACGTGATCAAGGTGAAGTCTTCTTAGGGCGGGAGCTGGTTTCCAGAGACATCTACAGCAACGAAACCGCCAAGATAGTGGATGAAGAGATCCGCAGCTTTATCAATAATGCACATCAAGAGGCAGTTAAGATCATGAACGATCATCGGGAGCTGTTAGAGCTGATGAGCAAAGAGCTCTTTGAGAAGGAGACCTTGGGCACAGACGACATCTTTGGGCTGATTCTGGATAATATAGACGAGGAATTTAAGCCTTTGGTGCAGGCTAAATATGATAAGGCAAAGGAATTGCGCTTTGAGCACTGTGAGCCGGCAGCGACGGTAGGTGAACCACCGGATTTGCAACACGAAACAGACGCAGGGGATCATCTCGAACCGGCCTCAGTGGAACTGGATAACGAAACTAAGGAAGAAGACGATGAATAAATGGCAAGGAACCACTATCTTGGGCATTCATAGAAACGGACACACCGCACTCTGTGGAGACGGACAGGTCACCATGGGTGATGCGGTGGTCAAGAGTAAAGCAATCAAGATTCGGCGCATCTTTGATGGCAAGGTGATCATCGGTTTTGCCGGTGCTACGGCAGATGCTTTCACGCTGTTTGAGATGTTTGAAGACAAGCTGCTGGAAAACAAAGGCGTCCTGCGTAAAGCAGCGGTGGAACTGGCCAAAGAATGGCGTAGCGACAAGTATCTGAGGCGCTTGGAGGCGATGCTGATCGCTGGTGATACCACAGGCTTATTAGTGATGAGTGGTATGGGCGATGTGCTGGAGCCGGATGATGGTTTGGCGGCTATCGGTTCGGGCGGGGACTATGCGCTCAGCGTCGCTAAAGCCTTGGTGAGGCATAGCAAGCTTTCAAATTTGGAAGTGGTCACGGAAGCTGTGCGCATCGCATCAGAAATCTGCATCTATACAAACGACAATCTGGTAAGTGAAGAGATATGAGCACAAACAATAGAAAACTCACGCCCAAAAAGGTGGTGTCGGAGCTGGATAAATATATCGTGGGTCAGCATGAGGCCAAGCGCAGCGTGGCGATTGCGCTGCGTAACCGTTGGCGTAGACAGCAGATCAAGGACGAGCTCCAAGATGAGATCATGCCAAACAATATCATCATGGTAGGCCCAACCGGAGTGGGTAAGACGGAGATAGCCCGGCGGCTTTCCCGACTGGTGGATGCACCCTTTATCAAGGTGGAAGCCAGTAAATTTACCGAAGTGGGCTATGTGGGACGAGACGTGGAATCTATGGTGCGGGAGCTGATGAACAGCGCCGTGAATCAGACGAGAGCTCGCATGATGGATGAGGTCTACGACAAGGCGTATAAGATCGCCGTATCCAAGGTGTTGGATTCTTTGGTGCCCCAACCAAAGGGCAAGAAAAAGTCTTCGACTGACGACAAAGAGTCTTGGTATAAAGACTCCAAGGCGAATATCAGAAAAATGCTTGAGAACGGGGAACTGGATGACAGGCAGGTGGAAGTTGTCGAGGCGCAGATCATGGGAGGGACTTTGGAGTTTCTGATGCCAACGGGGCCGGAAACGCCGGAAATAGACTTCGCTGATGTGATGTCTCAGATCTTTCCCAGCCCCTTCAACAAAAAGAAGCGCGTCAAGATGAGCGTCAAAGATGCTTTGAACTACTATCTGGAGACGGAGTCAAACCGCATGGTGAGCCGAGACAAGGTAATCGAAGCGGCACGTTACTCGGTGGAAAACGACGGCATCATCTTCATTGATGAGATAGATAAGATCGCCTCCACAGATAAACATGGACAGATCGACGTCTCACGTAGCGGCGTGCAGCGAGACCTGCTTCCCATCGTGGAAGGCAGCGTGGTGCCCACCAAATACGGCCCCATTGATACAGCGCACATCCTCTTCATCTCAGCCGGGGCTTTCCACACGGTCAAGCCCTCGGATTTGATCCCGGAATTGCAGGGTCGCTTTCCCATCCGTGTGGAGCTGCAAAGCCTCACTCAGGCGGATCTGGAGCGCATATTGGTGGAGCCGGAAAACTCGCTTGTCAAGCAGTATCAAGCCCTGTTTGCTGCAGACAATTGCAAGCTTACCTTTCAGAAGAAAGCCATTGCCGAGATCGCTAAGTATGCCGCTTTGGCAAATGAAAAGATGGAAGACATCGGCGCCAGACGCCTGCACACCATCATGAACACACTGTTGGACGAATATCTTTTTGAGATGCCCAGCCCCGACCTCAAGGAAGTGAAGATCACTCCCGCTCTGGTGAGGGAAAAGGTGGCCGAGGTGATCGAAAGCGAAGATTTGGCACGCTTCATACTCTAAAGACATGAAAAACTACTTTTACCTTGGGAAAAGGGAGCCGGAATACAGAGAGCTTCTTTCGCAGAGCTGTATCCGCATCGAGGATAAGGTGATCCCGCTTTCCCAAGTGGTGAGCGCAGAACAGGTGCATGGCAATCAGATACACATCTGCACAGAGGCTGACAGTGGTGCCGGCTTTGGGGATAAGGCGAAGGTTGCAGGAGTGGATGGACTGATCACCGCTGCCAAGGAGCAGTATCTGATGATCCGCACTGCAGATTGTGCGCCTGTCTTGATGATGGATAAACAGCATCGAGCTGTGGCAGCCTTGCATTCTGGACGTGATGGCACCCGGCTGAACATCGTGGGCAAAGCTATCGATATGCTGAAAGAGCATTTTGGCATCTTGCCTCAAGACCTCTGCGTGTGGATAGGGGCTTGCATCTGTGCGCAGCATTATCAGGTGAGTGCGGAGCTCTATGAGGAGTTTGTCATCGCCATGCAAGAGCAGAAGCTGTATCCAAGGCTCAATCAAGGCAATCAGATAGACATCCGCTTGGCCGTGTTTCAGCAGTTGCTCAGAGCGGGTGTGGCTTTTAGAGATATAGATCAAGACATGAATTGCACCTACCAAGACCGAAGCTACCACTCCTATCGTAGAGACGGCAGCAAGCTTCGGCAGATCAACATAGTGGGGATAGAGCATGAATAACACTTTTACGAATAAACAAGCAAACCTGATTTTGGAAATCAGCGAAGACAAGCTTTCCGCCTGGCTGACCATCAAGAAGACGGGTAGGCTCATCAACGAGCAGGAAATCCTGGAGCTCATCGACGCAGCAGGTATCAAGTATGGCTTTGAAGGCGCCTTGCGCTACGCTCGCAAACACAATCTGCTGCGGGAGTTTGACCTCAAGTTCCCCATCGCCATGTGCAAAGCTACGTCCATCCATCAGACCATCAACCACTATTTTGATCTGGAGGAAGCCAAAGACTTCAGCGCCAAGATAGACCCGCTGCGCATCTCAGGTCTCTCCTGCCTGGAAGCGGGAACCGTATTGGCTGATTTTAGCGACAACATCTTTGAGCGTGAAGGCAGCATCTACAACGTCTTAGGCGAGATGATCAGCTTTGATCCCAAGCAGATGGAAGGCGACAAGAGCCTTGCCGGCCAGAACGTGGTCTTTGATAGCGAAAAGGGACGCTTCACCAGCACCAAGGCCGGCTACGTCAGCATTGATGACGAGGGACGCATGCACATTATAGACGAGCTTTACGTCAGCGGCGACCTCAGGGGAGTGCAGGACTTGCGTCTACCCGTGAGCCTGAGCGTGGATGGCAACGTGGAGGATAGCTCGTTGTGGGTGGGCGGCAACCTGTTGGTAACAGGCCGCATCAGCCAAAGCCAAGTCTATTGTGGGGGAGATTTGCAGGTGAAGCATGATATCCAAGACTGTCGTAAGCCTGGCCTGGAAGTCTTGGGCTCGGTGGAAAGTAGCTTTATCAAAAGCACACGCCTATTGTGTAAAAGCCAGCTCAATTGCGGCGGCATAGACAAGAGTGAGATCGTGGGTGAGCTGGGTGTGCGTGTCTATGACGATGGCGGCATCAGCAACAGCAACGTGCAGAGCATCAGCAGCATCAAAGCTGGCTTTATCGGCGTACAGGACGCCGCAAACTTCACCCAGTTGGAGATCACCATCAGTCCCTTCTATAAAACTTTGCTCATGCAGCTCACCAAGGATTTGGTGCATGCCAAGCAGGAGGGCTCCGTGCAACAAGCGGAAGAGATAGCCCAGAAGATTGGCAAGATAGAGGTAGAGCTGGATCGAGAACTGGAGCATTTTCTCACAGATGAAGACAGAGCACCAGCCAAGATCGCAATCAGCGGCGAAGTTCAACCAGAGCTCAAGGTGAGGATTTTGAAGCATAGCTACGAGATACAGCAAGCCCAGAGCGGCTTATATATAGAAGAAAAGAATGAATAAGGATTTACGGATGAGAAAGACAGCGTTACTCGCTATTGCAGCATTTCTGTGTATGACCAGTCTCTTGCAGGCCGTCAAGCCCTTGTTTGCCAGAGATCCCAGCATATCTCCTGATGGCAGGCAGGTGTGTTTTGTGTATGATGAAGACCTTTGGATTGTGGATTTTGCCGGAGGTGACGCACGTCGGCTCACCTCCACCGAAGCTGCTGAATGGGGGCCTCAGTGGTCCTACGATGGCAAGTGGATTGCCTTCAACTCCAACCGCGGCGGAGTGACCTATCCTTACCTGATCTCACCTCAAGGTGGCGATGCTAAAGCTATCATATCGGAAGGATACAGCGTGGTGGAATGGTTTAAGGATTCGGATGCTCTGCTGGTTACCAAATACAATCCCCGCTTTGGTTCGGGTTTCTATAAAATGACGCTCGATGGCAGCCGTCCCACTCTGATTGCTGAGGTGGGCGATAGATTTGCCACGCTTTCACCGGATAATAAATCCATCGTTTTCAACCGCTACGGCTATCCCTATCGTGAGGCTTATACCGGCTCTATGAGCGGAAATCTCTGGAAGATAGACATCGCAACCAAAGAGTATACCCAGCTCACGGATGGCAAGTATTCTTACCGTTACCCGCGCTTTTCTCATAGCAGCGGCGCCTTATTCTATTGCCAATCCGATGGTGAGAGATTTCAGGTCTTCAAGACCAATAACCTGAATTTCAAATCGCCAAAGCAGCTCAGCCAGCTCGATAAATGGTCTGCCCGAGACATAAGCGTGGCTAAAAATAACGAGAGAGTGGTGTTTGAACACTTTGACGAAATCTATAAATACGATCCCGCCGCACCTAAAGGACAACAAGTTACACTGCTGGACATCAACATCCCGGAGGATATGTGGCAGGATAGCGTCCGCTTTGACCAAGCCCGCAACGACATTTCAAAGGTAACCGTCTCAGAAAACCAGAAGCTGATGGCTTTTGAATATAAATATGATGCCTTCCTGCGTCCTGTGAAGGGAGGTGATCCCAAGCGCATCACTTTCGATCAGAGTGGCATTAGCAATATGACATTCATGGAAGACGACCGCACCTTGATGATCCAAAAGCTGTATCAGGGCAAGGAGAAGCTTTTTACTACCAGCATCGATGATCCCACCAACCTTACCAAGGTAAGATGGTTTGGCTCGGACAGTCTCAATGTGAATAGGTTTTACCTTGATATGAGCGGGAAGTGGGTGCTATATTACGATGGAGCGGTGATGAGCTCGCAGGTGGCGATCGCAGATAGCGGTTTTACCAACCTCAGGCCCATAAACGCACCTTGGCCGATGGTCTCAAATCTTGCCATCAATGACAGCCAGGATTTTGCCGCGTATGCAGTCGTGCGTCCGGATTATGTCTATGAACTGTATGTCTATGATTTTGCCACTCAAGAGCATACCAAGCTGATGAATATGGATGGCTATGTCTCCAATTTAGGATGGACGCCGGACAATCGCTCCCTGATCCTGTCTATGGGAGGCGAGATCTATAGGCTGGATTTGGTTCCCAGAGATCAATTTGAGTATGACGAAGACTTTTGGGCGGATGCCTTGGCGCTTGATGCAGAGCCGAAGGAGCAAGAAGAGGCTCCCCAAGAAGAGTCTGAGCCACCCATAGAGGAAGAACCCCAGGAAGAAGTTCCCCTTGAAGAAGCACCCATAGAAGAAGTCCCAGCAGAAGAAGCTCCCGTAGAAGAAGCCACGGAGCCACAAGAGACAGAAGAGATAGAACCGGAAGCTATCGAAGAGCTGGAGCCCGAAAAACCCACTTTGGAGATTTACTGGCCAGGGCTCAAGCAGCGTCTGGTCAACATTCTCAAGGATAGCGAAGCTTATCTCTATCTGTATCGTATGCTCGGTGATAACAAATTCTACTACTTTAGCAACGGCAGCCGCTCCAATAAAAACTTCATCCTCAAGAGTGCTACCATCTATGGTAAAGACAGCAAAACCGAGCTGGATTTTGGCTACAGAACCTTCAACGTGCAGCATAGTAGCGGCAACTATTACTACATCATCAACGGTACCATCAATAGCTGTGCTATCGGCGGCACTCCCAAGGAGATTCCCGTAGATGTTGACTACGAATGGGACGAAGCCACGCTAAATACCAGAGTCTTTGAAGAGGTCTGGGGCGTCTTTGGCGACAACTTTTACGATCCCACCATGCACGGCAGAGACTGGCAGGCGATGTATGACCTCTATCTGCCCTACGCTCAGCAAGCCCGCAACATAGACGACCTGGCCACAGTGGTGGAAGAGATGATCGGTGATGTAAATGCCTCTCACACCGGCTTCTATCCCCGCCGTGAGACTGAAAGAGGCCGCTTCAATCAGACCACCTATCTGGGCTTGGAGTTTGACTTGGAAAATAGGCTGGATAATGGCCTGAAGGTCTCCTTCGTCTATCCTCACACCCGCCTGGATCATTACTACAAGCTGCAAGCAGGCGACCTGCTCACGCATATAGACGGGCATGAGATCACCGCCCACACACCCGTGGATTCACTTCTGATGAACAAAGTCGGCAAACGCATCTACCTCAAACTGCAGCGTGATGGCGAGGAGATTGAGGCAGACATCAATGGCCTCTCCTGGAGCGAACTCAGGAAGTTTGGTTACGATTACAAGGTGGCCAAAAGCCGTCAAATGGTGGACGAACTCACCGATTCTCAAGTGGGCTACATCCACATCCCCGCCATGGGCACAGAAAACTATGACCAGTTTACCAAAGAGCTCTATACGGATAACGTGGATAAAAAAGCACTCATCATCGACGTGAGGGGCAACGTGGGTGGCCGTATTCATGACATGCTGATCAGCATCCTGATCAAGCAGCACTATGCCTACACCACCAGCCGCCGCAGAACCTATGAGCCGAGGCCAGAACCCTATAGCGCTTGGAATAAACCCAGCATCGTGCTGGTAGACGAGCATTCCTTCTCCGATGGCGAGATCTTCCCCATTGTGTATCAGCAATTGAAGCTGGGCAAGGTGGTAGGCTATCCTTCCAGCGGTGCAGTGATTGGCACATGGGAATATGAGCTCGTGGATGGATCGTCCATGCGCCTGCCGGGTTCCGGATGGTACAAGATGGATGGAACCAATATGGAAGGCACAGGTGCAATGCCGGATATCATCATCCAGCACACCCCCAACGACATCATTGCCGACCGTGATCCTCAACTCCAGCGAGCCATAGAGGAGATACTCAAAGAGATTTAAGATGTCGGATCAACAGCTTACCAACACCATCCTCAGGGCAGAAGCTCTGATGAAAAGCAACTGGATACACGGGTTGCACTTGCTGGAAACAGCGGTCAAGGACTATCCGGAAGACCCCAGGCCCTACCTGAGTCTGGGGGAGTTTTATATCCGGCGTCAGTTCTTTGATAAGGCCATCAAAAACCTGCAAACTGCCTCCAAACTGGCTCCTCAGGATGACAGCATCAAGTATCTCTTGGGAAACTGCTACTTTGCCACCGGAGACTATCGCACCGCCATCGTCTATTATGACATGATCAACAATCCCTTCACGGATGTCCAATACAATAAAGCCCTGGCTTTGGCGCACTTAGGCGAGACAAGCCAGTGCATCGCGCTCACCAAAGAGCTGCTGCACAAGGTGGACAACCTGCCCTTCCTCTATTTCCTCTTGGTAGAGCAGCTCTTGCGCACCTCTGAGTATCAGGAAGCGCAAGCCTACATCCGCCAAGCAGAAGAAAAGGTGGGTAGACACGGGCATTTGCTGTTTCTCAAGGCCATCGTCTATGCGCAGGATCAAAAGTGGCTCCAGGCTTATGATGCCTTCAGTGAGGCAGACCGGATCAAACCTCTCAGAGAGCCAAACTACCTCTTTTCCTATGGCATGAGCGCCGCACATATCGGCTTGTATGACAAAGCGATAGAGATACTCTTCAGGGCGGTGGAAGCAGACCCCTACAACAACGCCCTTTATGAACAAATCCTGCGGCTGCAGATCGGTAAAGGTAAATATGAAGATGCGATCGAGACGGTGAAAAAAGCCGAAAAGTATATCAGCCACTTGACCCCCGTTCTCAGCCTCCTTAAAAGCAGATTAAAGCAGGAAGACACTTGATCTACCCTCTGAAAGGCAGTTTTCAAAACTATGATTGGGGGTCTCGCAGCTACATCCAAGAGCTGATCGGCATTTCAACCGATGAGCCGCTGGCAGAATTATGGCTGGGAGCCCATCACAGAGCGCCTGCCTGGATAAATGGGCAAACCTTGGACGCTTTCCTGAAGGAAAATCCACACTTAGCCGGCAGCAGCTACTCTGATGAGCAACCTCTGCCATTTCTGATGAAGGTCTTGGCTGCACAGAAGCCGCTTTCCATCCAGGTTCATCCAGATAAAGCGCAGGCCAAAGCCGGTTTTGAGCGTGAAAATGAGCAGGGCCTGGCTCTGGATGATCAGGTGCGCAACTACCGGGACGCCAACCACAAGCTGGAGCTCATCTGCGCTCTCACTCCTTTTGAAGCCATGTGCGGCTTTAGGGATTTTGACCGGATCGTCGAAGCCCTGCAGACTGTTGGCCTGAGCAGGAAGTTAGCCGCCTGTGAGCGGTTTTGCGCTGAACCAAATCCCCAAACTTGGAAAGAATGCTTCTCTGTGCTGCTGTGTTTGGAAGGCGATGTTTTGGCTCAAACTCTCAAGAATATCTCCCTTTTGGATCCCGAAACCTGGGCTCTGGAGCAAGCCTGGATTGAGAAGCTCACCCAGCTTTATCCCCAAGATTGTGGGGTTCTGGCACCGCTATATCTGAACATCGTGCAGCTTCAGCCCCTGGAAGCACTTTTTTTGGATGCCGGCACGCCGCATGCCTATCTGCAGGGTGCAGGAATAGAGGTGATGGCCGCATCGGACAACGTTCTGCGCGCCGGACTCACCTCCAAACACATAGACCTCGCAGAGCTTAACAACGTCTTGATCTTCAAGCCTTTACCCATAGAAATCCTAAAGCTGAACAGCAGCAACTCTGCCTTACGTTTCTTCCCTCAAAAAGCAAATGAGTTCAAGCTTGGCTTTGCGCAGGTTAATGCCGCATCCCAGCTCGATTTGCTGCTGGATATGCCTGCCATAATCCTGTGTATGGATGGGCAACTGACCTGCAGCAAAAGCACTTCCAAAATCCAGCTCAATAGGGGAGAGGCGGCTTTTTGTGATGCCTCAGAACGAGAGATAAAGATCGCTGGCCAAGGTGCTTTCTTTGTGGTTTCTTGAGCCTGAAAGCCGCATTGCCACTTATTTTGTCGAATAGAGCTTGACATAATATCCTCCCAAAAATAAGCTGCAAATCCATAAATAATCATAGGAGTAGACCTTGGGAGAGTTCCCCGTGTTCAGCAATCACAAATGCAGCCATAAACCCTTTGCGCCAATAAGGATAGGCCGTGCTGTGGTTATCCTTTTATTCTGTCTGCTTGTGTTGTTTTCCACCCAGTCTCCGTTTGTTCTACACGCTGATCTGGAGTCGGCGTCGCTGAGCACAGGCCGCTCCAATCCCAACCAGCTCAAGGTGATAGCTGTAGGGGACATCATGCTGGGCTCTAATTATCCCTCCCGCAGTTCCTTGCCTCCCAACGATGGAGCCGATCTATTGACCGCAGCGATACCCTATTTACAGGGTGCAGACATCCTCTTCGGAAATCTGGAAGGCGTGTTGCTGAGCGGTTCCGGCACTCCCAAAGCGGGGACTGGTTCCGGCAAAGTCTTCTCCTTCAAATCCCCAGATCACTATGTGAATCACCTCAAAAATGCCGGTTTCAACCTGCTGAATCTGGCTAACAACCACTCCAACGACTTTGGCGCCAAGGGAAGAAACAACACTATGCGCCTCTTGGATGAAGCGGGAATCCACTATGCCGGTTTGTTGGAATGTCCCACCAAGGTCTTTGAGGTAAACGGTGTCAAGGTAGGCTTTTGTGGCTTTGCCCCCAATCGTGCTACACTGAAGCTTAACGACTATGAAGCAGCCCAAAAGATCATCCGAGAGCTCAAACAGGAAGCGGATATCGTGATCGTTTCCTTCCACGCTGGCGCCGAGGGGACTGCACGCCAACACGTCACCAAAAAGACCGAATACTTTTATGGTGAAAACCGGGGCAACCCCTATAGATTTGCCAGAGTCGCCATCGATGCAGGTGCAGACCTGATCTTGGGTCACGGGCCTCATGTTCCCCGTGCGGTTGATCTCTACAAAGACCGGCTCATCGTCTATTCCATGGGCAATTTTGCCACCTACAAGCTGTTTGCGCTGGGTGGCTCTTTGGGGCTGGCTCCCATATTCTCCATCAACCTCGCCCCGGATGGCTCTTTCATTGATGCTCAGGTCATCTCCATGATCCAAAAAGGCAAGGGCGGGCCAGTTCCTGATGAAAACAACGCTGCCCTCAAGAAAATCATCCAGCTCACCAAGGCAGATTTCCCCGATCTTCCCTTGGAAATCACTGCCGAAGGGCAGATCAAAAGAGCCTTTTACTCATCCAGTAGCCGAACCGCATTCTGATCATCAGGATAACTGCAACCATAACAACATATTTGAGATAGCACTAACTTTGCAGTAACTTTTTGTTGGCTTTATTTGCCTTTATCCTTATAGTATCTGTGTGCCGGGTCTTGATCGGACTTAAGTAGGCATACAATGAAAAAACATGGAGTAAAACATGAAAAAGTATCTCTTGATCGTAGTCGCAATAATGGCAGTAAGTGCCGTTTTTGCATTTCAACCAAGCAGCATGCTGGTCGGCGGAACATTCGAGTATAAATCCGAGAAAGCAGATGCCGACGCAGATGCGGTAAAAACTATCGCCTTTCATCCTCAATTGGCAGGTTTGGTGCTTGAAAACCTGAGTGCAGACCTCATTTTGAGCTATGGCGCCCGTGTAGGAGCGCCAGCAGGCATTACTGGAGCAACCACCAAGGACACTTCCCAGTTTGGTATTGGTGTGGGTGCCAGGTATTTCCCCATCTTGACCCTCTATGGTGGTGCGGATTTTACCTATGCTATAAACAGCACTAAAACCAATTATCCCAAGCCTATAAAACCTGATAAGGGAAAGTATAACGCCATGTATCTCACCCCCAAGATCGGCTACATGGTTCCTGTTCTTCCCAGCACCTATCTCGACCTGCAAGCCTACTACAAGCTGGGCTTGGGCGAGTATACCGGTGACAAGAAAGATACCAAAAACGAAGAAAGCGGTCTTGGCTTCCGCATGGGAGTACAGTTCAATATCAATATGTAAGACATAGATGGTATTGTTATCACGAACCTGAGGTCTTGAGGGTCTCAGGTTTTTTTGTTTCCTTCGTTTTTTGATGTCTCGCTTGAATGTGGCCGGCGGTCGTTGTAGGGTAGCTTCGGCGACCGACCCTACTCCTTCCTTGCTTAGCCGCCCGGTGATTACTCGGAGCCACTCGGGAAAAACCCGAGTATCACCACGGCATCACCCTGCGGGTAAGCAAGGGCGAAGCGGGTGAGTAAACATAAAAGACAAATGAGTTGGGAAAACTCGATTGCATTATTGGGGTTTATTCTGGAGGGGATACCAGATTGGTTTGGCATCGCTTGGGATAAACAATTCTTTGCCAATGGTCTGAATCTTGCTTATACTATCTTGACATTTTGATGCCCCTTTTATCAAAGCAAAAATGAAGGAGACGAAGATGAAGAAAGTGCTGTTGCTAATTGTCGCATTGCTGGCTGTGAGCGCAGGTTTTGCCTTCAAAGCCGGAGATTTGCTTTTGGGTGGACAGGTTGGAATCACTTCCGAGCAGGTTTCACCCGATCATCCGACAATTACCACTATCGAAGTGCATCCACAAGTGGGCTTGTTTATTTTAAAAGAGTTCAGTTTGGATCTGATTCTCAGCAGACACCATGTGATGAGTGAGAATTATCGAAGGTCAACCTTTGGTGTCGCTTTTGGTAGCAGGTATTTCTATAAACAATTCTATGGTGGTTTGGAAATGAGAATCGCCACTTTCGATGAATACAGAGCTACGGGGCATGTAAGATATAAGGGTGCTCAGATTGGCAACAAGCTTGGTTATCTGGTGCCCATCACATCCGCTGCCTACCTTGACCTTCAAGCTCACTTCAGTCTGGGCAACACAGAATATGGGGATGAAGCGTTGGAAAACGAGGATGCTATTGATTATGGCCTACGTGCCGGCATACAGTTTCTCCTTGGTCAATAGGGCGTAAGCTCATCAAAGCAGAACACATCAGGAGACAAACATGAAACGATATTTATTGATCATCGTTGCGCTGTTGGCTGCGGGTCATGTTTTTGCCGTCCAGCAGAACAGCATGCTCATCGGTGGACAGCTTGGGGTGAGGACTACCAACAATTATTACTCCGGAACTCCCTTCAGGCGTGAGATTGTGACTATAGTGGAATTGTATCCCCAATGGAGTATGTTTTTGACCGAAAACATAAGCGTAGACCTGAATGTGGGCTATCACCTCCGTAAAGCGAAAGTGAGTTTTGAAGCTCGAACCAGCCTCGCCGCAGGTGGCAGATTCTTCTACAAGAACCTGTACGGTGGCTTGGAGCTGTCACGTGAGTCGGCATGGCAGGACGTCTTTAATCCCGGCCATACCCAAAAGTATAGCGCTTCCTATCTCGTTCCCAAAGTCGGCTATCTTGCACCAATCAAACCCAATATCTATGCCGATCTGCAATCCTACTACAAGATGGGCATCGGAGAATATAGCGGAGACAGGGATGGTGACAATCGGGAAAGGAACTTTGGCCTGCGTTTGGGCATCTTGGTGCAGCTAAATAACAAAGAGTGAGTCAAGCTGTTTTCCTCCAAGAAGTTGGGATCAGGCTCCCGATGGCTGTAGCCTTGATGTAGAATTATCTTGACCTTGGAGCCAAGTTCAATAAACATGTCCGCATATGAATATTGGAGGTGAGGCATGAAACAGCTCATCATACTCATCTGCATCTTATTGCCTTTGATCATCTGGGCGCAAGAGGCAGAAGAGCAGATTCCGGAAGTGACTACTCTTCCCGAGCCGGAGCCGTCCTTTATGGATGCTCCCAGCAGTGCTGACTCTCTAAATTACCATGCCACTTGTGCGGTGGGAGCCATCACCATCGACGGGGTGACCTATTCCCAGATACGTCTACGTCCGGAGCTGGAATTTGGCAAGATTGGCTTCTGTTTGGATATCGACTTGCTTATGGATGCTCAGGGCAAGGTTAGTTTTGAGACCTGGGACAGTTGGCAGGATTATGTGGGCAAGCTGCTTTATGTGCGTTACGGAGACCGCAGAGACCCTTTCTACTTCAAAACTGGCTGTATTGCGGATTATACTCTGGCGCACGGGCTGATTTTCAACAACTTCTCAAACATGCTGCGCTATCCGGATGAGAAAAACATCGGCAGCTTTATCGGCATCAATACTGATTGTTACGGCATGGGCATCGAGGTCTACAGCCATGACATCTTTCGCAATCAGATATTAGCCGCCAGTCTGCGTGGTAAACCGCTGAGGACGATTGATCTTAATTGGTTGAACAGGATCACTTTGGGCGTTAATGCAGGCTGGGATAGAAACCAATATGGCAGATTTGTGGATAGTGACGACGATGGAGTGCCGGATGTCTATGATCGCTTTCCAGATGAGCCGCTCTATGCTGCGGATACCGATGGCGATGGCATTCCGGATGAAATTGACTGGGACCTGAACGGCAACAGCATCATAGACCATCCCTCCATGAACCCGTATGTAGACCAGGTTTTCCCCAATTTTGCCAACTACTATCCGGATTATTCCTTGGATATGAATTGCTATGCGGATACCTTGAGCCGCTATACCGAGAAAAGACCTATCTCTATATATAGCTTCGACTTCGAACTGCCCCTGATGGAGAAAGACGAGTTTATCTGGAGCACCTACGGCGAAATGGCTTTCATCAAGAATCATGGCAACGGCTTCGTCTTTCCTGGTTTTAAGGCACAGTATAGGTTTCTGCAGGCCAAGCTGGAGTTTCGCAACTTCGGCAGCGGTTTTCTGCCCTCTTATTTTGATAAAACCTATGAGGGTAAACGTAGTGAAGTGAAGGTGGTTGTGGACCCTGACACAGGGAGGAAACACTACTTTTTGAGCACCAAGGATGAGATTCTGGCCAATACCACTAGCTCCTTGGGATGGTTTGGTTACCTCCAGGCTGACTTTCCTGACTACGCCTTTTTGCGCCTTGGTTATCAGGATATGTATAGCAGCAGTAAGGTTGCCGGGAAGTCGCTCTGGTTCAAGTTTGGCGTTACGCCCGGCTTCGTCCCCAGACTCAAGCAGGTCTCACTCTACTACTCACAAACCGATGCCAACCGCATAGATTTCATCCGTCTGCGCAATGAGCGGGCACACGTGATCGCCGAACTTAAATATCAGATCGCTGATAACGCCAATCTCTTGGGCAGATACAGTGAGTATTATATCGATGTAAACAAGGATGGCCGCATCAGAGGTAGGGAAGAGGTGGAAGAGAATCTGGGCTTTGGCGTGGAGTTTTACTTTTAGGGATCAAAAAAAGCCCAAGCACGCTGGCTTGGGCATGATGTCTAACTTCATATGAGTCTTTAGTTTTCACACTTGGCAATCAGCTCTTCCACCGCTTGCATCAGCAGCTCTGCAGAGGGTTGTTTGCCGTAGAAGTAAATGTAGGGCTTGCCTTCGTCTGCTGATTTGGCGATCAGGGGGTCTATCTCCAGCTCGGCAATCCTATCCAGCAAGTGATCGAAGATCAGCTTTTCCAATTGGTTGCCTTGCCAGATGGGTGTGGTTTCACCGCACTTGGGACAGCGGAAGAATTTCATGTTCTCCACGATTCCCAAGATGGGCATTTTGAGCTTCTCGGCAAAATCTACCGACTTCTTCACATCCAGAATAGCCAAATCCTGAGGCGTAGTCACGATCACGGCTCCATCAGTGTGTTCCAAGGTCTGCACGATGCTCAATACTTCATCTCCCGTCCCAGGCGGGCAATCCACGATCAGGTAATCCAGCTCTTCCCAATAAAAGTCGCTGAAGAACTGCTGGATCAGCGCCATCTTCATGGGGCCACGCCAGATGACGGCATCGTTTTCATTGGCAAGCAGGGAGGCGATGGAGAGCACGCTGAGGTTGGAAAGCGCCTTGATAGGCATGGGTTTGCCGCTTTCCTCGTGCATGCTGATTGGCACACCTTCCAAGCCGGTGAGTTTTACCACTGAGGGGCCATGGATGTCCACATCCAGCAGTCCCACCTTCTTGCCCTGCATAGCAAGGCCATAGGCCAAGTTTACGGCTACGAAGCTTTTTCCAACACCGCCCTTTCCGCTCATGACCACGATGCGGTGCCTGATTTTATCCAAGTTTTCCTTGATCTGTGCTTCTTTGTTTTGCTGTTCCATTAGTTTATCAATTCTCTTCCTTAAGTTGGTTGTCTATCCAGGCAATCCTCGCTTCCAGCTCCTTCTTGTGGGCTTGTAAGGACTCTTTGTCGTAAGGATAGATGTCTGTTGTGTGATGATGGTAGCCATGATGATGGTGTGCATGGCAACAGCAGTGATGTCTGCCATGCCCGTGATGGTGGAATCCTCTGCCACCATGTCCATGGCGGTGCTGTTCACCTCTTCCGCAGGGGCCTAAGCCCATGCCTCTACGGCCTTCTCTGAAGCCAGATTCGGGGTGTCCTTCTTGTCCGCAGGGCCCTAATCCTTTACCCATGCGGCCATCCCCCATGGGGCCAGTTCCGTCAAGTTTTGGCATTGCTAACTCCTTTTTTTTTAATTTGTTGTCTTTGTAAGCTTGATAGGCTTCACGGATGGTCATGTCCGCAGCGCCCAGGTAAAGTTCGATGTTCAAGTGTTGCAGGATGGCGATTGCGTTATCGCCGGGGCCATTTCCAGTGATCAGCACGTCGGGTGCTTTATCATAGAGTAATTGGGCGGTCTTTGGGCCGGCGCCGTGCGCCACGTCTTGGATGTCTCGGTTGTCTATTACCTCCAGTTCGTCTGAGCCTTCGGTAAAGAAAACAAGATAGTCTGCTCTGCCAAAACGTGCATCAACAGGGCTGTCCCAGCTTCCGCCTTTTGCTGTCACTACTATTTTCATTATAACTCCTTTATTATTTTCTCCCAAAGCCGCTCGAATTGAGCTTGCCATTGGGGTGCGTTGTATTCGACCAGGGTTTTGCCCAAGCTGATTGCCTCAGAAAAGTCATTGCTGTAAGGAAGCTCCATCAGGATGGGTATATTTCTATGTTTCATAGTGTTGCGTATCTCGGAGGCTATCTTGGGATTGAGGTCTGCCTTGTTGATCACGCAGGCCATTTTGAGATCAAACTTGGATGCCAGTTCACAGACACGCTTGAGGTCTTCAAAGCCAGAAATACTGGGTTCGGTGACCACGAGAGCCAAGTCCGCACCTGCAAGAGAGGCGATCACAGGGCAGCCAATTCCCGGTGAGCCATCCACCAGGATGTAGTCACGCGAATGTTTCGTGGCTAAAGCCTTGGAATCGCTTTTCACCTTGGCTACCAGCTTGCCTGAATTGTCTGCTCCGATATCCAGGCGAGCGTGCGCCATGGGAGTTCCGGTTCTGGTGTCTGAGCCAAAGACGCGTCCCACCTTCTGTTTGGGCATTGTAATCGCATTTACGGGGCAGATCAAGGCGCAATATCCGCAGCCTTCACAATCCAAGAGGTCTACAAAGTGGGCGGCTTCATCTTGCCTGATGGCGTCGAATCTGCAGATAGAAGCGCATTTGCCGCAATTGGTGCATAAAGCAGGATCAATAACAGCCTTAACGCCGCTGAAGAAGGGCTCATCCTTGTGCACCTTTGGCTGGAAGATCAGGTGCATATCAGAGGCATCCACATCACAATCCGCAAGCACCATCTCATCTGGTTTTACGTAAGCTAAAGCTGCGCAAACAGAGGTTTTACCTGTGCCACCTTTGCCGGAAATCACTACTATTTCTTTCATGGCAGCTCCTCCAGTTGTGCGATGATCTGATCCAGACTTGCCCTTAGTTCGGGCACCTGTTCATAGAGCAACTGCCCCTCGCTATAGAGCCCTGCAATCCTGCGCAGATGCGGGATCTTGCTCCAGATGGGGATGTCTTCGCTGCTGCAGTATTCCTCGATGATGCCGTCATTTGCGCCGCTGCGGTTGATAATTACGGCAATGGGGATCTTGAGTTGTCTGAGCGTCTCTACAGCCAAGCTCAGGTCATGCAAGCCGAAGGGTGTGGGTTCGGTCACCAACAGGGCAAAATCTGCCGTTTTGGTAGCCGCAATCATGGAGCAGGAGGTTCCCGGCGGGCTATCCAAAAGCTGGAACTCCTTGCCTGCAAAGTGAGTATCCACATAGTTTAAAGTTTGACCGATCAGGGGAGAAGCTTGCTCTACACCGATCTGCAGGCGTGCTTCGATGAAGTCCAGCGCTCCATCTTTTATCCAGCTCATGGTGCCCAAAGGGAAAGCCTGCATGGGAAGCGCAGCATCCGGGCAAAGCTCGCTGCAGAGATGGCAGCCGTGACAGAGTTCCGGCAGCACCAAGATGGTATTTCCCAAGCGGATAAGGGAGTTGAATCTGCACCAGGTGACGCACTTTCCACACATGGAGCAGGACTTGATGTCCCAGCCCGGAACCATGCGTTTGGCTGTTTCCTTTTGCCTGGGCTTGCCTTTGATAAAGATATGGCAATTGGGCTCTTCCACGTCGAGATCAACTAGGAGCGTGTCATGCTTCTTAGCTAAATAGTGGGCTAAATTGACCGCCAAAGTGGTCTTGCCGGTTCCTCCTTTTCCGCTGGCGATGGCGACTCTTTTAGTGGTCACAGCGGTTGTCACCGGCCTCCAAACTGCCGTCTACATAACAGGTTACCAGCTTTTCAAGCGGCATGGGTTGCACACCGATCACGGTGCTGATGCCATAACCATGGAGCAAATCTTGAGCACGGCCGCCCAAGCCTCCTGCGATCACCACATTGCATCCCAAATCTCTCAAAAAAGCAGGATGTGATCCGGGCTCGTGCACGGGAGGGGTGATGTCTTCACGGGAAACGATCTCGCCTTCTTCTACGGTAAAGATGGCGAAAGCTTCACAGTGACCAAAGTGAGAGCAGAGCTCTTTGTTAGCGGTTGGTATTGCGATTTTCATGTTTTACTTCCTTTATATTTATTGATTTGGATTGAGGTTAACGACAGCGTGAACACCTGCGGCATCCCTCAACGAAGCACTTATTCAGAGAAACTACACGCTGGGATTTGCAACTGGGGCAATTGTCAGAATCTGGATGCTCAGAGGTGGCGGTGAATTTATGCTGACAAGCCTCGCAATAGTAGTGAGGTTCAGCGATATTCACCTCTCCGCCTTCGATCAGAAAGGTGCGCCCTTCCACCAAAGCGGTTGCCAGCTTGCTGCGGGCTTGTTCATAGATGCGGGTAAGGGTGGGGCGGGAAACGCCCATGCTTTGCGATGCTTCCTCATGGGTCATTCCTTCATAGTCCACCAGGCGGATGGCCTCATATTCTTCCAAGGGCATGACGACGGCCGAGCGGTAGTTTGTGCGCATCCACAAAGGCCTGAAGCCCTTTACGTTAGGCAGGTCTCGCAGTATGCGTTTTGCTTTTGGTCTTGCCATGTTGATCTCCTTGTAGTTAGTATAGTTGGCCACCGTTCAAGTGAACATATGTTCAATTATTATGAACCGCCCCTTTTTGTCAAGACTATTCTTTGGGGGGGTTCCCCCATTTTTCATAACAGCCTGATTTTCATTTGCCATGGCTCAATCTTATCGGCTCTATATGGTGATTTGTTATAGTGTTTGATCCATAGGAAGATGATCTGCGATACTTGGCTTAATCTGTAATAGGAA